>JAYZBK010000203.1:0-19325 GCA_036339295.1 Planctomycetota bacterium
GACGCGATCGACTACCTCGGGCTCCGATCGACCCAGGGGGACGCCGCCGGCGTGCTGCGGCCCCGACCGGGTGATCCGAATGCGCTCGACCGGGCCCGGGAACGGGCGGCGACCGGAGGCGTGCCGACCTCGCCCTGGGACGGCGTCGCGGTCGAACCACGCGATGCCCGCGGCGTGATGATGCTCGACTTCAGGACCTACCTGCCCGACGACCCGCTGCGCAAGGTCGATGCCGGCACGATGTCGGTCGCCCTCGAGCATCGCGCCCCGTTCCTCGGTCGCGAGGTGATGGAGCACGCGTGGCGCCTCGGCACCGACCAACTCTTCGATCGCGGAGGTGGACGCGCCCCGGTGCGGGCGGCCCTGCGCGACCTCGGACTCCCCGATCGCGCCACCAAGAGAGGCTTCGCCGTCCCGATCCACGACTGGCTTCGAGGCCCGCTTCGGGACCGGGCGGCCGCGATGATGCTCGAGCCCGCCGAGGATCCGCTCTCGCCGGGGGCGGTCGCCGAGCTCTTCGACGGCGTCCAGGCCGGCCGCCGGGATCTCTCGACCGCGTGCTGGACGGTCTTCTGCTGGCGGTCGTGGCTGAGATCCCGCGAAGCGTTGCGATAGGCTCTGCTCGATGACCTCCTTCACCGGCCCAGGATCCCTCGGCGAACTCGCCGGGAAGGATCGCTTCGGCGACCGCATCCACTTCGCCCTCGCGATCGCGGTGCTGGTCACGCTCCCCGTGAACGGGAAGCTGGCGGGGACCGTCATGTTCGGCCTCGTCGGCTGGGGCGTCGTTCGGATGCTCTTCTGGCGGGCCTACCTGCCGTCCGCGCCTCGGGTCGTGATGATCCCCGCGCTCGTCTGGGTGGGCTTCCTCGCCCTGAGCCTCGCCTGGTCGAGCGATCTCCGGACCGGTTGGCACCAGGTTCGAGCCCAGATGTGGCTCGCACTCATCCCGCTCCTCTGGCCGCTGATGGATCGGTGGCGATCACTCCTGGTCGCGGTCCTCGCCGGCACCGTCCTCCAGGCGACGTTCCACGCGATCGCGATGCTCCTGGTCGGCATCGACCTGGGAACCTGGGGATTCGCCGGGCTCGACACCCATCCTCGCCGGATCGCGCTCTGGTACGCCGCGGGCGTTCCGTGGATCATCGTCGCGGTGTTCTCCGGAGTGCTCCGGAATCGCCTCTGGCTCGCGGCACTGGTCCCGATCTGCACCGCGATCCTCCTGAGCGAGTCGCGTGCGGCGGTCCTTGCCGTCGGGGCGAGTCTCCTGGTCGTGATCCCGTTGAGCATCCTCCGAGGCCGGAGGATCGTCCCGACGACCCCCACCATCGTCCTGGCGTCCGTCGCGCTCGCGGGCTCGGTCGGCATCGCCGGCATCGGGACGATGGACCTGATCGAGGACAACGTCGCCGAGGCGGTCGAGTCGTTCGAGGAGAAGGCCCCGACGAACATCCGACTCCTCTGGTGGCGTTCCTGCGTTCGCCAGTGGCCGAACCACCCCGTCCTCGGCTACGGCCTCGGCGGCACGGCCAGGGCCCTCGAGACCGATCCCGTGCTCCACGAGGAGGCCCGAGGCGACGATCGACGGGAGGAGCTCGCGGTCTTCAACCAGCCCCACTCGGCGTACTTCCAGACCCTGGTCGAAGGTGGGGTCGTCGGAGTCATGATCTTCGGCACCCTGCTCGGGACGATGGTCGCGATTGCTTATCGGAACAAGGAGGCCCCTCCCCTCGGGCTCCTGGGCCTGTCGGGGCTGATCTGCTGGATCGTCGCCTCGGCGTTCGACCAGTGGCAGTCGCAGGGCCAGACGCTGGCGGTCCTGTGGTTCTCCGCCACCCTGGCCGCCTTCCGGCCCTCGTGGCTGAAGGTCGAGGACGACGGGGATTCCCGCGACCTCGCCCCGGATTCCGAGAGCTGAACACCCCGCCGGGGGTTGTCGAAGCGGCCGAACGGAATCGGCCGATGAGACTCTGGGGGTCCAGCCGAGCATGATGGCCATCGACGACATCCTGATCCGCCGCGAGGACACGATCCGAGCCTCGCTCGATCGGATGAACCGATCCGGGCGGACGGTCCTGCTGCTGGTGGACGACGACCGGCGGCTCCTCAGGACCGTGACCGACGGCGACCTCCGACGCCTGCTCCTCGAACACCACGGACTCGACGAGCGACTCTCGATCCTGCCCGACCGTCGGTCGTGGACCGTCGACGACGACACGTCCCCCGAGGACGTGCTTGCCCTGATGAACCGGCACCACGTCGACCAGGTGCCGGTGATCGACGCGAGCGGACGACCAACCCACGTCCATCTCCGCCGCGAGCTCGATCGACCGATCCTGCTCTCGACCCCCCACCTCTCCGAACACGAACGGGAGTTCGTCGAACAGGCGTTCGCGACCAACTGGATCGCACCGATCGGACCGAACGTCGATGCGTTCGAGTCGGAGCTCGCCTCGAAGGTCGAGGTCGGGCACGCCGCGGCACTCTCGAGCGGGACCGCGGCCATCCACCTCGGCCTCAGGCTGCTCGGCGTCGAACCGGGCGACCGGGTCTTCTGCTCGAGCCTCACCTTCGTGGCGACCGCGAATCCCGTCCGCCAGCTCGGCGCCGACCCGGTCTTCATCGACTCCGAACCCGAGTCGTGGAACATGTCGCCCGCCGCCCTCGAGCGGGCCATGGTCGCCGCCGCGGCGATCGGGCGACTGCCGAAGGTCGTCGTTCCGGTCGGCCTCTACGGCCAGAGCCCCGACATGCCCGCGATCCTCGCGATCTGCGATCGCTTCGAGGTGCCGGTCCTCGAGGACGCGGCCGAGAGCCTCGGGGCGGTGCACCGAGGTCGTCCCGCCGGGACGTTCGGCCGACTCGGGGTCTACTCCTTCAACGGCAACAAGATCATCACCACGTCCGGCGGCGGCATGCTCGTCGGCGACGACCCCGAACTCATCGAGCGGGCCCGCTTCCTCGCCACGCAGGCGCGGGAGCCGGCGCCCCACTACGAGCACGTCGAGTCGGGCTTCAACTACCGCATGAGCAACATCCTCGCCGGCGTCGGTCGAGGCCAGCTCCGCGTGCTCGACGATCGCGTGGCGCAGCGACGGGCGGTCTTCGACCGATACGCCCTCGGCCTCGGCCACCTCGACGGACTCGAGTGGATGCCCGAGCCCGCGACCGATCGCTCGACCCGCTGGCTGAGCGCCGCGACGCTCGATCCCGATCGACTCGGCATCACCCCGATGGACCTGGTCGAGGGCCTCGCCGAGCTGCGGATCGAGGCCCGTCCCGTCTGGACGCCCATGCATCGCCCGCCGCTCTTCGAGGGCTGCGAGTACTGGTCCCACGAACCCGACCGGTCGGTCTCCGACCGACTCTTCGAGACCGGGATCTGCCTCCCGAGCGGCTCGAACCTCGCCCCCGAGGCCCAGCGGCGGGTCATCGACCGGATCTCCGAGATCGTCTCGGCCCGCCGGCTCCGATCCTTCGTCCCGATGCCGGGAACCCGGGCCGGCTGACCGTCGACTCCCTCCAGGTGCACTCCCGCCGCCTGAATCGCCGATGATTCGGGACCGATGTGGATCGTCCTGGCGATCATCCTGCTCCTCGTGGCCGCCGTGGTCTTCACCCGGGCGCCGCTCGACGTCGCGATGGTCGGCTGTCTCATCCTTGCCGTCCTGTCGGGTGAAGTGGACGCCCGGGACGCCTTCCTCGGCTTCTCCAACACCGCGGTCCTGATGATCGGCGCCCTCTTCGTGGTCGCGGCCGGGCTCCGGCAGACCGGGGCCATCGACCGCATCGCCCCCCTCCTGATCGGCCGGCCCTCGACGGTCCGCGGCGTGATCGGACGACTCGGGCTCCCCGTCACCACCTTCTCGGGGTTCATGAACACGACGCCGCTGGTCGCGATGTTCCTGCCGGTCGCGATGGACCTCGCCCGCCGGCTGCGGACCTCGCCCAGCCGAGTGCTGCTCCCGCTCAGCTTCGCCGGCATCCTGGGCGGCCAGCTCACGCTGGTCGGCACCGCCTCGAACATCGTGGTCGACGGGCTCTACGTCGACCAGCTCGCCGACTGGAGCCGGGGCGGGGCCACCGTCGATCCGGACTGGGTGCTCTCGGGGACGATGCGGTTCCTCGCGGTGGGCGTCTCGGGCGTGGTCGCGGCCGTGCTGGGCCTGCTGTTCCTGGTGATCGTCGGACCGTGGCTGCTTCCCGACCGGGGGCAGGACGAGACCAACGAGGATCCCGAGAAGTACGAGGTCCGCTTCGAGGTCGTGGAGGGCGGCCCCCTCGCCGGCCGGACGATCGAGCAGGCGGGGCTCCGCCACCTCCCCGACCTCTTCCTCGCGGCCATCGAACGGCAGGGTCGTCGCCTCGTCGCCGTCGGCCCCGAGGAGCCCCTCGAGGCGTCGGACGTGCTCTGCTTCGTCGGGTCGACCAGCGGAGTGGGTGAACTGCGACGGATCGCGGGACTGGAGGCCGAGGACGCCCAGGCCAGCAAGGTCGACGCGGCCCCGGCCATCCGCACGATGGTCGAGGCGGTCATCGCGCCGAACGCGAGCTTCGTGGGGCGCACCGTTCGGGAGAGCCAGTTCCGCACCATCTACAACGCCGCGATCCTCGCGGTCCATCGCCGCGGCTCGCGGGTCGAGGGGCGGATCGGCGACATCCAGCTCGAAGCCGGCGACGTCCTTCTCCTCGAGACGAACCAGGGATTCCTGAACTCGCACGGTCGCGGCAACGCCTTCTACCTGGCGACCGCGGTCGAGAACGCCCGCTTCCCCCGACACGAACGGGCCCCCCTCGCCATCGTGATCCTGCTCGCGATGATCGCCTGCCTCGCGTCGGGCGTGCTCTCGCCGGTCGTCGCGACCTGGCTCGCGGCGCTGGCGATGGTCGGGACCCGCTGCGTCAACGCCTCCATGGCGAGGAAGTCGATCGACTTCTCGGTGCTCATCACGATCGGCGCCGCGATCGGGCTGGGCACGGCGGTCTCGCAGAGCGGGCTCGGGTCGGCGGTCGGCGAAGGACTCGTCGCCCTCGCCGCCGACGTGGGTGGCGGCGATCGACTGCTGCTCGCCGCGATCGTCCTGTCGGCGGCGATCGTCGCCCAGGTGGCGACGAACTTCGGCGCCGCGGTGATCGTCTTCCCGATCGCGATCTCCACCGCCGGGGCCGTGGGCGCGAATCCCCTCCCCTTCGTGCTCGGCGTGATGGCCGGGGCGGGAAGCAACTTCCTCACGCCCTTCGGCTACCAGACGAACCTGATGGTCTTCGGACCGGGCCGGTACCGCTTCCTCGACTTCCCGAGGCTCGGCCTGCCGCTCCTGGCGATCGTGATCGCCTCCGCGACCATCATGATCCCGCTCGTCTTCCCGTTCCGGTGAGCTCGGCGGCCACTCCGGCTCAGGAAGCCGGAACCAGCCCCGCATCCACCAGCCTGGCGATCACCTGCTTCGCGGCGTCCTCGACCGAGAGCTCCGAAGTGTCGACCACCAACTCGGGGGCCGAGGGTTCCTCGTACGGCTGGTCGATCCCCGTGAATCCCTTGATCTCGCCCGCCCGAGCCTTGGCGTAGAGCCCCTTCGGGTCCCGTGCCTCCGCCACGTCGAGGGGAACCCGGACGTAGACCTCGAGGAAGGGCATCCCGGCCTCGTCGTGCATCCCTCGGACCCGGTCGCGATCCTTCTGGAACGGGCTCACGAAGCTGGCGAGGACGATGACGCCGGAATCGACCATGAGGCGGCAGACCTCGCCGGTCCGCCGCAGGTTCTCCGCCCGGTCCGCTTCACCGAAGCCCAGGTCCCCGTTCAGGCCGTGTCGGAGGTTGTCCCCGTCGAGTCGATAACAGAGGCGGCCGGCCTCGGCGAGACGACGCTCCACCTCCACCGCGACGGTGCTCTTGCCGCTGCCGGAGAGGCCGGTAAACCAGAGGGTCCCGGCTCGCTGGCCGAGGAGCCCCTCCCGATCGCGACGGGCGACGCCACCGTCGTGCCACACCACGTTCGAACTGGTCGAGCCGCCTGATGGATTCTGGGTCATCTCGGACCTTTCGCTTGGACGACGAAACTGTCGCGACCGATGGTAGCGAACTGAGCCGCTCCACCTGCTAGCCTCCACGTTCCATGTCGATCATCCAGGACCAACTCTCGCACCTGCAGGCCCTCGAGGCCGAGTCGATCGACATCATCCGCGAGGTCGCCTCGAGCTTCCAGCGACCCGTGATGATGTACTCGATCGGCAAGGATTCGAGCGTCATGCTCCACATCGACCGGAAGGCGTTCGCGCCGGGCAACCTGCCCTTCCCGCTGCTCCACATCGACACGACGTGGAAGTTCCGGGAGATGATCCAGTTCCGGGACGACACGGCGAAGGAGCTCGGACTCGACCTCGTCGTCCACACGAACCAGGAGGGCGTCGAGCAGGGCATGAGCCCGTTCGTCCACGGGAGTCGCGTCTACACCGACGTCATGAAGACCCAGGCCCTCAAGCAGGCCCTCACCGCGGGCCGCTACGACTGCGCCATCGGAGGCGCGCGGCGGGACGAGGAGAAGAGCCGGGCCAAGGAACGCGTGTTCAGCTTCCGCGACCGCAACCACCGCTGGGATCCGAAGAACCAGCGACCCGAGCTCTGGAACCTCTGGAACACCCGGATCGGCCCCGGTGAGAGCGTCCGCGCCTTCCCGCTGTCGAACTGGACCGAGCTCGACGTGTGGAGCTACATCCACCTCGAGAAGATCCCCGTGGTGCCGCTCTACCTCTCGGCCCCCCGGCCGGTCGTGGAACGCGACGGCGTGCTGATCATGGTGGACGACGACCGGATCCCGCTCGAGCCGGGCGAGGAACCGATGATGAAGAGCGTGCGATTCCGCACCCTCGGCTGCTACCCGCTCACGGGCGCGGTCGAGAGCGAGGCGGCCACCCTCGCGGACGTGATCGCCGAGATGCTGATCGCCCGCACCAGCGAGCGACAGGGCCGCGTCATCGACCACGACGGCGACGGCAGCATGGAGGAGAAGAAGAAGGAGGGCTACTTCTGATGGACCCTCGCTTCGACGCCAGCACCGACACGATCGACGAGTACCTCGCACGCCACGAGGGCAAGCAGCTCCTCCGCTTCCTCACCTGCGGCAGCGTGGACGACGGCAAGAGCACGCTCATCGGCCGGCTGCTCCACGACACCAAGGGCATCTACGAGGACCAGCTCGCGGCGGTCGAGGGCGACAGCAAGAAGTACGGCACCCAGGGCGGCCACGCCGACCTGGCGCTGCTCGTCGACGGGCTCCGGTCCGAGCGGGAACAGGGCATCACGATCGACGTGGCCTACCGCTACTTCTCGACCGAGAAGCGGAAGTTCATCGTCGCCGACACGCCCGGGCACGAGCAGTACACGCGGAACATGGCGACCGGGGCCAGCACCTGCGACCTCGCGGTGCTCCTCGTCGACGCCCGCCACGGCGTGAGCGTGCAGACGCGTCGCCACTGCGTGATCACCTCGCTCCTCGGGATCCCCAAGATCATCGTGGCCATCAACAAGATGGACCTCGTCGACTGGAGCGAGGAGAAGTTCGAGGAGATCAAGGCCGACTTCGAGTCCTTCGCCTCCGACCTCCCCGCCCGCGAACAGCACTTCATCCCGATGTCCGCCCTCGAGGGCGACGTCGTGGTCGAATCGTCGCCGAAGGCGCCGTGGTACACGGGCCCGAGCTTCCTGGAGCTCCTCGAGTCGATCGAGATCGGCGCCGCCGCCCAGGAGACGCCGTTCCGGATGCCCGTGAACCTCGTGATCCGCCCCGACCTCGACTACCGGGGCTTCGGCGGGCGGATCGAGTCGGGCGTCGTCCGACCGGGTGATCGCGTCAAGGTCATGTCGGCGGGCACCGAGTCGACGGTCGCCCGCATCTCCACCTTCGACGGGGACCTCGACGTCGCCGGGGCGCCGCGAAGCGTCGCGATCGTCCTCGAGGACGAGATCGACGCCAGCCGCGGGGACGTCATCGTCGCCGCCGACCACCCCTGCACGGTCGCCGAGCGGATCACCGCCGACCTCGTCTGGATGCACGAGGACCGCCTGACGCCCGGCCGGGAGTTCATCCTCCGGCAGGGCACCCGGGTCACCCCCTGCCGCGTCCGCCGGATCGTCGAGCGGCTCGACATCGAGACCCTCGACCGGCGTCCGGCCGACGCCCTCGAACTGAACGAGATCGGCAGCGTCGAGCTCGAGACCGACTTCCCTCTCGCCTTCGACCCCTACGAGTCGGTCCGGGGCACCGGCAGCCTGATCCTCGTCGACCGGATCGGCAACTGGACGATGGCCGCCGGCATGATCCGCGGGCGGACCCAGGACTCCCGCTGGACGGCCGCACCGGTCTCCGGCGACGGACGCGACGGCGAACCCGATCCCGTCTCCCCCGAGGAGCGCGAGGCGCGGTACGGCCAGCGACCCGCGACGATCCTCCTGACGGGCCTCGCCGGCAGCGGGAAGACCCATCTCGCCGCCCTGCTCGAACGCGCCCTCTTCGACCTCGGCCGCGTCGCGATCAGGCTCGACGGCTCGACCATGCGTCGCGGACTCAACCGGGACCTCGGTTTCAGTGCCGAGGATCGGTCGGAGAACCTTCGCCGGTCGATGGAGACCGCGAAGCTCGTGAACGACGAGGGCCTGCTCTGCATCGCCGCGTTCGTCGCGCCCCGGGAGGCCACGCGGGAGAAGGCCGCCGAGCTCGTCGGCCAGGACCGCTTCCTCGTGGTGCACTGCGCCGCCCCCCTCGAGCACTGCCGGTCGCTCGATCGGACGGGCCTCTACGCGGAAGCCGAATCGAAGTCGCTGACGGGCATCCCCGGCCTCGACTTCGAGTACGAGGCTCCCGAGTCGCCCGACCTCGTCCTGCCGACCCACGAGATCGAGGCGGAGGAATCCGTGAATCGGATCCTCGACCTCCTCCGGACGCGCGGCCTCCTGCTCTGACGACCTTCCGGGAAAAGGCGCGGAAACCGCGCCTTCGTACCGGACCCGACCCGCTGCTCCGTCGGGGATCGGGCCGCGGCCGTATGATCGTTCCCCCATGGCAAGCGTCTGCTTCTACTTCCAGGTCCACCAGCCGTTCCGCCTTCGTCGGTACTCGGTGTTCGACAACGACCCGTTCTACTTCGACAACGATGCCAACCGCGAGATCCTGCTCAAGGTCGCGGACAAGTGCTACCGCCCGGCGACGGCGAAGATCCTCGATCTCGTGAAGCGACACGAGGGACGCTTCCGCGTCAGCTACGCGATCTCCGGCGTCTGCCTGGAGCAGCTCGAGACGTGGGCGCCCGACGTCATCGATCTCTTCAAGGAGCTCGCCGACACCGGCGCCTGCGAGTTCATCGGCGAGACCAGCCACCACTCCCCGTCGTTCCTCTTCGACCGGAACGAGTTCGACCTCCAGGTCGACGCCCATCGGGCGAAGGTCCGCGAGCTGTTCGGGCAGACCCCGACGGTCTTCCGCAACACGGAGCTGATGTACCACGACGACCTCGCGTGGCACATCGCCCAGCGAGGCGACCACCGGGCGGTGCTGTGCGAGGGCGTCGATCGCATCCTCGCCCATCGAAGCCCGAACTACGTCTACGCGCCGCCGCGATTCGAGGGCCAGCCCGAGGGCCTGGTGGAGCGACCGGTCAGGCTCCTGCTGAAGAACTACCGCCTGAGCGACGACGTCGCCTTCCGCTTCGGGAATCGCGGGTGGGAGGAGTGGCCGCTGACCGCGGAGAAGTTCGCCCGCTGGGTGAACGACATCAACGGCGACGGCTACTGCTGCAACCTGTTCATGGACTACGAGACCATCGGCGAGCACCAGTGGGCGGACACGGGGATCTTCGAGTTCCTCGACGCGCTGCCCGCGGCGGTCTACGACGTCAATCCGGGCCAGAACGACTTCCTCACCCCCTCCGAGGTGCTGGATCGGCACGAGCCGGTCGGGGAGTACGCGGTCCCGAACTGGATCTCCTGGGCGGACACCGAGCGGGATCTCTCGGCGTGGATCGGGAACCCGCTCCAGGACCACGCCGCCGACGAGCTCTACGCCCTGCGTGAAGCGGTCTACGAACGACACGCCGCGGGCGACGAGTGGATCCTCGAGGACTGGCGGAAGCTCACGACCAGCGACCACCTGTACTACATGTGCACCAAGTACTGGGCGGACGGCGACGTCCACAAGTACTTCAGTCCCTACGACAGTCCCTACGACGCCTACATCAACTTCATGAACGTCATCGACAACATGAAGCAGCGCGTCGGGGTCTGATCCTCGGACACCGCGATCTCCACCGACCGGCGTCGAGCGAGGTCAGTCGCCGAAGTCGATCAGGTTCTTCTCCTGCTGCCTCTCGACCAGGAGCGCGAGCTCGCGGGCCGAGGCGGCCATGCGTCGGATCCGGGGATCCGGCGACTCGAGGCCCGCGAGAATGGCGGCGGAGGTCGGCGAGGGCGAGAAGCGGACCAGGGCCAGGGCGAGGGAGGCCGGATCACCGTCCTCGACGAGACGGTCCGTGATGCGGTTGACGCGATCGATGCCCGGTTCGAGGACCGACAGCGCCCACGCCCGTGCGACGGGCGGCAGGGAGAGGCAGGCGTCGGTCGCCGCGAGCCAGGGAACCTCGTCGTCCAGCTCGGGAACCCGGTCGGGAAGGGCGGTGGTGAGTTCGAGCAGCGCCGCCACGTCCTTCGCGTCGGAGATCGAATCCGCGGACTGCATCCGCTCGATCATCACGTCGACCTTCGCCGCACTCGAGGGATCGATTCCGTCGACGCGGAACACGGGCGTGCTCCCCTCTCGACCGAACGTGCCGGGGTCGACGTTCCCGGAGGCGACGATGCGGTAGTTCGCGACTCCGCGAATGCGGAACGACCCCCCGAGGATGGACGCGAGCACGAGATCGCGCTGGAGGTACGTGGAGGTCAGGTCGAGCTCGAGTTCGATGGTCTCCTGGGGGGCGAGCGAGAACCGACGATCGAGGGACACGAGGATCGGGTGGGCCAGCCTGAACCGATCCTCGGACCGGGGCGATCCGATGATGTCCGCGATGTCGGCGACCAGGGCGAACGTGGGTTGGATCGGGGCGTCGGGGCCGATGGCCAGTTCGAGCGACGACACGTTGGTCACGGACGCCGTGATGGTGACGGCCTCGAACGGCGAGAAGCGCTGCTTCGACGAATCGATGGAGACCGAGAGCGCGCCGTGACGGGCATCCCGGACGAGCTGGCCGACCGCCCGAGGCAGGGTCGCCTCGAGCATCTGCGTCATCAGGTCGGCCTGCTCGGGTGCCGGCACGCTCGTCGCGAGGATCGACTCCAGCCGACTTCGGCACCACAGGCCCACGAGGGAGCCCGGGCGCGCGTTGAAGACCGCGAGGAATCCTCGGGCCGCCTCCTTGCGACGACCCTCGATCTCGTCGAGCAGGGCGAGGCCCGCCTCCGCGTAGGGCGATGCCTCGGACGCCGGGCCCAGGAGGGTCCGCGCCTGCTCGTACTCGCTTCGACCGATGGCCGCCCACCCCTCGATGACCAGCTTCTGCGTGTCGTCGATCGCCCCGCCGGCCACGGCGCCGCGCAGGAGATCCTGGAGGGACATCGACCCTGCGGGCGTCTCCGAACCGGAAAGGTCGGCGTCGTCGAGGGAGCCCGACGCCTCGTCGGGGGAGGTGTCCTCGCCGAACCATGCCCGGGCCCACGCGAGGTCCGCGAGCACGCCCGCCCGTCTCGTCCGGTACTGCTGGGCCAGGCGTCGACGCTCGTCCTCCGGGATCTCGAGATCCTCGGACGTCGCGGCCTCGAAGGTCAGACGCATCCGGCGGAGCTCGAACCGATAGCTCTGGAACAACGCCGTCCGCGCGGCCTCCTTCGAGGACTCGTCGCCGGTCCGCGCCTCCAGCACCGCCGCGACCAGCGCGACGTCGGGCGAGGGCGGGATCTCCATCTCGGCGACCGCGGCCTCGGAAAGTCCCTGGTTCTCGACGAGCCAGGTTCGAAGCATGGCGGTCCATCGACGCCGCGACTGGTCGACCAGCCGACGAGCGTCCTCGAGCCTTCCATCACCCCAGGCCGCGAGGATGCGATCCGCGGCCAGCGGCTCCTGGCCGAAACCGTCGGAGGGAAGCAGCAGGCCCGCGAGCTCCAGGACGTCGTCCGCGGAGGCGTACGCGCCGGACTGCAGCACGAGCTCGCCGAGGGAGCGGGCGATCACCGGGTCCCCGGGGCTGGCGGCGAAGGCGATCGCGAGCAGTTCCGCCTCGTCGATCGGGGTGGGGACCACGGCGCGGAAGAGCCCGGCCGCCATGTCCGCCGCCTGCGGGAACGTCGGATCGAGCTGGACGGCCTGGGCGATCCGTCGGGCCGCCTCGTCCATGTCGCCGATCCGCATCTCGAGGAGGCCGAGGTCGTAGGCCACGCGAGCGGCCGCCGCGTTTCCAAGTCGGCCGATGTTCTCCGGGTCGAGGAGCAGCTCGAGGCCCGCCCGCCGCTCCTGCGCCGTGGGCCGCTCGTCGATGCGGTCGAGCAGCAGCCGGAGTCGATTGACCGGATCGTCGGGGTCGAGACGCACCAGGGCCTCGATCGCCCGCCGCTTGGCCTCGGGCGCCCCCACCAGCTCGGCCTCGACCGCGGTCGCGAGCTCGAAGAGCCGCCGCCACGCGTGCGGCGAGTCCGGATCGAGCTCGCAGGCCAGCTCGCGGAGGCCGAAGGCCAGTTCGAGCTGCGGAACCACGACCCTGGGGTCGTTCAGCATCTCTTCCGCGATGGCACCGAAGGAGGCCGCGAGGCGGCTCCTCGACCAGTCCTCCAGCTTCCTGGAGTCGATGTCCGGCCCCTGGGCCGTGGCGGAGGAGGCCAGTTGGACCGCGAGCAGGGCGGCTGCGAGGCGAATGACGGCACGAAGGGCGACGATCGACATCTCGATCCCGGCAGAGAGGGATTCCGGGGCCCGGCCCCGGCTCGCGAACCCCCGGGTCGCCACGCGACCTCTCGGGTCCCTGAAGTCTACCGGAGCCCCCTCGATCGTTCGTTGACGATCTCGGCCGGGCTGCGGTACCGTCTGCGATCCTGCGGTCATGGCGGACCGCCACTCCGGGAACGCGTCCGGCCGATCGCCCGTATGCGATCGTGGAAGCCCCCTGTCCCCTCATGCCGCCGATATCGGAATCTCCATGATCAGCATGCGTCGATCCTGCCTCCTCCACGCCCTGGCGTCCCTCGTCGTGCTCGCGTCTCTGGCGACGACCTCGGCCGCCCAGTCGCGCCGAGTCGGCGGCGAGGCGCTCGACCGCGAGATCGTGACGACCACCCGGCCGCTGGGAGGCCAGCAGGCCGAGGCCGTGAAGGCGTTCGCGACCGATCAGCTCGACGGCCTCGAGAGCGAGGACCTCCGACGCATCCTCGGCGCCCGCGACGTCATCATCCAGTACACCCGTCGCCCGGGCGTGACCGGCGTCTTCCTCCGCGCCTTCTCCGACGACCTCGTGCCCGGCATCCGGTCGATCCTCGAGGCGAAGAACGACGGCGACGAGTTCAACGCCATCCGGGCGGAGAATGCGCTCCGCATCCTCGCCTACCTCCGCACCCCCGATGCCGCCGAGCTCCTGGTCAGCCAGTGCAGCGGGACGTCGGTGACGGACACCGGGCGTCGCCTCGTGGCCGCCGGTCTCGTCCCCGTGGCCGTCGAGGCCGTGCCGCAGTCCGGGCTCAACTCCGGCACCCTCACCTCGCTCGCCCGCGAGGTCTCTTCCTCCCTCGAGGGCGAGAACGACTGGCTGGTCGCACTGGAGGACCTGAGGGCGATGAACGCGATCGCCACGAGCCCCGGTCTCACCCAGCAGAACCGAGCCGAGGTCCGTCGCATGCAGTTCGACGCCTACGAGGCGCTCGCGACCCGGATCGACTCCGGCAGCACCCCCAACGATCTCGTCAAGGCGATCTACCGGGCGATGCTCGGCCTCCGCGACCGACTCCTCGACGACGACGTGGCGGGCGACGTCAGCAACCAGCAGATCGCCCGGACGCTCCGATCCATGATCCAGAAGATCGGCGACGCCTCCGTGCGGCAGTGGGCCGGCCTCCAGAAGGACCAGAAGGCGTACATCGCCTACGAGGGCACGCTCCGGATCGGGGCCCAGCTCCTCTCCCTTCTCGAGGGCCGCCCCGACGAGAAGATCAACGCCCTCGCCCAGCCGATGACCAACGCCCTCCAGGACCGCCCCGACGGTCCCGGTCGGGACAAGGCCCTCGACCAGCTCAAGTCGGCGCTCGCCCGACTCGGCTGAGCCGGACGCCACCGCGCCACCAGCTCGTCCACCGCCATCCCCCCGTCATCACCCGAGCCGTCCACCGACTCGTCCATCGAGACGGTCCCGGGGCTACCGTGTCGGGGACGGACATGGCGAAGATCACCCCACCACTCATCCTGCTCGCCCTCCTGGTCGCCGTCGTCATCGGCTTCGAGGACCGGAGACCGCGCGCCGACTTCGTCTACGTGCACGGGTCGGACCTCTTCACCCTCGATCCGCAGAAGATGAGCTACCAGCACGACCTTCGCATGGCGAAGGCGCTGTACGAGCCGCTCGCGGCCATCGATCCCGAAGGGCGGGTCGTGCCCGCGGCCGCCCGCGACTGGGAGGTCTCCGAGGATGGCCGGCGCTGGACGTTCCATCTCCGCGACGGTCTCCGCTTCTCCGATGGCGATCCGGTCACGAGCGACGACTTCGTCTTCGCGTGGCGGCGCGGCCTGCTCCCCGACAGCGCGGGTCCCTACTCGAGCTTCTTCTGGGTCATCGACGGCGCCCGCGGCTTCGCCGCCTGGCGCGAGGACGTCCTCGCGCTCCGGACCGACCCGACGATGCGCGACGAACTCGTCGAGGCCGGTCGGCTCGACGCCGCGGAGGCCGACGAGATCATCGCGGAGTCCGCGGAGGCCACGCTCGAGCGGACCTGGCGACGATTCGACGAGACCGTCGGCGTCTCGGCCCCGGACGAGCGGACGATCGTGGTCGACCTCGAGCGACCGCTCCCCTACTTCGCCGACTACGTCGCCTTCATGACCTGGAGCCCCGTCCACCGACCCACCCTCGAGGCCGCGACCACCCTCGAGACCCCGAGCGGCCGGCTCCGCGAGGATCCCGGCTGGGCGAAGGCCGGTCGGCTGGTCGGCAACGGGCCGTACCGACTCGCCCGCTGGCGCTACCAGCGCGACTGCCGGGTCGAGCGGAACGAGCACTACTGGAACACCGACGCCGTCCCGCTCGACTCGATCGAGGCGGTGGTCATCGAGGATCCGAACACCGCGATCATGGCGTTCCTCGCGGGCGACGTGGACTGGCTGCCCGACGTGATCGCCGAGCAGAAGTCCGACCTCCTCGCGGAGCGACAGGCGTTCGACGCCCGCCACGCCGACGAGATCGAGCGTCGGGTCGCCGCGGGCGAGCACGTCGACGACGTCCTCGCCTCCCTTCCCGCGCCGGGTGATGGCGAGCGCCGCGACCTCCACGCCCTCGACGCCTTCGGCACCGACTACTTCCAGGTCTACTCCGGCGCGACACTCGCGGACGGCCGCCCGAACCCGCTTGCCGAGGCGCGGGTGCGTCGCGCCCTCGCCCTGGCGATCGACAAGCAGGCGATCAGCGACCGCGTCACCAAGGTCGGGGAGAACCCCGCCCGCACGCTCGTGCCTCCCGCGTCGGTCCCCGGCTACGACGGCCCCGAGGGCCTGCCCTTCGATCCGGACCGGGCCCGTCGCGAGCTCGAGGCCGCCGGCTGGATTCGCGGTGACGACGGGGTTCGGCGCGACGCCGACGGCACCGCCTTCCCGACGGTCGAGATCCTCTACTCGACCGGTAGTCCGAGGTACCGAGGCAACTCCCTCGCGATCCGCGACATGTGGCGACGCGAACTCTCGATCCCCGCCGAGGTCCGTGGGCGTCCCGGCAAGGACTACCGCGAGAAGGTCGAGAAGGGCGAGTTCATGGTGGCTCGAGGCGGGTGGTTCGGGGACTACGGCGACCCGACGACGTTCCTCGACATGCACCGGACCGACGACAGCAACAACCACCGCGACTACTCGAACCCCGAGTTCGACCGGCTGCTCGACGCCGCCGCATCGGAGACCGACGCCGTCCGACGCTTCGCCCTCCTCGAGGAGGCCGAGCGCATCGTGGTCGAGGACGACCTCCCGGTCATCCCGATCGCGACGTACAAGACGCTCTACATGTACGAGCCCGGCCGCGTCCGGGGCTTCACCCACCACCCCCGGCTCGAGCAGCACCCCGCCCGCTGGCGGATCGAGCGCGACTGAACCGTTCGATCGACTTCGACGGCGACGGCGTCATCACCGGCGACGACCTCGGTCTCCTCCTCGGCAACCGGGGCCCCTGCGACTGATCGGTCCCCTCCCGTTCGAACTCCGGCCCGCGTCCGGCCCTGTCGCCGGACGCGGGCTTTTCGTTGGATACCGTGACGACATGGACGAGCCGCCGGCACGATCGATCCAGGGCCCGCTCTCGCTGGTGGTGCTGTCGCAGGTCGCGATGGCCGCAAGCGCCGCGGCCATCGTGTTCGCCTGCGCCCAGGTGCTCGACCGCTCGATCTCGCCGTGGTGGTACGCGGCGGCGTTCCTCGGCTCCTGGGCGGTCTACCTCCGCGACTCCGCGGCCTCCTGCGACGCCGAGGACTCGATCAGCCAGCCGCGGCGAGCCGCCCTCTTCCGGGGGAGCCGGACATGGTGCGCCGTCCTCCCCCTGCTGGGCGGGGCGCTCGGCGTCGCCTGCGGCCTGGTGGCGGGGCCTCGCCCGATCACCCTCGCCCTCCTCGGGGCGGTCGGGGTCCTGGGCCTCCTCCACGCCCTCCCGAGCGACGGCGGCCGGGTCGCCACCAAGCGGTTCGCCGCGGCGAAGTCGATCGTCGTCTCGATCGCCTGGGGCCTCGCGGCCGTGGGGCTTCCCCTGCTCGAGGGCGACGGACCGGCGACCGACGCGACCTGGACGACCGCCGGCTGGCTCGTCGTGCTCCTCGTCCCGGTGCTCCTGGCCGATTCGCTGCTCCTGGACCTCCGGGACCGCATCGCCGACCGCACCTTCGGACTCCGCACGATCGCGGTGCGGGTCGGTCCCCGCGGCGTCCACGCGGCGATCGGGGGCCTGATCGCGATCTCGGCCGCCACGATCCTCCTCGGGGCGTCCTCCGCGGTCGATCCATCACGCTGGCTCCGGATCGGGCTGGCCACGACGCTCGGCATGGCGGTCGCCTGGGCGGGATGGCGAGGTTGGCGCGGGAACGAGGCGGGCCTCGCCGCGGCGGTGATGGCGTGGCGGTTCCTCGCGGCCCTCGCGACGATCTGAACGACCCTCCGGGAGCGCCCGACGAGGTAGCATCGAGGCATGACCGGCCTGATCCTGCGACGACTGCTCCAGCTGCCGCTCATCATCCTCGTCGTCTACACCGTGACGTTCGTGCTGGTGTGGCTGATCCCGGGCGATCCGATCGACGCCCCGGACACCCGCCGGCCTCCGCAGGCCGTCATCGACGCGATGCGGGCCCAGTACGACCTCGACGATCCGGTCACCTTCTACTTCAGCTACCTGGGGAAGGCGACCGGCGTCTCGTGGGCCATCGGCGACGCGGCCGAACCGTTCGACCTCGGGCCGAGCCTGAAGAACCCGGGCTGGACGGTCAACGAGATCCTCGCCGCCGGCCTGCCGGTGTCGATCGCGCTCGGACTCGCCGCGATCATCCTGGCGCTGGTCTTCGGGCTGGCGGCCGGCATCGTGGGCGGCCTGCGGCCGAACACGTGGCTCGACGTGGGAACCCAGGGGCTCGCGGTCATCGGCATCTCGCTCCCGAGCTTCGTGATCGGCTCGCTGCTCCTCGCCATCTTCGCGGTGCGGCTCGGCTGGCTTCCGATCGGCGGCTGGGGCGGCTTCTCCCACCTCGTCCTGCCCGCGATCGCCCTGAGCCTCCCCTTCGCGGCGTACATCGCCCGACTCACGCGGTTCGGCATGATCGACGAGATGCGGAAGGACTACGTCCGCACCGCCCGGGCGAAGGGACTCCCCGAACGCCGGGTCGCGATGGGCCACGCGCTGCGGAACGCCTTCCTGCCCGTCCTCAGCTATCTCGGCCCCGCCACCGCGATCGCGATGACCGGCTCGTTCGTCGTGGAGAAGGTCTTCGCCGTCCCGGGAATCGGCCGTCACTTCGTCGACGCGGTGCTCGCGAAGGACATCACCCTCATCATGGGGGTCGTGCTCGTCTACTCGAGCATGCTGGTGCTCTTCAACCTCGCGGTCGACGCGCTCTACGGGTGGATCGACCCGCGCATCCGCGTCTCCTGACGAGGACACGATTCGTTCGAGCGTCGGCAGTCAGCTCGACTGGATCGCCGACTGGACGTCGGCCAGCAGGCGACGTTCCATCGCCGAATCCCGCTCGATGGGCGTCCACCGACCGGAGCTCCGCGTCGTGCCGTCGTCGGGCCTCACCGTCTCGAGCGGATTGGTCGAGTAGTTCCGACCGACCCGGGTCCAGGTGCTTCGCCTCAGGTCGGCCGCCTGCTCGCGCTCGATCCAGACCCAGACCCTGACCTCGATCGTGCCGTCGAAGGTGTCGAGGTCGACCGATCTCGCGATCTCCTCGTCCGATCCCGGAAGCGGAGCGCCGACGAGCGTCTCCTCGCCGGTCGGATCCCCCGGCGCGAAGTCGAGGGGGAGGAACTCGAAGCGAACGCGGCGTCGCTGCTTGTGGAGCGTGTTCTCCGCCCACTGCGAGGAGGAGCTGTTGTCCACCCGCCAGGGCTCGAGCACGCTGCCGCCGAGACGCGGGCGGCTCTCGATGATCCCGCCCGTCCGATCCGTGAGGATCGCAGGCATCCCGACGCTCCGGGTCGCCTCGCGGGCCGCATCGAACGCCTCGTCGTACCGGCTGGCGTCGATCTCGAGCACGTCGGGTCCGGTGGTGCTGCAGCCGGCCAGCCAGGACAACAGCCCCGCCAGCCCGAGCACCAACATTCGATTCCTCATCCGCGTTTCCGGCATGTGCGAAGCGTAGCGGTTCCAGGGCCCCACCACGAGGGTCGGTCACGGCTTCCCGGACCAGTGATTCCGGGTTCTCCAAGCCATTCGGGCGTTCATCTCCATTATCGGAGAAGCGACTCGCGGAGGCACTTGACCCCCGCCCGGTGGAACCTACCCTTGAGGTGTGGACGACGCCGCGCGCGCGGCGTCGTCCCGTCCCCTCGTCCCCAGCAGAAGACACGCCATGGCTCGAACCTCCGTCGCCGGTCCCGCGCAGCGTGCCGGGGTCGCGGGCTCCGGGG
>JAYZBK010000204.1:0-13477 GCA_036339295.1 Planctomycetota bacterium
CAGGGCGGCAGTCGCCACGGGCTGGTGGAAGGCCGGTCTCCGCACTCCGAGCAGGTTGCGGAGACCGCATGGGTCCGGTCGTAGCCGCAGCGTGGACACCGCTTGTGGGGATGGAGACGACGATCACGGATCAGCACCACGATCGTCCCGACCACGGCGACGAGCCCGAGGCCGAGGGCGAGGGCCAGTCGCCAGGAGAGGGTGGGATAGGCCGACAGCTCCATGCCCGGAGCCTATGGCAGGTGCGGGCACTCGGCATGGCGGCCTCGTCCGTCCCGCGTGGACCCGTCTGACGGATCGGCGGCGAGGCCGGGCTCGTGGGGGCGTCGAGCGACGCGGAGATGGAGTCGGAGGATGTGGCCCGCCGTGCAAGGACGGGCGGGACGTCGCCTTCACGCGTGTCGTCCATCCTCGGTCCGGTTTCCGCTCCGAGCGGTCTCGTTTCCGGTGTGCGGAAGGGGACGAGGGCAGCTTCGGCCCACGTCGAATCCGGAAAATCCGCCGCCGAGGTCCCCCTGCGACGTCGGAACGGGGTTTGTCGGCAAGTCGCGTTTTTTTCGAATCAGATCGAGGGTCGGACTCGGATCGGTGTCATTGAGTCCTGTGGGTTCTCAAAGGGGTCGGAGCGCGATTTCATGCAAGATCGAAGAAGGTTCGCGCACCGCGCGATGGCCCTCCTTGCGCTGTTCGTGTCCTGCCAGGTGTCCGACGCCCAGATCTGTCCGGCCGATCTCGATGGAAACGGAGGCGTCGACGGCGCAGACCTTTCACGGCTACTGGTCGGCTGGGGTGACGATCAACCCGATCTCACCGGGGACGGTCGCGTCGACGGGGCGGATCTCGCGGAGATGCTGGGCTCCTGGGGCGACTGCCCGTCGATCCGTCAGTGCGAGGGATACGGCGTCTCCTACCTGGCCGGGAAGGCCCGTCTCTACTCCCACGAATCGCTTGGGAGTCCGTGCTACATGTGCACGGGTCCGGGGTTCAACGGGTGTACGACGAACTTCCACCGCGATGGGGAATTCTTCGTCCTGGACTTGGACCTCGTGCCGGGCCAGAGCTACAGCCTCGGAATCCAGTGTGGTCCCAACATCGTCGTGGACGGTGTCGTCGACGCCGAAAGTTCGTGCTGGTTGAGTCCGAGCTGTAGCGATGGAATTCGGAACGGAGACGAGACGGAGATCGACTGCGGTGGATCGACCTGTTCGCCATGCCCGACCTGCGACGACGGCATTCGGAACGGCGACGAGGAGGGGGTGGATTGCGGTGGCAGCGATTGCGTCGACTGTCAGTCGGTCTGCAACGGCACGCCACGACCCGCGGCGGACGTCGTCGTCGAGAACGTCTCGACCCAGGGAGCGTCGGATGGACGCGTCGAATTCCGGTTCGACGACGCGCCGGGTCGTTCGCTGATCGAATTCAGTCTCGATGGTGGTCTTTCCTATCCACATGTCGTGGAGGACGACGATGGAATCCACGTCGTCTCGGGGGTCGGCCCCGGCTCCTACGAGGCGTGGGCCCGCTGGGCGGGAGGCGACTGTCCCAACCCGCTCGCGTCCTTAGAGATCCACGACGGACCTCCGGCCCCGACCTGCGACGACGGCATCCGGAATCAGGGAGAGTTCGGGGTCGACTGTGGCGGACCCTGCAAGGCGTGTCCCCCCGATCCTTGCGGAAACATCCCGAGGGTTCTCCATCCCTCACCCACGCTGCCGACCGCCGTGATCGGGGCCGAAGCCGGTCACGGATTCGCCATCGATCTGGCGACCGATCTTTCGCTGGTCGAGATCCGTCACGGCGACGTGGTCCAGATCCAGTCCGGAGGTCGGCCGGATTTCGAATTCTTCTGTTCCTGCAATCAGATCGAATTCCACGGGGTCCTGGTCGACGGCCCGACCGAGGTTCCGCATGCGTGCGTCGATGCCGGCGACTACGACTATTTCGTCCGCTATCGCAAGCAGGGCAACACCACCGACGATCCCGGAGACGTCTACGTCTATTCGGCTCTCTTCACCACCGCCGGCGAACGCGTCGACCCGGACGATCGACCGGTACTCGTCACCGGGGGTGCGAACTGGATGCGTTTCCGACATCCACACGCCCAGGACGGCATTACGGAGGCGGTGTTCGATGCGCAGCACAATGGTGATCTGCTGCGAAATCTGGATCGATTCTCGACCGTGTTCGTGGATGGTCCGGATGGGCTCACCATCAGTCCACGACTGACCCGCGGCGATGCGAATTCGCGACATCCGCACGGCGACGTGGACAATGCCGCGGTCGTCCGCATCGACTACATGGAGAAAGGCGACGCGTCGCCGCCGACCTATGCGATGAGTGGGGGCGAGTATGCGGGAAAGTGGGGTTGGGGAAACATCGTCACGTACGAGATCACGGCGGTGACGGGAGGTTCCGGCGCGCAGACGTACAACACCTTCCAGAACTACGTCATCGGACGCGGACTCGACACCTTCGGCGATCCCCGAAACGCGTCGGCCGGCCGGGCGACCACGAACCTGGTGCTTCCGGGTTTCGGCTCCCACAAGGAGATGGAGCATGACGCGATCTTCACGCAGCACGTCATCACGATCACCGAGGAGGACCACGTCGACGACTTCCTGGAGGGTCATCACCTTTTCCACGGCGTTCGGCACCGAGCGAACGGAAACGATCCCGGCCACATCCTGGGCGAGGTTCCCATCGGTGCGGCATCGTGCGGCGACTGTCATTTTCGCGACGGCCGTGGAAGCGAGATCTTCCCGACGCCGCGGGGGCCAAGGGTGGCTCCGCCGGTCTTCGGCGCCGGGCTCCTCCAGTGGATCGCCGGCCGTGAATCCGGACTCCGCTGGGATGGGGCGATTCCCACGGTGCAGGCTCAGACTCGCGGTGCACTGCTGGAGGATCACGGCATCGATCCCGACCAGCCCGATCAGATCTCCCCGGAGGACTTCGAACGGTTGGTCAAGTACGTCGAGTTCCTCTCCGTACCGGCCCGAAGCTACGCCGCCCACGACGATCCGCAGGTTCGGAGAGGATCGGTTGCGTTCATCGAGGCCGGTTGTGCGGTGTGTCACAGTCCCACGCAGAAGACCTCGCAGGACGCGCCGGCGATGTTCAGGGATCTCGTACTGCGGCCCTACACCGACATGAAGCTTCATCAGGTGACCGAGCGGCCGATTCGCACGCCACCGTTGTGGGGTCTCGGGCGCAACATCGATCTTCTCGAAAGGCACGGTCGTCCACTGCTGTTCATGCACGACGGGCGGGCGTCGACTCTCCTGGATGCGATCCAGTCGCACGCCGGAGAGGCGTCCGGCTCCCGCGCGGCGTTTCAATCGATGGATCCTGCGGACCGCGAGGCGGTGATCGCCTTCCTGCGCTCTCTTTGAACGGGCATGGTGGATCCGGTCGGGATCGCGGCCGGACCTACCGTGGCCGGGTGTCGCGATGGTTGGCTCGCGGTGCGGGGTCGAAGACGAGTTCCGGAATCGTCGTCCAGACCGGACGCCGTGGGTCGGACATCGTCCAAGAACGACCGGTCTCCGGCCCGATCCGATCCTCGTCTTCCGGCCTTGCCTGTCTCCCGGCCTCGCCTGTCTCCTGTCTCCGTCTCCGGGGAGAGCGGGCCACGGGATCGGGCACCGCGGTGGGATGTGAATGGAGCCGGGGGGATTCGAACCCCCGTGCCAAGACGTGCTGGACGTCGCCTCTACGCGTGTAGTCCGCCCTTGATCTCGTCCCCGACCCGGAGGGCGAACGGCCCAAGCCGGGGACAAGGCATGCGAAGTTCTCGATCCGCCGAGGCATGCCAGCCCATTGGATCCAGCCCGATGGTCAGTGGAACCCCGCCTCATCGGGCGTCGGGCAGGGTTCCATCGCGGCGATCAGGCCGCGAGAGCGTACTGCGTGTTGGCAGTTGAAAGTGTGCATCCTTTTTACGTGGCATGGATGCTCCACGACGCGCCACGACGAACAGTCATCGTCCGGTCGATACCAGTCGGCCCCGATTGAGAGAGAGCACGTGCCCGGAGGCACGGCGCAAGTATAGGGCTTGATCGAGGGCCGGCATGCCTCGTTCCCCGGAACCGGGAAGGGGTTCCCCGTCGCCAGGCGCCCCGATAGCGTGGGGGCATGTCCTCCAACCGCCATCGGGTCCTCTTCATCTGCATGGGCAACATCTGTCGCTCGCCGGCGGCCGAGGCCGTCTTCCTGAAGCGGATCGATGAACGGGGGCTCGCCCATCTCTTCGATGTCGACAGCGCCGGGACCGGGGGCTGGCACGCCGGCGAGCGGGCGGACCCGCGGAGCCGTGCCGAGGGTGAGCGTCGGGGGTATGAACTGGTGACCCGGGCCCGCCAGGTCGAGGACGTGGACTTCGAGCGGTTCGACCTGATCGTCTGCATGGATCGCGACAACCAATCGACGCTCCTGGATCGTGGCGCGCCCGAGTCGCGGACCCGGCTGCTGCTCGACTGGCATCCCGAAGGGCGGGTCGAGGAGGTGCCGGATCCCTACTACGGCGGGACCGACGGCTTCGCGCACATGTACGACCTGATCGAGGCCGCGTGCGATCGGCTGGTCGACGAGCTCCACCGCGACGTCGGCGACCGGTGATGGGGGAGGCGGGCGACCTCGAGGACCTGCTGAGGGCCGCCGGCGTCGTGGCTCGCCCAAGCCTCGTGGTGCCGCTGGCTGGTGGCGACATCGCGGACGTCCGCCGCGTCGAACTGGAGAACGGCGAGACCGTCGTCGTGAAGCTCGGTCGAGTGGGGGCGAACGGGGGCGTCGCCTCCGATCCCGGAAGGAAGGCACGGGAGGAGTCCTCGGGGCTCCAGGCGATCGCGGCGACGACGACGTTGCCGACGCCGGCCGTGCTCGGGATCGCGACGCTCGGGAATCGGTCGGCCCTCGTCCTCGAGGATCTCGGCGATCCCGCCTCCGTGGGCGACGCGGACTGGGTGGAGTTCGGTCTCCGGCTCGCCGACCTGCATGCCGGCGATGTCGTCGCCTTCGGGTTCGACCATTCGAATCACCTCGGCCACACGCCCCAGGACAATCGGCCGGTCGAACCGGACGACTGGGCGATCTTCCTTCGCGAGCGTCGACTCCTGCCGATGCGGGAGGCGCTCGAGCGGCTTGGCCGGGCGGACGCCACGGACCTGGCCGATCTCGACCGGCTCGCCGACCGCCTTGAGGACCTGCTTCCCCGGGGGATCCGGCCCGGCCTTCTCCACGGCGACCTCTGGTCGGGCAACGTCCATCCGACCCGCGACCGGGGGATCGCGGTGCTCGATCCGGCGGTCTTCCGGGGCGATCCGCTCTTCGAGCTCGGGATGATGCGTCTCTTCGGGGGCTTCCCCCCGGCATGCGAGGCTGCGTACCGGGAACGGCTGGTCGAGCATCGAGGTGACGAGGCCCTCGAGTCGGCGGAGCTCCGGGTCGAGCTCGGACGACTCCATCACCTTCTCAACCACTGGCTGCTCTTCGGCGACGGCTACGCGGCGGAGTGCCGGCGGTCGCTCGGCGGGCTCAGCCGTTCCGCGACGCGAAGTCGGCCATGAACGACGCGAGGGTCCCGCATCCGGCCGCGGGGAAGGCGTTGTAGATCGAGGCCCGGATGCCACCCACCGAACGGTGGCCCTTCAGTCCGCTCATCCCGGCCTCGGCGGCCTCGGTGACGAATCGCTTCTCGAGTTCCTCGCTCGGGAGACAGAACGTGACGTTCATGGTCGAGCGGCAGCAGTCCTTCGCGTGGCCTCGGTAGAAACCGCCGCTTCCGTCGATCGCGTCGTAGATCACGCCGGCCTTCGCGTCGTTGCGATCGGCCATCGCCCCGAGCCCGCCCTGGTCCTCGATCCACTGCATCACGAGATTCATGGCGTAGACCCCGAAGACCGGCGGCGTGTTCAGCCTGGAGCCCGCCTTGGCGTGCTTCCGGTAGTCGAGGAGGTCGATCGTCTCCCGGCACGCCGATTCCATGAAGTCCTTGCGGACGATCACCAGGGCGACCCCCGAGGGCCCGAGATTCTTCTGGGCCCCGGCGTACACGAGGGCGTGGTCGGCGACGGGCCACGGCCGGGAGAACATCTCGCTGCTCGCGTCGCAGACGAGCGGCGCGGACGTTCGCGGCGGCGTCGCGTATCGCGTTCCGTAGATGGTGTTGTTCGAGCAGTAGTGCAGGTACGCCGCTCCCTCGGTCAGGGTCATCTCCTCGGGCGAGGGGCAGTGGTCGTACTTGCAGGCCGAGCCGTCGAACGCGACGTTGACGGTCCCGAACCGGCGGGCCTCCTTGATCGCCTTGGTGGTCCAGGTCCCGGTGTCCGGGTAGTCGGCGGTTCCGTCCTCGGGGAGGAAGTTCATCGGGATCATCCCGAACTGGAGGGTGGCCCCGCCCTGGAGGAAGAGCACGTCGTGGTCGTCCCCGACGCCGGCAAGGCGGCCGGCCCGCTCGGTCGCCTCCTCGAAGACCCGGTCGATGACGGGGCCGCGATGGCTGTGCTCGAGGACGCCGATCCCGGAGCCGTCGATGTTCCAGACGTCCTCCCGGATCCGCGCGAGCACCGGCTCGGGCATGACGGCGGGACCCGCGGAGAAGTTGAGGATTCGGTCGGTGGAGGTGGCCGTCATGATCGACTCCGGGTCGGTGGGGTTCAGTGGGCGGTGACGTCGATGCTGAGCACGTTCGGACGCGACGCGATCTCCGTCACCAGGTCGGAGCCCGGGACCTTGGAGACCCGGATGCGGACCGAAGCCGCCTCGCCGCCGGTGAAGATCACGTTCTCCATGTCCTCGATGTTGAGTTCCCCGCGGCCGAGGATCTCGCAGATCGTCGCGAGGACACCCGGTCGATTCAGGTGCCGGACGGTCACCGTCGCGGCGCCGGTCCCGCTCGCGAGATTGATGCAGTTGGGGACCCGTCCCCGTTGCAGGTAGTCCCGCACGATCCGGACCGCCTCGGAGGCGATCGCCGCCTGGGCCTGGTCCGTCGAGGCGCCGACGTGGTGGCTCCCGTACACACCGGGGAGCGAGACGACCTCCGGGTGGAACTCGCCCGTTCCCGAACCCGGTTCGTCCTCGTAGACGTCGAGGCCGGCGCGGAGGCCCTTCGCTCGAATCGCCTCGACCAGCGCATTCTCGTCGATCACCGAACCACGACTGGTGTTGACGATGGTGGCACCGGGCTTCATGGCGTCGAGGAATTCGCGACCGATCAGCTTCTCGGTGTCGGCGTTGGCCGCCACGCTCACGCAGACGACGTCGCTCATCCGAGCCAGGTTCTCGAGGTTCTCGCAGGCATGGCAGCCCGCAGCCTCGGCCCGCGCCTCGGAGATGTTCCGGCTCCAGGCGAAGACCCGCATCCCGAAGGCGTTGCCGCGGTCGGCGATCGCCTCGCCGATCCGACCGAGGCCGACGATTCCCAGCGTCCGGCCGGCGAGGCCGGATGCCTTTCCGTACTCCTTCTTGTTCCAGGCGCCCGCGCGGAGGTCGGCGACCTGGTCGGGGATCCGACGGTCGCAGGCGAGGATCAGGCCCCAGGCCAGCTCCGCGACCGCGAGGGAGTTCTTCCCGGGGCAGTTCGCGACGGGGATCCCGCGACCGCTCGCCGCCGCCACGTCGATGTTGTCGGTGCCCGCGCCGGCCCGGACGATCAGCGAGAGCCGGCCCGCCGCCGCGATGGAATCAGACTTCACCCTGGTCGAACGCACGATCAGGACGTGCGGATCGTGCTCGGCGATCGCGGCGGGGAGGGTGGACGGGTCGAGGCCGGGATCGCTGATCACGACGTGCCCGAGGTTCTCGAGTTCCTCGATGCCGGTGGCGTCGAACTTGTCGGCGATCAGGACGATCGCGGATTCCTGCGACGTGTCGGTGACCGGGGACGGATCGGTGGCTGTGGTGGGACTCATCTTCCAACGCACTCCTCGATGGTCTCGAATCGGTGGGCGAACAGGCCGCTGCGGAGCTTGGGTTCGAACCAGGTGGACTTGGGCGGCATGATCTCACCGGCGTCCGCGACGCGAAGAAGCTCGTCCATCGAAGTCGCGTGGAGCAGGAAGGCGACGGCGGCCGAACCGTCGGCGACCTTCGCCTCGAGTTCCTCCGGTCCGCGGACGCCGCCGACGAAACCGATCCGGGGATCGGTCCGGGGGTCCCCGATCCCAAGCATGGGATGAAGGATCCGATCCTGGAGGAGGGAGACGTCGAGGCTGCCGATGGGGTCGCCTTCGTCGACGGTCTCCACCGGGAAGGCCAGGCGGTGCCAGCCACCGGAGAGCCGCACGAGGACCTCGTGCCGGGCCGGCGGGGACGGGGGATCGCCGGCAGGGAGCGCCGCGACCTCGCCGACCCCCGCAAGACGCTCGAGGAACTCCGATTCCGAGAGTCCGTTCAGGTCCTTCACCACCCGGTTGTAGGGGAGGATCTCGAGGTCGTCGGCGGGGAAGATGGCGGCGAGGATCCGGTTGTACTCCTCGCCCCCGTCGTGCCGCGGATCGTGGGACGCCCGGTCGCGGGCCGCTCGCTCGCCCGCGGCGGATCGATGGTGCCCGTCCGCGATGTAGAGCTCCGGCAGCGGCTCGAACGCGTCGATGAACGCCTGGGGATCCGGGACCCGCCAGAGCGGATGCGTCACGCCATCGGCGACGAAGTGGATCAGCGGGCGTTCCGCGGTGCCGGACACGAGGAGTCTTCGAATCCTCCCCTCGGCATCCGCGGCGTCCCGGTACGCGAGGAAGACGCCCTCCGCGTGGCTGCTCGAGACCAGGAGGTGGCGGGTCCGGTCGTCCTCCTTGTCGGGGCGGGTCTTCTCGTGGCGTCGGATGCGACCGTCGCGGTACTCCGCCGCGTCCACGGTGCACACGAGGCCCAGCTGGCGACGTCCATCACGAACGAGCCGGTAGACGAACATGCCGGGTTCGTCGTCCTCCACCATCAGTTCCTCGTCGATCAGTCGCGCCAGTTCATCGCGACCGTGGGCGTAGATGGCGTCCTCGTAGGGGTCGGCTTCCTTCGGGAAGTCGATCTCCGGTCGAATGACGTGCAGGAAGCTGCCGTCGCGTCCTTCGGCGAGAACGCGTGCCTCGTCGGTCGAGATGACGTCGTAGGGCGGACACGACACCTCGGCGGCATGGGGAGGGGCGGGACGGATCGCCTTGAAGGAGTGGATCGTGCTCATGGGGGCTCCGGGAAACGAACCGGCTGACGATCCGTCATCGTACGACCCCGACGGCAGGGGGGTCGTCGCAATACCGGACCTTGCAGTCCGACCACTCGATTCCGCTGGAGGCGGGTCGGCGGGAATCCGATATGAAGAGCGTCGGCGGACTCGCTCGAAGCGACCGCGGACGTGGGCACGAGAGACGCCCGTTCGGTCCGGGCCGTGGTGGGCACGGCCCGTCCGAACGGCACTCATGATGCGTGCAGATGCGATGACCAAGGACGCACTCCCCGGATTTCGGTCGGCCACGTTGTTCACCGCCGCCACGCGGCGGATCGGCGGCAACGCGACGGTCTTCCATCTCGACGGGGAGCGGTTCGGCGTCATGCACGACCTCGTGGAGATCGCGGTCTCGGCGGGGGCCCTCGAGGCTCGCAGCCGGGAGGTGGTCCCGATGGGTGCGACGGTGAGCGTCGGCTTCGAGGCGACCGAGATGACCGCACGGCGCGGCGAGGTCGTCCATTGCGACCCCTGCGAGGGCGGCTGGAAGGTCGGCATCCGCCTCGCGGACGCCGCCTGAAACCCCCAGGGCCCCGAAGGCCTGGTGACGGCGGTCGCAGCCCCGGCGGGGGCCTGCTCCGGTCGTCCCGACTGTCTCGCGTTCCATGGTCCGAGATCTCGGGGAATCGCCCCCTGATCGAGGTCGTGGTTCGAGTGCGGCCCCGTTCGATCCGAATCTCAGTCCAGTCGGACAACGTCCGGCGGTCGACCGGTGTCCAAGGAGGGACGGACACCCATGTCGATCTCGCCCGATCGGTCGTGGTGCGGACGATCGGGTCTTTCTTCCGGCGGACACCGAGACGGGTCCGCGTCCATTCGCCCGCACGGTGCGGACGACTCGAATCGGGTCCCCATCAGTTCCAGGAGGAGTTCGGCAATGAACACTCGTCGCAACACGGTGAAGCGAGGCTTCACGCTCATTGAAATCCTCATTGTCGTGGTGATTCTCGGCATCCTCGCCGCCATCATCGTCCCGCAGTTCACGGATGCCGCCCAGGATGCGAACGAATCCTCGGCCCGCAGCCAGCTGCAGTCGATCCGCAGCCAGATCGAGCTCCACCGCGTCCAGAACAACGGCGCGGCCCCGGCCGATCTCGCCGAGCTCGTCACGGACGGCTACATCCGGGCCGTGCCCGTCTGGCCCGCCGGCTTCGGCGCCACCTACGCCACCGGCGACCTGACGCTCCAGTACGACGGCACCGTCGACTTCGACGGGGACGGCACGGCCGACTCCGGCGAGACCGGCTGGTGACCCCAGGAGCCTGAGAGGGATCTTCGCGTCGCCCCGATCGAGGGGTCGGGGCGACGCTTCCCGGGTCGGGCGGAGTCCCGGCCCCCGAATCGGTTTCCACTCGATTCCACGAACGCGACCGGGGGGCGAGGAGGCGGCGGCCTCCACGGGAAGGAGTTCCATCCATGTCGCGACCGAACACCCGGCGCCCCGGCTTCACCCTCATCGAGATCCTCATCGTCGTGGTGATCCTCGGGATCCTCGCGGCGATCGTCGTGCCCCAGTTCGCGACTGCGCGGGCCTCGGCCCGGGCGACCGCGATGCGGGCCCAGCTCAACACGATCCGCGGGCAGGTCGTCGCCTGGCGGCTCCAGAACGCCGATGCCCTGCCCGGCGGCAGCTCGGCGACCGCCTCGGAGATGATGCAGGTGCTCATCGACGACGGCTACATCGTCCGGACCGTCTTCCTGTCACCGGGGTTCGCCTGGCAGTGGGATCCGGCCGGCGCGACGCTGGGCCTCGACTACGACAGCGACGTCGAACCGAACATCCCCGATGCCGATTCCGACGGCGACGGCGATGCGGACGACATCCTCGCCATCCGGGCGTGGTGATCCGATGAGCATCCGCATCACGTCCGATCGGGTGTCCTCCACCGGGACCCCGGTGAGACTCGTGGCGATCGGGATGATCGCGATCGCGGTCACGCTCCTCGGGTTCGACACGCCCCGGGAGATCGCCCCCGGGGATTCCCTTCCCACCGGAGACCTGGCGGTCGCCCTGCCGGTGCCCGAAGGCGGCAAGGTCCTTCTCCGCCGAATCGACTTCGAGACCGGCCATTCGCTCATGGTGGTCGACCTCGAGGACGCCGACCCCGCCGACGCCTTCGACACCGTGGCCTTCCTGCGTCTCGAGCCCTTCACCGGCATCCTGATGGCCCGGGCGACCAGGCCCTGGAACCTGCCGTCGTTCAAGGATCCGGCGGCGTGGTGGTGCTTCCCGCATCAAGACGGGGTCCGCGTCTCCACGCATGCGACGACCCGGGCGGCCTGGATCGCCCGTCTCGAGGAGCTCGGGTCCGGGAACCCGTCCCATCCCGGCCGCGCAGGAAGCGCGATCGAGGAGTTCGACGCCCGCTCGACCGCGGAATTCCGCTGATGGACCCGAGTGCGGGTCGAGACCGTCCGATGTCATTCGAGAGAGATCGATGCTCGATCTCGTCCCAGCCAGTCCGTCCCGAGACGGACGATGAGCGAGAGTGCCACGCCATGAACGACCTGCGATCGCTTCGAGGACTCCTGATCGTCAACACGCTGCTCGCCGCTGCGCTCCTCTGGACGATCGTCGTCGGGGGACCGCTGGTCTCCTCGACCGCCGATGCCGCGCCCCAGTACCGATCCACCCGGGCCACGCAGCCGCCGTCGCAGGCGGTGACCGGGGTCGGCAACGCCGCCGCCCGGCAGCGCGACCAGATGATCAAGTCGTTGAATGCGATCTCGAAGCGGCTGGAGTCGGTGGAGAAGGAGCTCGCCGGCGGCGATCTCCGCGTGCGGCTGGAGAACGTCGACGAACTCCGCTTCGACTACGACCGATTCGCCGAGGCGGTGCGCACCGCCGTGAACCGCTCGAACTGAGGCCGTCGGGCGAGACGAGGCCCGACCCGCGGGGATTCCACATGCGACACCCGATCCGAACCGGCTACACGCTCATCGAGCTCCTGATCGTCGTCGCGATCCTCGGCCTGTCCGCCGCGATGCTCGTCCCGAGGCTGGTCGGGGCCGACACGTTCTCGGTCCAGGCCGCCGTCCGCTCCGTGATCGCGGACGTGACGTTCGCCCAGACGGACGCCCTCGCGATGCAACGAATCCGTCGGGTGCAGTTCCTGCGCGACGTCAACGGGCGTCTTCACGGATACGCGATCCTCGCGCCCGCCGACCAGGGGCTCTACGACCAGGGATTCGACCCCTCGACGGCCGAATACCTCGACCACGACACCGCGATCGGCACCGACGGCCGTTTCATCGTCGACTTCGACCTGGACGCCCGATTCCGGGGCGTCGAGATCGAGGCGGTGGACTTCGGCGGCCGGGACTGGGTGGCGTTCGACGCCCTTGGAGGCCCCCTGGGGGCCGGTGGGCAGCCGCTGACCGCTGGTGGGGAGGTCCGGATGCGCGGGCAGAGCGGCGCCTATCTGATCCGTTTGAGTGGATTCACGGGAAAGATCACCGTCGAACCGCTCGATGACTGACCCGGTGGGCATCGGCACGTCGTCGATGTCCGACCCGTCCGGCCGTCCAGGAGGCATCGGACGGCCCGGAGGCCCGGCATGTCGCGCACGACTCGTCGAACAGAACGGGGTTCATCCCTCATCGGGATCGAGATCGGGACGGACGAGGTCCGCCTCGTGCAGCCGAAGCGCGCCGGCGCGGACGAGATCCGCCGGGCCGCCTCGATGCCGACCGACCAAGGCGTCGTCGATCCTTCCCGCCTGAAGTCGCTCGCCCGGGGATTCGCCGGTCGCGATGCCGTCGTGTCCCCGCCACCCGGGGAGCTCGAGCTTCGTCCGGTCCGACTTCCTCGCCTCGCGGGCGAGGAGCTCCGCGAGGCCGCCCGCTGGGAGGTGGCGCCGCTCCTGGACGTCGACGGATCCGATCTCGTCGCCGAACCGATCGTGATCTCGCCCCAGCCCGGGGAGGACGGCCGCCTGGAGATCCTCGTGGTCGCTGCGCGGGTCTCGAGGATGACGATGCTGCTCGAACCCGTGCTCGAGGCAGGCTTTCGACCGGTGGCGGTCGAGCCGGGATTCCTCGCGACCGGACGGGTGTTCTCACGGCGCTCGCGTCGCGACGCCGAGCGAGACGAGGTTCGCCTCGTCGTGGAGGTGGGTGAGTCGATCAGCTGGCTGGTGGTCATGCGGGGCGACGCGGTGGTCTTCGCGAAGTCCGTGGCGATCGGCGGCACCGACTTCGACCGGGAGATCGCCCGCGATCTCGGCATCACGGAGGACGAGGCGAGATCGACGCGCCTCG
>JAYZBK010000205.1:0-7323 GCA_036339295.1 Planctomycetota bacterium
CTACGGCAGCGCCACGGCGACGATGGAGATCCTCACCCGCTACGAGGGCATGCTCTCGGTCGGGGACAACTTCTTCAACACGACGCGGGCCGAAGGCACGTTCGACATGACGGGCTGGTGCGATCCCGGCGACTTCGGCGGCGACACGATCGAGTCGCCCGTCCACTTCGTCTTCAACGCCCCGCAGTCGGGCACCTACGTCTTCTCCACCTGCAACCAGACCGACCTCGACACCCGGATCGCGGTCACCGGCTACGGGCCCAGGGCCGAGGACGTCCTCGCCTGTGGCGACGAGTCGCCCGGGTGCGCGGGGTTCACCACCCGCGTCTCGGTCCCGCTGAATGCCGACCAGAACTACACCGTCGTCCTCGGTTCGACCTTCCCGGAGGATGCCGGCACCGGCACCCTGACGGTGAGCCTGCTGGGAGATCTCGACGGCGACGGCCTGGTGAACGGGGCGGACCTCGGATTCCTCCTCGGGGCGTGGGGCACGGACGCGGCCGACCTCGATGGCGATGGGACCACGAATGGATCCGACTTCGGCCTGCTCCTGAGCCTCTTCACGGCGTGAGACGTCGGAGTCGCCGGCAGGACCGGGACGGATCGATGGGCGATCGGTCGCAAGGCCGGTCGCCCGCTTCCCGGCGTCGCGGGGACGAGCCTGCCGGAACCCGGGTCACGCGTTCAGGGAGGCGCCGACGAGCCGGTTGAGGAGTCCGACCTCGGCGTCGGCCCGTTCGCTGGCCGTGGTGAGGCTGAAGTAGCCGTGGATGAGGTCCCGGGCGATCCGCACCGTCGTGACGACGCCCGCCTCCTCCAGTCGCCGGGCGGACGCGATGCCCTCCGAGTAGAGCGGGTCGTGGGCCGCGAGCGCCACCACGGCGGGCGCGACGCCCGTCAGCGAGTCGCGACGGATGGGGGACGCCGTCCATTCGGTCCTTCGAGCATGGTCCGGGCAGAAGTGATCCCAGAACCAGCCCATGCCCGCGGTCTCGAGGAGCCGTCCGGTCGCGTTGGCGAGCATGCTCGGGCGTTCGAAGTCGCAGTCGGTGACGGGGTAGATCAGGTACTGGAGGGCGAGCCCCGGGGCATGGCCGTCGTCCCGGACGGTCTGGGCGGCGATCGCGGCGAGGTGTCCGCCGGCGCTGTCGCCCGAGACGCCGATGCGGTCCGGCCTCGCCTCGAAGTCGGCGGCGTACCGGAGCACGTGACGCACCGCGGCCTGCGCGTCCTCGATGGCGGCCGGGTAGGGATGCTCCGGCGCGAGCCGGTAGTCCACCGACAGGACGGCGACGCGACCCTCCCCGGCGAGACGACGGCAGACGTCGTCCGCCTGGTCGAGGCTGCCGAGCACCCAGCCGCCGCCATGGAAGTGAACGAGAAGCGGGCACGGCGTCCCGGGTGACGGGTGGTAGAGCCGGCAGGGAAGGTCTCCGGCCGGCCCGTCGATGATCCGGTCCTCGACCAGGGCGAGCGGCCGGGGCGGGTCGGGCACCTCGAACATGCGATCCGCCCAGGCTCGCGCAGCGGGGGGATCCAGGTCCACGATCCTCGGCTGGTCGGCGGTCTCGACCATGCGAAGGAGTCGCTCCATCCCTGGGTCGAGCGGGTCCCTGACATCGATTTCGGCGGGGGCCTCGGGCATGCGGCGGGGTTCCTTCGATCGCGGTCTGCCCGGCGAAGATACCCCCGGTGAAGAGGACCGCTCGGGATCGAGATCACGGAAGGGGCCGTCGGGAATGGTTGGGGGGGCCCTCGAGGAGCGAGCGGAAGGCCGGCTGGAAGTCGCCGAGGATTCCATGGTTGCGAGAGGGGGAGCCAGGGCTGGGGCGTTGCTGGAAATCACAGGTCGACGCTGCTCCGGAAGTCCCTGCCGATACGCGGTTTCCGGCAATGCCAAATATGTGTTTTCCGAGAATTGGACTCTGTCCGGACATGGCGTTGGGCTAGTCTGAAGTCGCGGGTTCTTCCCCTTGTGAGTCCGCCGTCCCTGTTTCCATCTGTTTCCCAGGAGATTTTTAGAGATGAAGAGCATGATCCTTGCCGCGGCCGCGGCGACAGCCCTCGCGGGTGCCGCGAATGCGGACCTCGTGAACGGCGACTTCGGCGACGGCACCTCGAACGGCTGGACCCAGTTCGGTGGTTCCGAGGGCCCCTACAACGTCAACTTCGCCGGCGGTGAGATGGCGTGGGCGGTCGTCGCCTACGGCACCTTTGGCGGCAACCCCAACTTCAGCGGTTACACCCAGGATCTCGGGGTCGCCGGCGACTACGCCGAGGGCGACACGATCTCCTTCGGTGGCGACCTGTACATCGAGGACGCCAAGAAGCTCTACGGTGGCAACACCGTCAACGTCCAGCTGAACTTCTGGTACGGCGCGACCGGTGGCGACTACGGCTTCTCCGTGGTGGCCGGCACGCTCGACACCAACTCGGCGCGTGACACCCTTCACTCCTTCGCGATGGACTACGTCCTCGACGCCGGTGCCGCTTCGGCGACCCGCATCAGCCTCGACTTCACGTACATCCAGGGCGAGATCGCTCCCGAGGGCACCGAGAACGGCGCCGCCTGGGGCTCCAACTTCTACGGCAGCATCGTGCCCGCCCCGGGTGCGGTCGCGCTCCTCGGCCTTGCCGGCCTCGCCGGTCGCCGTCGCCGCGACTGAGTTCGACGGCGGTCCTCGCGGCCGTCATCGCACGAGAAGAACACGGCCTCGAGGGCTTCGGTCCTCGAGGCCGTTCTCGTGCGCGGAGGGCCTCCTCCGAGGCGGGGGACGGCCTCGGTCCCGGACAAGCGCCCGCTCCCGCCATTCTGGGACCCGGCAGGCCCTCAAATCGTGTTTTCCTTCGACAGGTGCCCCCTCATCGTCGATGATCCGGATACCTGAGTCCTCGTGGAGATCGACATGCGTCCCTTCCCTCGAATGATCCTCATGCCGATCGCGGTGGGGATGCTCGCATCCTCCGCCTGGTCGGTTCCCGACGGCGACACCCAGCCTGGGGGCCTGTTCTGCCTGGCCGACTGCAACCGCGATCTCGTGGTCGACTCCGCCGACATCGGAGCGTTCCTCGCGGACTGGGGCGGGACGCAGTTCGACTTCAACGGGAACGGCAGCACCGACGGCGGCGACCTTGGCACGCTGATCGTGCAGTGGGGGCAGGTCTGTCATTCCTTCCACGACAACGTGGAGATCCAACTGGATGGTGACCGTCTCGTGGTCACCGGATCGGGCATCCCGGATCACGAGTACGGGAACTTCCCCGGCGAATGCGGGAATCCCAACTCCGTCGGCGACCAGGACGACACCTGGCGGTTGCCGATCGTGCCGGAGCCGACGGGGTCGCCCGCGGTCGATGCCCTCGCCCAGCTCGGCCCGATCGGGATCATGGTGAACGGCGTCGCGTTCTACAATCCGTACGACGGGGGCGGCATCGAGGCACCGGGCACGATCTGCATGGACGACTGCAACGCCCATCCGTCGCCCGACTCCCGCTACCACTACCACCAGTACTCGCCCTGCATCGAGCCCTATTCGGGCGGGCATTCCGTGCTCATCGGGTACGCGTTCGACGGGTACCCCGTCTACGGACCGTGGGAACGGGACGACGTCCTCGCGGCCGAGGTCACGGGCAAGGGGGCGCTCGACGACTGCAACGGACACTTCGACGCGGAACGCGGCTACCACTACCACGCGGTGTCGTTCGACCTCGCGGTCGAGCGGGGGCTGCCCGCCGATGGTTTTCCCTGGATCATCGGATGCTTCGCCGCCGAACCCGACACCTCGAACTTCGCCGGTGGCGGAGGTGGTGGCGGAGGCGGAGGCGGTGGGGGCGGCGGCGGTGGAGGCGGCGGTGGTTGCAATGGCTGCGCCCAGAACATGGTGCCCCCGCCGATCTGCAACTGCGTCCACACGCGTCCCGGATTCGAGTACTGCTGCCAGAACTGGGATGCGGCCTGCCAGGCCGCGGCCGAGCAGTTCTGCGGTGGCTGAGCGGCCGGCAGCGTGAGCACCAGGGGTCTTCTCATCCTCGTGGCGATGCTGGCGGTCCAGGTCGGCTGCGCCGCGCCCCCGGAGGCCCCGGTCCCCGACGGTGGCCATCCCCCCCGGTCCCACGCCTCGGGGCTTGACCGACCGCTCGTGGTTCGAGACGAGGACGGGCGGCCCGGAACCCGGCCGGAGACCCTCCTCGGGTGTTCGAGCCCGGATCTCGTCGTCCTCGTCTTCACGAGCACCACCTGTCCGATCGCCAACGCGTCGACCCCGGCGATCCTGAGACTGGCCGACGCGTGTCGGTCGCACGAAGCCGAGCTCGTCCTGGTCCACCCGGATCCACTGGCTTCGGCGGCCTCGATCGGGGCGCACGCGGAGGTTCGGGGCCTCGAGTGGATCGCACAGGTCCTCGACCCCGGACACCGGCTGGTCGAGCGATTCGACGCCTCGGTCGTCCCCGAGGTCTTCGTGCTCCAGCGTGGTGACGATGGCTGGTCGTGCGGGTATCGCGGCCCGATCGACGATCTCTACGCAGGGATCGGCCGGCGTCGCCGGGCCGCGACCCGGTTCCACGCCGTCGAAGCCGTGGAGCGACTCTCCTCGGGCGATCAGGTCGAACAGCCCCGGCGCATCGCCCACGGCTGCGCGATCGAACGGGTGTCGAGTCGGTGAATCCGTCCGCCCTCATCCTCGCGACGATCCTCGTCCCGGTCGGGGCGAGCGAACCGCCCGAAGCGGTCACCGAGATCCCGGACTGGAATCACGACGTCGCTTCGCTGGTCGCCGCACGGTGCACCGGATGCCATCGTCCGGATGGCGCCGGTCCCTTCTCCCTCGCGTCGCCGGGGGACCTCGCCTCCCGGGCCTCCTTCGTCCTGGGACTCGTCGAGTCCGGTCGGATGCCGCCATCCCTGGTCGAGGGCGAGGGCTGGCGGCACGACCGCCGACTTTCGGCCTCCGAGGTCTCGGTGCTTCGGCGATGGTTCGCGGCGGGGTCGCCGGTCGATCGGGAGGATCCGGACGCGAGCCCGGTCGCGGCCGGTCGGGGCGCGGTCGAGGCGTCGTCGGAAGACTGGGTCACTCGTCGGGTCGCCGGGGCCTTCGCGATCCCGGCCGAGTCCGATCCCGCGTGGCACGCGGGGGAGATCGACCAGCGAGGGAATGCGATCCCTCTCGACAACGGCGAGGCGTGGAGGGTTCGGGAGGTCCGGATCCAGACCGGCGCGCCCCAGGCGATGCGGGTGGCGTCCATGGTCTTCGACCCGACGGGAGCCGGCCGCTATCTCGACGATCGCGATCCTCGGGTGGGCTTCCTCATGGCGGGTGACGCCGGACTGGTCCCGAGTGGTGCCCATGGCGTGATCCTCGGCGGGCAGGATCGCCTCCGCTGGCCCGAGGGCTTCCATCAACCGGTGCCGCCCGGTTCGGATCTCGTGGTCGAGTGGCACTACCGCCCGACCGGGATCGAGGAGACCATGCGCCCCTCCGTCCAGCTGGATCTGCTGGACGATGTGGAGGCCGCGGATTCGCGGCCGCTGCGCTGGCTGCCGATCGGGGTCGGTCGGGTGCAGGTCGCCGCGGAATCGGTGGTGACCGTGGAGTCGGCGGTCGTGACGCTCGATGACCCGGTCGACCTCGTCGGCGTGACGCCGCGAGCCCTCGAGATCGCGACCGACGTCGAGCTGCTCGCGTGGGATCCGGGGCAGGATCCCGGATCGCCGGGGCGGACGGTCGTCGCCTTCCGCGACTGGGATCATCATCAACGGGAGACCGTGATCTCGACGACGCCCCGGCGTCTCGCGGCCGGAACCAGGCTCCAGGCTCGGTTCCGGCTCGACAATCGCACCGCGAACCCCTCGAATCCCGATTCCCCGGCGGTCGACATCCGTCGCGGTCGTCGGACCGGCATCCTCGCGATGTTCCTGCATGTCGCGGCGATCGATCCGGAGAGCGACGGGCGTCTCGCGGAGGTGGGGACGGCCCTGATCCGCGATCTTCGTGGACGAGCCGGGGAACGCTAGGCGGCGACCGCCTCAGTCAGCGGGGCGGTCGTCCGCGATGCGGTCGAGCGTCGCCTCGATCCGTCGCAGCGTCGAGGCGATGTCGGCGAGTTCGTTCCCGCCGGTCGATGCCGCCGCAGCGGAGGAGGATCCCTCGGCGACGGGGGCGACCGGGGCGCCGCTGGTGATCGCATCCCGCTGGGCAAGGACCCTCGTTCGGAAGTCGTCGGTCCCGCGGATGCCGAGGAGCGTGACGAGGGAGGCGCCTGCCGCCCCGGACTGGCCCGCGGTCTCGACCCCCAGCTGCTTCAGATCGAAGAGGCGCATGACCGGTCCCTGGGTGGAGGAGAGATCGGTGATCTTCTCGAGGGGGATGGTCTTCTCGATCTTGGTGAAGACGCCCTTGCGGACGATGAGGGCACGGTCGGTCAGCTGGGCGGACCAGTTCGCCACGATTCGCGGCAGCAGGAGCCAGTAGATGATCGCGCCGATGATCACGAAGGGGATCGTGACGATGAAGAGGGCGATGAAGCCGAGCGAGGTCCAGTGGTACTTGATCAATGCCTCGACGTCGAAGTCGGCCTCGAGGATCACGTTTGGGGGGGGCTGGGGAGGCATGGCCGCAGGCTAACCGAGGTCTCCCCCGGGGGACATGAAAGCCCGCCTCCCAGTCGTGGGAGGCGGGCTGGTGGAGGCGTTGGAGGGCGCTCGGGTCAGGGGGTCGCCGGGCAGTCGCCCCAGTGTTCGAGCATGACGGCGATGTCCTGGCCGTCGACGAAGCCATCCTCGTTGAGGTCCGCATCGCCGGCCGTCTCGCCGGTGGCGAACCAGTTCACGAAGAGGAGGCCGAGGTCGCGACCGTTGACGACGCGGTCGCCACTCAGGTCGGGCGGGCACGGCGGCGGCGGCGGCGGGCCGACCCAGTTCAAGTCGGCGATGAAGATGTCGCGGGGTTCACCATCACCGCCGGCGGCCTGGGAGATGACCCAGCCGAAGGGGATGGCGACCTCGGTGTACTCGATGCCCTTCAGGGGGATCTGGTACCAGGTCGGTTCGAGGTTCAATTCGACGTTGTCGAGGTTGACTTCGAAGCCGTCGGCGGCCTCGCTCCCGACGAAGAAGTTCACCCGGGTGCCGGGCGTGTCCGACCACGCGAGGAACTCGACGTACTCGCCGCCGGGGGCGATCATCAGGCCGGGTTCGCCGCCCCAGTTGTTGGGCGGGTACTGCCAGGCCACGCCGGCCCAGAGGGCGATCGGGGGCGGGTCGAAGGTGAACTTGTGACCGATGCCGGCACAGGGGCCGTTCGGCGACTGGATCCCGAGGAGGTC
>JAYZBK010000206.1:0-5604 GCA_036339295.1 Planctomycetota bacterium
AGCTGTCGGAGCTGCTGGACGGCGAGGGACCGGTCGGCCCGAGATTCGATGCCGCCTTCCTCCTCGCCCGCGGCCTCGATCGCCTCGAGCGCCACGAGGAAGCCTTCGAGGCCGCGGCCACCGGCAACCGGCTGCACCCTCGCACGTTCGATGCGAAGGCCTGGGAGCGGGCGACCGACCGGATCATCGCCGGCGACGAATCCGATCGAGTCCTCGACGCCGACCGCGGGCGATCAGAGGCGACGCCGGTCCTCATCCTGGGGATGCCCAGAAGCGGCACCTCGCTCCTCGAGCAGATCATCGCCAGCCATCCCGACGGCGGTGGGGTCGGGGAACGTCGCGAGCCCATGCTGATCCACGAGGACCTGGAGGCGATTCGAGACCTCCATGGTCGGGAGCCCACCGACGAGGATCTCGAGCTCGAAGCCGGGCGGTATCTCGCCATGCACGACTTCATGGGGGCCGGGGAACGCTGCGTGGCCAACAAGGTCCTGGGACTCGAGCGCGTCCTCGGATCGACCGCCGCGATCCTCCCGGGAGCCCGGGTGATCCACCTGGATCGCGATCCACGCGACACGCTTCTCTCGATCCACCAGCACCCCCTCAACCTCACCCATCACCCTTGGGCCGGCGACCTCGAGGACCTGATCGTGGCGAGGTCGGCGTTCGATCGACTCGCCGGGCACTGGCAGGATCGGTTCGCCGAGCGAATGATCCGGGTCTCCTACGAGGACCTCGTGAGGAATCCGGAACCCCAGATCCGGCGGATCCTGGCCTTCCTCGACCTGCCGTTCGACGATGCCTGCCTTCGTTTCCACGAGCTTCATCGGACCGTGATCACCCCCTCGCACGACCAGGTGCGGGAGCCCCTGAACACCCGGGGAATCGGCCGTTGGCGGCGATACGGATCCCTCGTGGCCCCCCTCGAAGCCGCGTTCCCCGATGACCCCGCGGATCAACCCCGTCCCTAGTACGCCATCCACGTCCGAGAAACCGTCGCCGCGGGCGACGCCAGCCCTGCGGAAAGCTGCAAGCCCCTCTCCAGCAGGGGCTTATAACCATCCCGCCCGGGGAATCGGTGCCAATGCAGAGATCCGGGACGGGATTCACTGGCATTCTCCCACTTTGGTTTAGAGATGCCCGGGACCGCGGTTAGGATTGGCGGTGTCAGTCGACTGTTCCCCGCCTGACTTCCCGTTTCGCGTTCCGGTCAAGATCGCTGTGAGCTCACGCCGGAACCTGGTCATCCCGACCAACATCAGTTCTCTTTGCAAGGAGATCTCAGAGATGGACAAGCGTTTCGTCCTTTCCGCCGCCGGCGTCGCCGGCGCCACCGTGGCGGCCCCTGCCCTCGCGCAGAACGCCGTCATCACCATGCACTTCGACTTCTGGGCTGCCGAGCACGGCATGCTCACCTCCGGCTCGGCCGGGTACGTCTCGACGTTCGTGACCTCGAGCGGCTACCTCGCCCTGTACTCGGGTGGCAGCATCGTCTCGGGCACCAGCTTCGGCTTCTGGAACCCGCTCGCCTCCTCGCCCTACACCTCCGGCTACCGCTGGGACATCGGCATCAACGGTGCCGGTAACTACGGTGTCGTCCTCACCGACGCCTACGGCGACGGTTGGGCCTGGGCCTCCGTCAACGGCTCCGACGCGTACGTCGTCAGCGGCGACGTTGCCGGTGGTAGCGCGACCATCGGATTCTCGTCCGGTAGCTTCGCCAGCGGCAGCTTCACCGTCACCCCGGCTCCCGGCGCCCTGGCCCTCCTCGGCCTCGCCGGTCTCGCCGGCCGTCGCAAGCGAGCCTGAGTCCTTCGGGACCCAGCGCATCGCGCGACTGCACGTGAGTGCTGAACGACCCACCGGTCGGTCCTTCGGGACCGACCGGTGGTCTTTTTGCCTGGAACGGATTCACCGGCCGGACATTCGCCCTTCGTGGCGCCGGTCCCCCAACCCGGATCGAAGCCCGGATCGAAGCCCGGCCCGACCTCGAAGAGCTCAGATGTAGGGTTCGACGATCTCCATCAACGGGCCGATGTGCTTCTCGTAGTTCCGCCATCGGCCCTTGGAGGTCGTGTACATCTTCTGCTTGACCTGCTCGTAGCTCAAGGTCGCCGCCGTGCCCTCGGCCTCGTGGAAACTCAGGCAGGCATCGTCGAAGGGCACGTCGAGGAAGTCGAGGACCCGGCGAGTCTGGTTCTCCTGGTCGCTCACGAGATCCTCGTAATGGAGCTCGAGCACGGGGACCTCGAGCACGTCGGGCCAGAACTCCTGCATCCGACGCCGGATCATCCAGGTCTTCCCGAGGCTCTCGAGGTTGTTCGTGTAGTAGTGCCCACTGACGAGCAGGTTCATCATGTAGCACGAGATGCAGTTGTCGAGCGGGTGCCGGAAGAGGTTGATCACCCGCATCCTCGGAAGGGCCAGGGAGAGGAACCCGATCTGGCCGTGCATCGCCAGCGCCTTGTTCGAGAGATATCGCCGGCCGTCCCAGAGTCCCTCGGTCTGTCGCTCGTAGATCCGACCGAGCTTGTTCGCATCCTCGACCCTCAGATCGACGAGGTTCATCGGAAACGGCAGGAACGAGTCGGTCACGGTGGGGATCGCCTGCTGGACGAAGCGGCTTGCCGCCAGCTCGCCCCCCTGCGCGACCTCCGAATGCATGCCGAGGATGGTGTCGAGCAGCGTCGTGCCGCTCCGCGGGTTCCCCATGATGATCAGGGGCTCGCTCGTCACGGCATCGGCCCGGGCGAACCGCGGTGCCATCTCCGGCGTGAAGACCCGGCGAAGATCGTCCATGGTCTTCTCGTACCGGTCGAGGTCGAACGGGGTCCCATCGTCCTCATGGGCCGCCGTGGCCGCCGCCCATGCCCCGTCGTAGTCCCCCTGCCGATCGAGTTGCTTCGAGAGCGTGAACAGGAGCTCCCGATACTGCGGCCGATCGTTGTCGGGGAGATCCTCGGGATCGACCGACCGGATGGTCTCCTGAAGGAGCTCGGTCGATTCCTCGGTCCGCCCCCGGCCCTGCAGGAGTCGGGCTCGCAGGTAGGGAATGCGGATCGGACCGGCCTTCTCAAGGGTCCTGGCGGGAAGGGCGAGGAGACGTTCGAACATGCGTTCGGCCTCCTCGAACTGCCCTGCCCGCTCCATGGCGTCGACACAGGGACCGATCGCGTCCAATCGGTTCGGCTGCATCGCGAGCAGCCGATCGCTGATCTGCTTGACCTTGTCGGGCTCGGCCGCCGCGGCGTAGCAGTTCATCAGCAGGCGAAGGACGACCGCATCCTTCGGCTGCTCCTCCACCAGGGATTCGAGCACCCGTGCCGCCTGCTGGTGATCCAACCACTCGATCAGGGCCTCGGCATACAGCTTCCGCACATCGGCTCGCTCGCCGTGGCGCTCCACCAGTGGAATGATCCGCTCCTCCACGAGGGAAAGGAGACGCGAATCGAAGAGCTTCCGGATTCGGGCGACTTCCTCGGCGATCGGGTCTGGATCGGTCATGGCCGATAGACTATCCGCAGCCGGTTGACCAGCCAACGGTCCGCCGGGCCCCCACCCGGAATCCGAAGATGACCGACGCCAGCGACCAGCCCGCCCCCGGATCGACTCCGAAGTTCGAACACGCCGCGATCGTCCGGGAGGTTTCGGAGATCGGCCCGAACCACCGGCGTGTCGCGTTCGAGGTGCCGGCGGAGCAGGTCAAGCGGTTCATCATGCAGCTCCGGGAGGTCAAGCAGGACATCCACCCGCAGGAGACCTCGACCCTCCTGGTCAGGGTGTGCGTCGACGAGTGCCTCGCCGATCTCGATCGAACGAGCTTCTTCGATCCTCGGCTCGCCGAGGACGTCCCGCCACCCGTTCTCCACCCCGAGAAGCCGTTCATCGGCACCATCGACTTCGATGCCTTCGCGGAACCGGACTGGCCCGACTTCAGCCTCCTGACTCTCGCGGGCAACCCCATCGAGGTCACCGACGAACTCGTCGAACGAGAGATGCTCGACCAGCGGCTCGACGCCGGCCGACGATCCCCGAGCACCGACCCGCTCGTCGAGAACGACGAGATCGACGCCGCCCTCGAGATTCGCCTCCCGGGCGAGGACAAGCCCCTCCTGACCCTCGAGTCCGTCACGGCACGCATCCCGGCGGCCGGTGGTCCGGCCAACCTCGGAGGCATGCTTCTCGCCGGCCTCGATGCCGCCACCGGACACGTCGCCGGGGACTCCGTCTCCTTCCCGACCCGGCTCCCCGCGAACTTCGAGTCCCCCGACCTTCGCGGCCGGGACGTCGAGGCCCACCTGTCCATCCGCGAGGCTCGCCGAGTCGAGCCGGCATCGGAACAGGAGGTCGCCGATCAGTACGGGTCTCCGTCGGCCGACGTGCTGCGGATGCAGATCCGCTACGCGCTCGAGGCCCGCCTGAAGGAGGACAATCGCACCGCCGCCGCGGACCAGCTCCTTCCACAGCTCAGCGAACTCGTCCCGACCAGCGTCCCCGACTTCGTCGTCCGGCACCTCGTCGACGACCAGCTGCGAAGGGCCGCGGCCCGGGCGAAGAAGGGCGGGAAGTCCGACGAGGAGATCAGGGCGGTCGTCGAGGAACTCCGCCCGAAGCTGGAGAAGTCGGCCCCGAAGCAGGCGATGAATCGCGTCCTCTGCCGGCAGCTGGCCACGCACCTCGGCGTGCGGGTGACCGAAGAGGAGATCCTCCAGGAGATCCGGGCCGAAGCCGCCAAGCTCGGCCGCCGCCCCGAGGATCTCCGCCAGGAACTGGTCGACTCCGGTCGCATCTCGAACATCAGCGACCGCGCGCTGGAACTGATGCTGGCCGATCGGCTGGCCGCGAGCGCGACCGTCCTCTGAATCGGCCTCGAACGCCCACGGATCAGGCTCCGGAAGAAGACCCGCGCCCGGCGCGGTCGGGCCGACGCTTCCCGACATGCAGGCCGCGGCCGCGCTGCCCGAGGCCCTTCGGATCGAACGTCCATTCGAGTCCGGCCGCCTCGAACGACCGACCGATCTCCTCGCGGTCGAAGAGCGTCACGACGTGTGGCTCCACGACGTGCTCCACCCCGTCGGCATCGCCGACGAGATAGTGGAACTCGAGCTCGAGCCGCCGCCCGTCGACCCGAGGCACGTCCATGCGGACCAGCTTGAGGTCGTCCCGATCCACGACGTTCATCCACGGCCTTCGACCGACGATCTCGTCCGGAGCGAGGAAGGGCTCGACCAGGAGCAGCCCCCCCTCCCCCACGCGATCGGCCATCGAGCGCACCGCATCCTCGAGCGAGGCCGGGTCCGGCATGTAGGCGATCGCGGAGAACAGGCAGCTCACGACGTCGAACCGGCCGTCGGGGCCCTGACCCTCGATGGGCCCCAGGGCCGTCCGGTCCACTTGACGCATGTCCGCGGAGAGGAACGCCACGCCGGGGCACCGCCGACGGGCGACCTCGAGCATGCCTCCATCGAGATCCACGCCGACCCGGATCAGGCCGGGAAACTCCGCGAGGTGCCGCCCCGTGCCGCAGGCCACGTCGAGCCAGCGGATGGGACGCCCCAGACGGTCCTCGACGATCCCCTGCCTGGCAAGGATCTCGCGGATCCG
>JAYZBK010000207.1:0-2674 GCA_036339295.1 Planctomycetota bacterium
TGCTGGACCGGGTGATACCAGACCGAGCCCGCGTGCGGCCTGGGACAGCGCCGATGGATGGGGGCACCCGGGCCCTGCGGTGGCGCCGCGTGCGTTGGCCTCTCCGATTACCATCTCGCCGTGCTGATCACCGAGGACAAGGACATCGCCGGAGCGACGGCGGCTGCGGAACGGGTCGTCGAGGTCCATCGACGACTGGTGGAGTTCCTTCAGGCGGGCCAGACGCTCGCGGAAATCGACGCCTTCGTCGGGAGCAGCCTCCGGGATCTCCGGTCCGAGAGCGCGTTCAAGCACTACCGTGTCCGCGGTCACCCCCCCTTCCCGAGCGAAGCCTGCCTGTCGGTGAACGAATGCATCGTCCACGGCACGCACGACATGACCCGCGAGCCGGTGGCACCGGGCGACCTGGTCTCGATCGACATCGGCGTGAGATACGACGGCTGGATCGGCGATGCCGCCTGGACCTACGTGATCGAGGCCACCGACGAGGAGTCGCTCAGGCTCGTGGTCGCCGGCCGGGAGTCGCTCCGGATCGGCGTGGAGGCGATGGTCGCGGGACGACCGCTGATCGACTGGGCTCGAGCGGTCCAGGACCACGTCGAGAAGGACCAGGGCTTCCACCTCGTCCGCGGCCTTGGAGGCCATGGCTACGGGCGGACCCTGCACGGCCCCCCCTTCATCTCGAACGTGGTTCCCAGCTACCCGGGCGAATGGCCCGACGCCTTCCGCAGCTTCAAGCCCGGCATGCTCGTCGCCGTCGAACCGATGATCGCGATGACCACCACCGAGATCAGGAGCGAGGGCCGGGCGTGGCCGATCTACACCGCCAACGGCTCGCGCAGCGTGCATCACGAGGCGGATGTCCTCATCACCGAGGAGGGGCCGAGGAACCTGACCGCCGGTCTCTTCGATCTCCCCGACATCGTGGGCACCTGACATGACGACCGGCCGCGCGCTCCTGCTCGAGGGCATCCACCCCGACGCCGTCCCCGTGCTGGAGACCATCGGTCTCGAGGTGGCGGTCGAATCAGGGGCGTTGTCCGAGGAAGCCCTCGACGCCGCCCTCGAGGGGGTCGCCGTCCTCGGGGTTCGCTCCAAGTCCCGCCTGTCGCCCGAGCTCCTCGACCGCCATCCCGAGCTCCTCGCGGTCGGATGCTTCTGCATCGGCACCGACCAGCTCGACCTGAGGGACGCCGCCCGCCGCGGGCTCGCGGTCTTCAACGCCCCCTTCTCGAACACCCGAAGCGTCGCGGAACTCACGATCGCCGAGATCGTCGCACTGCATCGTCGCCTCGGGGACCGCAGCCGCGAACTGCACGAGGGCGTCTGGAGGAAGTCCGCCGCCGGCGCCCACGAGGTCCGCGGTCGCACGCTGGGGATCATCGGCTACGGCCACATCGGCTCGCAGGTCTCGGTGCTGGCCGAGGCGTTCGGCATGCGGGTCGTCTTCCACGACACGCAACCGAAGCTGGCCCTCGGCAATGCCGGGATCGCCGGATCGCTCGACGAACTCCTGGCGACCAGCGACGTGGTGAGTCTCCATGTCCCCGACGAGCCCTCGACCCGGGGCCTCCTCGGGGCGCCGCAGATCGCCCGGATGAAGCCTGGAGCGATGCTCATCAACAACGCCCGGGGCAAGGTCGTCGATCTGGACGCCCTCGCCGACGCCCTGCGGGACGGTCGGATCGGCGGTGCCGCGGTCGACGTCTATCCGAGTGAGCCGAAGCGAAACGACGATCCGTTCGAGACCCCGCTCGCCGGACTCTCGAACGTGATCCTCACGCCGCACATCGGTGGCTCGACCGAGGAGGCCCAGGCCGCGATCGCCCGCGATGCCGCGGGCAAGATCGCGAGGTACCTGACCGAGGGCTCCACCCGGACCTCGGTGAGCGTGCCGGAGGTCGATCTTCCGGCTCCCGCGCCGGGCCGCCATCGCATCCTCCACTTCCACCACAACGTGCCCGGCGTGCTGGGAAGGATGCACACCCTCCTGGCGGAGATCGACGCGAACATCACCGCCGAGTACCTCCAGTCGGATCCCGAGGTGAGCTACGTGATCCTCGACGTCGACGCCTCGTCCATCGCCGAGGTCAGCGAACGCATGCGGTCGATCCCCGAGACGATCCGGATGCGGACGCTTTCATGAGGCTGCGGCAGACCCGCGAGGGGTCTGCCCTGCCTTCGTGGTGCTCTGGGCGTGGCTTCGCCGGTCTCGGGGCCCCCCGGCGTCAGCCACCTCGAGACGGGACCGACGCCCCGGGCTCGCGCCCGGGCCCGGGACCGACCGGCTACGCTCTCCGAACCTTCCGACCCGGAGACCTCGCCATGACCCTCGGTCGCCTTTCCGCCGCCGCCACGCTCGCCCTGATGCCCGCGCTGGCATCGATCACCCTCGCCGGCCCGCCCGCCACCGACCGACGCCCGGTCGAGGAGACGATCCAGGGCGAGACCTTCGTCGACGAGTACCACTGGCTCGAGGCCCTCGAATCCGAGAGCGACGAGGTCCGGACCTGGACCGACGCCCAGAACGCCCACACCGAGGAGGTCCTGCACGGCCTTCCCTGTCGGCCGGTGCTGGTCGACGAACTCTCGAAGCTCATGAACGTCCCGGGCATCGGGACGCCGAGACAGGCCGGCGGCCATCTCTTCTTCACCGAACGCGCCGCCGGGGCGA
>JAYZBK010000208.1:0-8548 GCA_036339295.1 Planctomycetota bacterium
ACTCTTCGAGGAGAAGCCGCTCTTCATCGAGGACCGTCCCTCCGACGACCTCATGCGGGACATCGGCATCGACCCGATTCATCGGGACGAGATCTGCGGACTGCATTCCGGACCGATGGGCCCGCAACGGTCGGTCGACACCTCCGGTGCCGGTGATCCCGCCTCCGAGATCGGGGTGATCCATCTGTTCCGGGAGGGCATCGTCAACTGCGCCGGCGGTTGGGAGCCGTGGCGGGAGGAGGACGACGAGGGGGAGCCGATCGAGGGTGGGGGCGAGCCGTTGATCAGCGAGGAGATCCGCATCACGATCCTGCACGAAGTGGGACACCACTTCGGCCTCGACGAGGACGATCTCCTCGACCTGGGTTACGACTGAATCGGCGTTCGCGTCGGGGCCCATCTTGGGACCCATCTTGGGGCCCATCTTGGGGCCCATCTTGGGGCAAGTGGACGCCGGGTCAGCCCTCGGCCCCCGCCTCCGCGGTCTCGAGATAGAGGATCCGCATGCAGTTGGGGCACTGCTGGATCGACTTGTTCGAGTCGGAGTGGAGCTCGACGACGAGGTAGTACGGGATCTGGACGTGGCACGCGCCGCAGGAATACTCGCGGTGTCGCTTGCTCACCTCGATGATCGGCGCCATGGTCTCGCCTTCGGTCTGGTCGGCGACCTCGTCGAAGTTCTTCAGGATGCGGTCGGGGATCCGCTCGGCCGCGGTCGCCCGCTCCCGTTCGAGTTCACCCATCCGTTCGGAGACCGCCTGCTCGCAGCTGGTGCACTCCTCGACCGCCAGGTCGACGAGCCGGGATCGCTCCGCGAGCTGCTCGTCGATCTCCTGGACCTCCCGAGTGGCCGCCTCCTGTCGCTCGAGTTCCGCGATCTGGCTGGTCTCGACCTCGTCGCGAAGTCCCTGCAGCGACTTCATCTCGCCGAGGACCGCCTGGTACTGCTTGTCGGTGGTGGAGGCGTTGAGCTCGGAGCGAAGCTTCTCGATCCGCGCGCCGAAGTCCTCCGACTCGCCCTCGAGATTCGCCAGGTGGGCCTGCGACTGCCGCTGTCGCGACGAGGCCTCGTCGTGCCTGGCCTGGACGTCGGCGAGCTTCCGGCGACGGATGTCGAGCATTTCCTTCGCCGAGTCGACGCGGGTCCGCAGGCCGCGGAGCTGGCTGTCGACGCGATACAGGCCGATGAGATCGTCAGTGAGGCTCATTCGAGTGATGGTAGCAGCAAGGTCGTCCCCGGCGGTCTCCCGGATCATCCGAAAACGATGATCAGCCAGGCGATCGGCCCGGTCAGGAGGAGGGAGTCGAGGACGTCGAGCAGGCCGCCCATGCCGGGAAGCGAATCCCCGCTGTCCTTGGCCCCGGCCTCCCGCTTGAGGAGGCTCTCCACCAGGTCGCCCACGGCCCCGAACCCGGCGAGGAGGACGCCGCCGACGATGCCCATCGGGATCGAGAGGACGCCGGTGGCCATCGCGAGGATCGCCCCGGCGGCCCCCCCCCAGACGAGGGCACCGATGGCACCTTCGATCGTCTTGCCCGGGCTCAACCATGGGATCAGCTTGTGCCGGCCGATCGCCAGGCCCGTGAAGAACGCCCCGATGTCGCCGGCCTTGACCACCAGCACGAGGCCCGCGGCCACGGCCGCGCCGACCACCTGGGCGACCAGCACCCAGCCCCCGAGGCCGATGCCGATCCAGGCGGACACACCGATCGTGGCGAGGATCGACGTGAAGCCTCGGTCGACCCGTCGACTCCGGCAGCCTCCGAGACAGGCGATCGCGACCGCGAGGAGTCCTCCGCCGAGGATGATGCCGAGGCTCGCGGTCGAGCCTCGGTCGCCGTAGAGACCCGCGGCGACGATGGTCAGGAAGAAGCAGGCCGCCGTGGCCTGGACGGTGAGCCGGGACGCGATCATCCGGCACGACTGGAGCAGCGTCGAGGCCTCGGATCCCGCGAGCGGGATCACGAGTCCGACCGTCGACAGGGTGAGCCAGAGACCGCGGCGGTGTTCGTCGCCGGCAGCGGACCAGGCATCCAGCCAGACGATGGCGACGAGCCCGAGGACGAGCAGGGGACCGGTGATCAGGCGTGAGCGAAGCATCGGGACTCCGGTTCTCCTGGCGACTAGTACCGCGGAACCGCGGGGTCGATCTCGACGCTCCAGCGATCGATGCCGCCGGCAAGCGACCTCGCCTCTTCGAAGCCCGCCTCTCGAAGGAACGCGACGACCTGCAGGCTCCGGACGCCGTGGTGGCACATCACGACGACGGGGCGGTCGATGTGCTCCTCGAGTTCCGGGAGTCGGCTCCTGATCTCCGCCATCGGGACGTGCATCGCCATCTCCAGGGACGCGACGGCGAGCTCGCCCGCTTCGCGGCAATCGACGAGCAGCGGTGGATCCTCGGACGCGAGATCGTCGCGCAGATCGACCGGATCGACTTCCCAGGGATGGGAGCTCATGAGGCATCCTCCGAGGGGATCCGGGCGGAAGGCAGCAGCTCCCACGCCGGGGTCGGTGCGACCTGGGGCGTCCAGGGGGGCGTGAGGATCATCCTGACCGGGGCGCCCACGAGGTCGAGGACCGCGGCCAAGGGGGCCACGCCGGCCGAGAGGACGACGGTTCCGCCGTCGGTCTCGACGACGAGGGCGCTCCCGGGCGTCGGGAAGGCGACGGGCGACACGTCCCGGCCGGCGGTCCGGTCGGATCCGGCCGCGATGGGTCGGTCGACGTAGGTCGGCTCGTGGATCGTCGACCCCATCGGGATCTCGATCCGCGTGGCCTCCCAGTGAGTCCTGGCCCACGGATCGTCGCCCGCGGGCGTCGTCGACGGCGAAGCGTCCACGAGGCTCGGTGGGTCGGGTACGAGGCCGGGAAGGGGATCGGTGCCGAGCAGGTCGTCCGACTGCTCGATGCAGCCGGCTGATCCGAGACCGATCGCCGCGGTGGCGAGGACGATCGCGAGGCTTCGGCAGGTCGGCGGTCCGGTCATCGGTCGGTCTCCGGCTCGAGGGACGACGGGTCTGGGAGTCCGGAGTGTCGCAGGGCGGCGCGGATCGTGTCGAGTCGGAACCCGCGACGAGCGAGCCGGCCGACCAGTCGAGGGACGGGGACGCGGTCCTTCGAGGGCCCCACGGCCTTCCGGACCGCATTGATCGCGGCCTCGAGCTCGGGATCCGACTCGTCCTCGGGGCCGTCCGCGGTTCCATGCACCGCCGCCTCGGCCACGCTCCTGGAGGCACCCTTCGAGCGGAGCCGGGCGATGCAGTCGGCGTTGCTTCTTCCGGCGCGTCTCCAGTCCCGGACCCGACGAGCGGCGAGGGCCGGATCGTCGAGGAGGCGACGCTCGGAGAGCGACTCGACGGCCTCGTCGATCTCGGCCGGCTCGAAGCCCGACTTCGCGAGGTCCGATCGGAGTTCCCCGATGAATCGATCCCGGCGTGCGAGGAGATCCATGGCCCGGCGGATCGCGGTCTTGCGGTTGCGCCCTTCCGAGCCGGTCATCCGCCGAGCGACTCGAGCAGGCCTTCGAGTTCGGAGATCGCATGGGCGTCGCCGCCGCGACGCGCGGCCTCGATGCCCGTGCGGACGGCGGCGATCGCATCCTCCATCCGCCCGAGCTGTTCGAGCGAGCGAGCCCGATGGAACTGGATGTAGCCGTCGTCGGGATCCGCGACCGCCGCCTTCTCGTACCAGCCGAGGGCGGTCGCGTGATCGCCGCGTCCGGCGTGCTCCTGGGCGACGCCGTAGAGGCAGAAGGCATCCTCGGGGTCGTCCTCGAGCATCGACATGAGCGTGGCAAGGCGGTCTGGAGCGGTCATCCCGGCATTCTCCCGTCCGACCCCGGCTTCGGCAACCGTCTCCCGCCATCGCACCAGGACATCGAATGGAATACGATCGCTCCATGCACTTCCGACGTCTCGATGTCCGTGGATGCCTCCTCGTGGCCGCCTTCGCCGTCCTCCCCATGGCCTGCGAGCCGAGCTACGCCCCGCGACGGACCATCGATCTCCGCCCGAGGGTCCTCGAGGTCACGGACCAGCATGGGGGGACTCGGCGGATCGCCCTCCATCACGAGGACCACTGGTACCAGTCCTTCGGTGCCTCGATCGAGGTGATCGACCCCGACGACGGGCTCCGGATCACGCAACTGACCACGGCGCCGTGGGGCGAGATCGCCCCCATCAGCGACATGATCGTGACCTCGGGCGGCGAGCTGGTGGTGGTCCACGCCCTCGATCGGGTGGTTCGATACGACCTGCGGAATCCCCGAAGGCCCATGGAGATCGGGCAGCTCTCCGCGGATGAACTCGGCATCGAGCCGCTCTTCGCGGCGGATGATCGCGGCCGGGTCTGGATCTCCGGTCGGGGCGGTGCGACCCCCCTCGACGATCCCGGGACCGTCCTGCTGGGAGGACTCGACGACGACACCGCGGTCGGACGCGTCGTCGGGACGGATGAAGGATTGGCGGCCACGATGGGCCGACGCATCCTCGCCGTCGAGGATGGTCGTTACCTCGGCGCCGCCAGCGAGCTTCGCGCCATGCCGGCCGGGCTGGCGGAGGACCGGGGGATCCCGGGCAGCTTCGTCTTCGTCCTTCGGAACGCCGAGGCCTCCACGGTGGGGCTCATGGGGCCGAACCTCCGGGAGATCGATCGAAAGGTGTTCCGTGGTCCCGTCCGGAGCGCACGGATCCTCGGTGACCGCCTCTGGGCGGTGTTCGCGGAGGAGATCGTGACCTGGCCGGTCGAGGACGGCGGTCGGCTCGGGCAGCCGATCTTCATCGCGGTCAAGGGGGCGATGGACGTCGCGATGGTCGAGCCGAACCGCTACGCGGTCGGCGGCACCTTCGGGAGGGCGCTCTACCGCCTGCACGCGGACAACGGCGGGGACGCCGACGAGTTCTTCGCGGTCGAGCGGAGTCCCGGTCGACTCGAGGCGGCGGCGACCGACGGTCGGCGGGTGCTGGCGGGCGGGAACGAGGGGAACTGGCTCTATCGCATCGGTGGCGACGTCGAGCTCACCGACCGGGCGCTGCGGAACAACACGCCCCCGAAGATCGATGTCACCACCTCGTGGGGCGAGGCGAGGCTCGAGGAGGAGGGACGGGTCCTCCGGATGGATGCGATCCAGGCGGAACCGTTCGAATGGACGCCGCCGCATCGCGGGAAGGCCTACGTGCTCGAGACCGCCGACGACCGCGTGTTCGTCGGGCACGATTTCGGCGTCGACTGCTTCGAGTACCGGGACGGCGCCGTGCAACGGGTCGGAGGCGTCGTCTTCGAGGGGCCGGTCGCGTGGCTCTTCCGGCCGCGGGACGGCGACGAGGTCGCGTTCGTCAGCGTGTTCGGCGGCCTGGGCACCCTCGAGGTGGTCCCCGACCCCGACGCGGATCCCGACCTGGTCCGCCGAGTCCGCCCGGAGGAGGCCGAGGAGATCGAGGCCCAGATGCGCGGCGGCGACGGCTGACGGAGTGCTCAGTCGTCGGAGGCGTTCGAGCAGTAGCGACGGCAGAGCGAGTCGGAGCCGCAGACGGCGCCGCGGGCCTTGCACACCCGACGACCGTGGAAGATCAGCAGGTGGCTGAGCAGGCACCAGGACGGGCGGGGAAAGAGCGCCATGAGGTGGCGTTCGATCCGCTTGGGATCCTCTTCCTCGGCGTCGACGAGCCCGAATCGCCGTGAGAGGCGACCGACATGGGTGTCGACGACGACCCCGACATTGATCCCGAACGCGTTGCCGAGGACGACGTTCGCCGTCTTCCGGGCCACGCCGGGGAGTGCGAGCAACTGATCCATCTCACGGGGCACCTCGCCGCCGTGGTCGTTCACGACCTGCGTCATCGCGCCGTGGACCGACTTCGACTTGTTCCGCCAGAAGTTCAGCGTCCGGAGGTGCGGCTCGATCTCGGCCGGCGTGGCGGCGGCGAAGGCCTCGGGGTCGGGGAAGGCCTCGAACAGGCCGGGGGTCGCCTTGTTGACCCCGACGTCGGTCGCCTGGGCGGAGAGGATCGTCGCGACGAGGAGCTCGTGGGGCGTGGTCGCATCGAGTTCGCATCGGGCGTCGGGGTGCTTCCGCCGGAGCGCGGTGAGCAGCCGTCCGGCCCGGTCGACGTCCTCCTTCGTCCGGGGAGGGAGGTCGAAGGCCCGCTTGCTGCGAGGACCCCCGACGGGCGGTGGATCGATCATGATCGTTCCTCCTTCGGTCTTCCTCCGCCGCGGCCGGCGGTGGCCGAGGCGATGATGGCGACGGCCAGGGCGGTGAACTGGAACCCGAGCGATCGCGAGGCGAGCCGGTGCAGGGGATCGAATCGACCCCAGGCCTCGGTCGCGGCGGCCCGGTCGTTCGCGAAGACGGCGGACCGCCAGTCCGCGAGGGCCTCGGCAAGGGGCGGCGCGATCGCGACCAGGTACCAGCCCAGCACGAGGATGGCGACGATCGCGGCGACGGCGGCGATCCGCCCGCCCGGTCCGGGGCCTCCCGGCCCGAACCTCGTCGCGAACAGCGACAGGACGACGATGCCGGCCGCGGCGAGGCAGACGCGGTCCGTCACGAGGAAGATCGGATTGGTCACGTAGCCCGCGACGAAGCGAGCGGCGCCTGCGGGATCGTCGGCGAAGAACCCCGCGATCCCCGGCATGGTCGCCTCGATCGCCGGGAGGCGGGTGAAGGCCGAGATCGCGGCGGCTCCCGCGGCCACGAGGGCCGCGGACCACGCGAGCATGGACAGCCACCAGGCCATGTCGCCGAGGACCTTCAACCGGGGCTCCCCTCGGTCGACTCGGGCAGCGGCCGGCTGCTGGACGACCAGGTGGCGCCGTCCCGCCAGCATTCCCGCTTCCAGATCGGGACTTCCGCCTTGAGGCGATCGATGCCCTGTCGACATCCGTCGAACGCCTGGGCCCGATGATCGGCGAGCACCTCGATCAGGACGCTCGCCTTCCCGACGGGAACCGTCCCGAGGGCGTGGACCATCGTGATCCGATGAAGTCGGTGTCCCTCGGCGATCGAGCAGGCAAGCTCCCGCATCCTCTCGAGGGCGATGTCCTCGCACGCCTCGTACTCCAGCGACCGGAGCGGGCCCCGATCCGGATCGGTCTCGGGCCGGGTGATGCCCAGGAATCGGCACGAGGCACCGCCTTCGGTGACGCCTTCCTCGGGCGGGACGACGATCGGCCCATGCTCCAGCCGCACGATCACGCGGGACGTCGTGGTCGGGGGAGATGGGGACGCCTGCTCGGTCATGGGGTCACATCGTAGGCGTTGCCGAGGTCCGGCTGCTGCACGTCGGGGCGGTCGGTGTCGTACATTCACGTCATGGATTCCCCCGGAGATCCGAGACCCGCGTTCTCCACGACCATCGCCGCGCTCGCGGCGGATCCGCGAGTCGCGCTCGAGGCGGCGTCCACCCTCGGGATCCGCGGCGCGCAGTTGTCCGGTCGCCAGCGGGGGACCAGGGCGACGGATCTCGACGGATCGGGACGACGCGACCTGGCGGCCGCGGCCCGCCGGCTGGAGCTCCAGCTGACGGGGATCGACTTCTGGATCAAGGGGGACGAACTCCTCGATCCGTCGACGGTCGATCGAGGGGTCGGCGAGCTCATCGCGACGGTCCGGCTCGCCGCCGATCTCGGTGGGCTTCCGGTCTCGGTGCGCCTGCCCGACGCGATCGAGGTCTCGCTCGTCGAGGCGGTTCTCGCCGCCGCGGAGCGGGTCGGCGTGGACGTGGTCGATCACGCGGCGCCGCCCCGGGGCGGGACCGGCCGACGAATCGACGCCTCGACGAACCACGGGGGGCTGGTGGTCCCGGGTGCGGTGGAGAAGAACCTCGTGGAGTCGGGCGTGGCCGGCCTGGAGTCGTTGCTGGTCGGGATCGACCCCCCGGCGTGGTCGATGGCGAGCCTCGATGTCCTCGAGGGAGCCGGTCGAGGCATCGCCTCGTTGCGGCTGGCCGACCTCTCGGCCGACGGCATGCGGGTTCCCGTGGGCGGACCGGAACGTCGATTCGATCCCCGGGCTCTCCTCGCGGTGGCCCGGACCGGGGGATTTGAAGGCATGCCGATCATCGACGCCCGGCGTTGGACCGATGTCCCGGCCGGCATCGCGTCGACCGTCCACGCCTGCGGCTGATCTTCCCGCCCGTCGGGGCTCGTTCGTCAGCTGGAGCCGGAGTCCAGCTGCCAGGCCGCGTGGGGCAGGATCGGAATGATCGCCCCGCTCATCGCCGACTCGACGGCCTGGACCGAGCCGGGCATCGTGAAGACCAGCACTTCGGGCCCGAGGCCGGGCCCCGGCCTCGGGGCGACGCCGGCGATCGATCGGGAGAGGATCGCGGCCGGCCCGACTTCGTCGACGCCGAGTCGACGGACGAGTTCGCCGTAGCCGGGAAGCTCGAGACGGAGATGGCGGCGGACGACCTCCACCGTGCCGTCCCGCGGGGCGATCCCCGTCCCTCCGGTGAGCAGCACGGCGCGGATCCGGGGATCCGCGAGACAGTCGCGAAGGGCTCGATCGATCGCGTCCGGGTCGTCCGGCACGAGGTGACGCCG
>JAYZBK010000209.1:0-19445 GCA_036339295.1 Planctomycetota bacterium
TCGGTCTCTTCGGACATTGGAAACTCCGTTCCTCTTGTGGTGCCCCCCGAGAGGGACCGCACTCGCGGTCTTTAACCCTGGGGCCAGTCGGGGCGGCGGGAATGGGGACTGGTTGAATCGTGAATCGTCGGATCAGCCGACCTTGGCGATCGTCTCGCCGGACTCCAGCTTCTCCTGCATGGCCTTGACGACGCCGAGCAGCTTCGAGCCGGGGCTCTTGGCACAGCCGACGACGTTCTTGTGCGGCGAGAGGAGGAGCGTGACGACGTTCGCCTGCGCCTCCTCGCGGGTCGGGTACTTGGAGAGGGCGCGGACGCCGGCGGCACCTTCGAAGAAGATCCCGTCGAGCGCGGCGGCCTGGAGCTCCATCTCCTCGGCCTTCTTCGCCCACTCGATGATCTCGCGGGCGACGTCGACCGGGCTCTCGGCTCCGTAGACGAAGGCCGACGGGCCGGTGAGCGAGGGCTCGAGGGCCTCGAGGGGAGTGCCGGCGAACGCCTTCTTGGCGAGGGTGTTCTTGAGGAGGGTGACCTTGATCGCCTTCTTGCGGAGTTCGTTGCGGAACTCGTTGTTGGCGATCGCATCCATGCCACGGATGTGGACCAGGACGCCACCGTTCACACCGTCGAAGCGTCGACGGTACTCCTCGATGATCATTTCCTTGACGGGCTTGCTCATGGGGAGGTCCTTCCGCGGATCAGACTGCGATCTGGATGCCCGGGGTCATGGTCCCGGAGATCACGAGCTTCTTGAAGTACTGGCCCTTGGTGGCGGCGGGCTTGATCCGCTCGACGGTGTCGATGAAGAACTGCAGGTTCTCGGCGAGATCGCCCTCGGCGAAGCTCATCCGACCGACCACGACGTGGACGTTGCCGCCGTCGTCGTTGCGGTACTCCTGCTTGCCGGCCGCGAACTCGGTGACCGCCGTGACGATGTCGGGGGTGACGGTGCCGGCCTTGGGGCTCGGCATCAGGCCCTTGGGGCCCAGCACCTTTCCGAGCTTGCCGACGAACCGCATCATGTCCGGGCTGGCGATCGCGACGTCGAAGTCGGTCCAGCCGCCCGCGATCCGGTCGACCAGCTCCTCGCCGCCGGCCTCGACCGCACCGGCCTCGGTGGCCTTGGGGGCGAGATCGGAGTTGCAGAACGCGACGACCCGGGCGCTTCGTCCGATGCCCTTGGGCATCGAGATCGAGCCGCGGAGGGCCTGGTCGGCCTGCTTGGGATCGATGCCCAGGTGGGCGACGACGTTCACGGCCTGGTCGAACTTCGGGGCCTTGAACGACTTGAGGATCTTGACCGCCTCCTCGACCGAGACGGGCCCGGCCGGAAGCATGTCGAGATTCGCCTTGTGACGCTTGGTGAACTTCGGCATGGTCAGAGAACCCCTTCCTCGACTTCGACGCCCATCGACCGGGCGGTGCCGGCGATGACCCGCATGGCGGCCTCGACGCTGCCCGAGTTCAGGTCGGCCATCTTCTCCTCCGCGATCGCCTTGAGCTGATCGCCGGTGAGGGTGCCGACCTTCTTCGTGTTGGGCTCGCCGGAACCGCTCTCGAGCTTGAGCGCGTCCTTGATCAGGACCGAGGCGGGGGACGCCTTGATCTCGAATTCGAAGGAGCGATCGTCGTAGACGGTGATGACGCAGCCGACGACCTTGCCGTTGGCGTCCTTCGTCCGCTCGTTGAACGCGGTGATGAACTGTCCGGGGTTGACGCCGTTGGCGCCGAGGGCCGGACCGATCGGCGGCGCCGGCGTCGCCTTGCCGCCGGGCGCCATGATCTTGAATACCTTGGTGACCTGCTTGGCCATGGGTTCCTACCTCCCACCGGGTCCCTTCGCCTCTTCGGAGGCTCCGGAAGCGGCGTCCGACCAAGGTGGACGCCACGACCCAGTAGTTCGTGCGGTCTGAGTTGAGTCGCACAGGGTAGCGAGTCCCCGCGGGGATGCCAAGGACCCCGACGGACCGAATGCAGGACGCCCGGACCTTTCGGGGCCCGGGCGTCCGGATATCGGTCCTTGCCGCGGGGCTCAGTCGAAGTCGGCGAGCATGATGCCGAGGTCGGCCCCGTTGGTCGTCCCGTCGCCGTCGAGGTCGGTCGGTCCGGGCTGGCTCCAGCCGGCCAGGAGCAGGCCGAGATCGGCCCCGTTCACCTCGCCGTCGCCGTCGAGATCGGTCGCCCGCCCCGTGGTGCCGCCGTGCGACCACATCGACTCCGGGACGACGTCGAAGGCCATCCCGGGCCCACCGGCCCGCACGATGCAGCCGGCCCCGCCGCCGCGTTCGAAGAACTCGACCCGGATCGCGTGCCGGCCGACGTCGAGGCCGATCGTCCCGCTCCTCGACCGCATGCCGTGCGTGCCGTCGTTGTCGACGATCATCTCGTCGCCGATGTAGAGCCGGCTCCCGTCGTCGCTCTCGGTCTCCAGCGTCCAGAACCCGGCCTGCGGGATGTCGATCCAACCGGTCCAGACGACGCCGAAGTCGTCGCTCCGACCGGTCTCGGCGAACTCGCCGTTGGTCGAGGGGAAGTCGATTCGGCCGTGGATCACCCCGTCGTACGGCTCGAAGTCGTCGAAGTCGGGCAGCTGTTCCGGCGAGGGGAGGACGTAGAAGTCGGCGGCGACGCCGGGCATCGCGCCGGTCGGGTCCTCCGGCTCGCGGAAGTCGGAGTCGAGGACGGTGACCGTCACGACGCCGGTGCCGATCACGCCGTCCGGACGGACGGTGTAGGAGAAGGTGTCGGTGCCGAGGAAGCCCGCAGGCGGCGTGTAGCGGAGGGCGTCGCGGCCGTCGGGGCCCCAGTCCACGACCCGCGTCACGGTTCCCCCGGCCGCACTGATCGCGTCGAAGCCGAGGATGTCGCTGTCGTCGCAGCCGGGTCCGATGTCGTTCCGGGCCGCATCGATCGTCACCGCGGTGTCCTCGTAGGTGGTCGCGGCGTCGTTGAGCGCGACCTCGACGATCCCGACCTCGTAGTCGCAGCCCACCGAGAGGATCGTGTTCTCCATGTTCACGATGTTCTCCGGGCAGAACTCCATCCGCACGTTCGCCAGGCCACCCGGGCAGGTGTGGCAGTAGCTCATGATCGTGCCGTCGGAGATGCAGTCGCCCCCGGCGCAGTTGTCGACGCCGATCGAATGGGTGTGCGGCGCCCCGCAGTTGTGGCCGAGTTCATGGCTGAAGACCATGAGGTCCCAGTTGGCCCCGTTGTTGTTCTCGATCGGATAGGGGAACGAACCACCGAGGTTGGCGCTCAGGCCGTAGGCGTAGCCGCCGCAGAGGCCGGGCAGCCAGGCGACGCCGCCCCCGAGGCCGCGGCCGCTGAGGAAGTGGGCGAGATCGCGGGGGACCTCGCCCTCGTTCGATTCCCAGTAGTTCCGGAACTGCGTGAGCTGGTCGCCGGTGCCGCCGGCGTCCCAGGGGTCGGCGCCGGTCCAGAGCCGGACCCAGTGGGGAACCACCACGGTGTTCACGTCGCGGGCGTAGATGAAGCTCGTCGCGGCACAGAGCGTCGAGACGTATCCCATGGCCCCGTCGACGTCTCCGCCGAACAGGCCGAGGAACTCGGTGTCGGTGTCGATCGCGAGGCGGATCCGACGGCAGATGCCGTCGTCGAAGCCCGCGACCCCGCCCATGTCCGGGACCTCCCCGGCGCGGACCGGGCCGACCATCGGTCGGGGGCCGTCCTCGAGCAGGTCGGTGCCGCAGAAACCGCCGGCCAGCTCGGGATCGAGCGGCGGCATGGTGTCGAGGCGCACGATCATCGGCTCGCCGTTGCGAGGTCCGTCGGAGATGCCGAACGCGATGCCCTGGTAGCGGATCCAACCCTCGATGCCGACCGCGCCGAACGCGAGGAACGCCTCGCCGTCCGGATCGTCGAGCACGCGACCCCCGAGCGCGATCGTCTCGGTGTCGACGACCGTGCGACGGGAGATCGGTCGCCCGCCCTTGCCCATCACGACGACCTCGGTTCCCGGTGCGTTGGTGGGGATGGCCTCGAGATCGAGGTCGACCCGGACGCCGCCCGGGAGGAGCACGTCGCCCAGGAGGACCCGGCTCGCGGTCCGGGCCGAGGTGCTCATGCGGGCGAGCAGCGACTCGTCGAGTTCGAGCGTCAGTCGTTCGGTGGAGGTCGCATCGCTCGTGGCGTGCCACGGGCCCGGGATCCAGTTGCCGGGAATGTCCTCGGCGACGGTCGTCGTCGCGAGGACGGCGAGGGTGGCCAGGGCCGCGGGAGCGATCGGGAGGCGATTCATGTCTTCAGGACACTCCGGGCAGGGGCCGAGGGGATCGAGGCGGGCGCTCGAACCGCTCCACCCTAGCGGGGTCGGGGTCGGCGGCCAAGCGATCGCCGGCTCGCCGTGGGATTCCAGAATCCCTCGTCCGGGAATCGGACGATCAGCCCGTCCAGTCCACGAGGAGCAGGCCGAGGTCCGTACCGTCGGTCGTGCCGTTCCCATCGAGGTCCGAGGGACCGCCGCCGCCCCAGCCGACGAGAAGCAGGCCGATGTCGGCGCCGTCCACCGCGCCGTCGCCGTTCAGGTCACCGGCCGCACCGACCGAGCCACCGTGCGACCACCTGCTTCCCGGGATGACGCCGTAAGGCGTCTCCGGTCCGCCGAAGCGGACGATGCAGCCGGCGCCGCCGCCGTTCTCGAAGAACTCGACCTTGATCGCGTGCTTGCCCGCGAGCAGGGCGATCGAGCCGGTGCGTTCCACCATCCCGTGGAGACCGTCGTTGTCGACCACGACCTCGTCGCCGATCCAGAGTCGGCTGCCGTCGTCGCTCTCGGTGCCGAAGGTCCACGAGCCGTCGGACGGCACGTCGATCCAGCCCTCCCAGACGACGCCGACCTGGTCGGCCCGGCCGGTGTCGGCGAACTCGCCGTTGGTCGAGGACGACTCGATGCGGTCCCAGACGCTCTCCGCGTAGGGCTCGAGCAGGTCGAAGTCGGGAAGCACGCTCGGCGAGGCGAGCTCGTAGTAGCGACCGAGCACCCCGGGGAGATCGCCCGTGACCACGACCGGCGCGCGTGGGTTGTCGATGCGGATGTCCACGGTCGCGTCGTCGAGCTCGTCGCCCAGGCCGTCGACGACCGAGTAGCCGAAGGCGTCGTCGGTCTCGGTGGTCGCGGGCGGGGTGTAGCGAAGCACGGGACGGCCGAAGAGGCCGCCGTCCTCGACGAGCTCGACGGTGCCGCCGAGCACGCTCGACGAATCGAACTCGCCGAGGAAGACGTCGCCGCAATCGAGTCCCGCGTCGTTTTCCAGGACGTCGAGGACGATCGCCTCGCCCGGAAGGATCCTCGCGGCGTCGTCGCGGGCGATCGTCTCCGGGGTGACCGTGTAGTCGCACGCCGCGTTCGCGATCGTCGCCGCGACGTTCGCGATGTTCTCGGGGCTGAATCGGAGTCCCATGTTCGCGAGACCGCCGGGACACGTGTGGCAGTAGCTCATGATCGTGCCGTTCGAGGCTCCGGTGCAGTCGCCGTTCCCGCATCCGTCGACGCCGATGTCGTGGGTGTGCGGGCATCCGACGTTGTGCCCGAGCTCGTGGCCGAAGACGATCAGGTCCCAGTTCTCGTTGCTGTTGTTCTCGATCGGATAGGGGAACGAGCCGTTCATGTTGGCACTCAGGCCGTACCCGTACGCGTTGCAGAGGCCGGGCAGCCAGGCGACGCCGCCGCCGAGGCCGCGGCCGCTCAGGAAGTGGGCGAGATCGCGGTCGATCGCCGACATCTCGGCCTGCCAGAGGTCGCGGAAGGCGTAGAGCTCGTCCCCCGTGCTGCCGGCGTTCCACGGGTCCTCGTCGAGCCAGAGGCGGACGTAGTTGGCCTGCAGTCGCATGCCGAGGTCGCGTTCGAAGATGCTGGAGGTCGCCGCGACGAGCGTCGCGAGGTAGCCGAGGGCCGCGTCGGTGTCCCCGTCGAAGAGGCCGAGGAGCTCCTGGTCGGTGTCGATCGCGAGCCGCACGAGCTCACAGCCGACGCCCTGCCCGGCCGAGGTCCGCTGGATCGAGTCCCCGTTCCCCGGACGGCTCCCGGGTCGGCTTCCGGGTCGGCGGGGCCCCATCGAGAAGGCGTCCTCCGGTGCGGCGGCGGCCTCGGCCACCGGGGTTCCCGGAATCGGATCGAGGAGGTCGGTCCCGCAGAAGTTCGCGAGCAGCTCGGGGTCGATCGGCGGAAGCGCATCGAGGCGGTGCACCAGGAGCGGTCCTCCGGCGACGCCGTCGGACACGCCGAACGAGATGCCGTCGACGCGGATCCAGCCCTCGACCCCGGCCGGGCCGAAGGCGAGGAACGCCTCGCCGTCATCATCGCCGACGACGGACCCCGCCAGCGCCACGACGTCCGGTCGGGGCAGGACTCGCTCGCGACCACCGGCGTCCACCACGACGAACGTCGCATCGGCCGTGAAGGGATCGATCGATGCGAGTTCCAGGTCGACCGCGACACCACCCGGGAGGGGGATCCCCCCGAGTGTCACCACGCCGCGGGTCTCGGTCGCCCTTCGGGCCAGCTCGACGAGCGTCTCGTCGACGCGAAGTTCGAGTCGGGTCGCGTCTCCGCGTCGACGATCGTGACCGGTGTCGAGCGCCCTCAGCGGGCTGGCCACGATGTCGGGAAGGCCCGTCGGGCCGTGCGAGCCGATGCCGTCCAGGGGCGCGGAAAGGGCGAGCGACGCGAGCAACGTGGTCGGGATCATGTCTTCGATGTCCTCGAGGGTCCGGTGGAAGGATCGAGACTACCTCGCGAGGAGGCTCGTCACGTCGGAAACCCGACGCCGTCGAGCCGGAACCCCGCCGGGTCGGTTGGACGCCTCCCTCGGCACCTTGTTCCGGGACCCGGGGACGAAACCCCGACTCGAAGGCCCGACTCGCGGGCCCGGTCGAAGCCGGTCCGTCCGGGCCGGGAATGGATCAGCCGTCGACCGCGACGCGACTCATCAACCGGATCCCGGTCGAGATCGTCTCGTCGTTGAAGTCGTACCTCGGCGAGTGGAGCGCCGGCATCGGTTCGCCGCCTTCGGCCTGCTGCCCCAGGACGTAGAAGCAGGCGGGCACCTTCTCGCCGTAGAAGGAGAAGTCCTCGCCGCCCATCACCGGGCCGGGCATCGGACGGTACGCCTCGTCGCCGAGCTCCTCGCGGGCGAGTCGCTCGAACCGTGCGGTGGGATCCGGGTGGTTCACCGTGACCGGGTAGCCGCGATGGTAGGTGGCGGTCGCGGTGCATCCATGCGCGGTCGCGACCCCCTCCGCGACCTCGGCGATCCGTCGTTCGAGGAGGTCCCGCACCTCGTTGGAGAGGCTGCGGGCGGTGCCCGCGAGACTGGCGTTCGGGGGGATCACGTTGAACGTGGAACCCGCGGAGATCTTCGTCACGCTGACCACCGCCGCGTCGAGCGGATCGACGTTCCGCGACACGATCGCGTGCAGCGCCGTGACGATCGCGGCCGCCGCCGCGATCGGATCGCGACCCGAGTGCGGCCAGGCCGCATGGCATCCCTCGCCGGAGACCTCGATCTCGAACTTGTCGCTCGCGGCGAGCATCGGCCCGAGGATCGTCCCCGTGGTGCCCGCGGGATCGAGCGGCCAGCCGTGCAGGCCGTAGATCCGGGCCACCGGCCAGGGGGCGATCGATCCGTCGAGCACGCCGTCCTCGACCATACGTCGCCCGCCGGCCCCGCCCTCCTCGGCGGGCTGGAAGACCATCGCCACCGAACGGGGGAGCTGGCCCCGCTCGGCGAGGTCCGCCAGCCGGGCGGCGGTGCCGAGCATGATCGCGGTGTGGCCGTCGTGCCCGCAGGCATGCATCCTTCCCGGGATGGTCGAGGCCCACGGCAGGCCCGTCTCCTCCTCGATCGGGAGCGCATCGATGTCGGTTCGCAGGGCGACGACGTCGTCGGAGTCGCGTCCCTCGATCCAGGCGAGGACGCCGGTGCCGCCGGCGAGCCCGGTCCGGTGCGCGATCCCCAGTCGCTCCAGTTCGGCGGCGATCACGCCGGCGGTCCGATGTTCCTCGTACGCGATCTCCGGGTGGGCGTGGAGGTCGCGGCGGATCTCGATCGCGCGGTCGACGATCGTTCGGTCGAGTTCGGGCAGGTCGATGACGGTCATGGGCGGGTCCTCCTGCCGGGGCGGGCCGGGCGATCGACGAGGACGTCCGGCATCCGGGTGCGGTTCATTTTCTCAGGGCCTTCAGCCCGACGGACTCGCGACCTCGATTGAGCATCGCGAAGGCGGGGGGGTGGTGGTGCACGAGTCGCGAGAGCTGGCTCATGGTGACGCCGAGGATTCGGGCGGCGCCGGCGACGTCCCACCGTCGCGCGACGATCAGGTCGAGGGCCTCCGCCAGCAGCGCGGGGTAGTCCTCGTGCCGCGGGTTGACCGGCAGGCGGGTGCCCTGGCGACGACCGCACCAGAGTTCGCTCGGACGGTGGCCGTCCCGACTCGCGGCGGTCCGGGCCTTGAGGGCCAGCCGCAGTCGCAGTCGACCGATCGCGACGTGTCGATTGACCTGCTGCTGCCGCCGTTCGGTCGCCTTGGACTCCAGTCCGGTCGGAACGTGCACGAGCCAGGCGCCGGTCTCGACCTTGTTCCGGTTCTGGCCGCCGGGGCCGCCGCCGCGACCGAACCGGTACTCGCAGTCGCGAAGCAGCCGCTCGGGTTCGAGGGTCGCCGGATGGGGCGGCTCGACGAGGATCGAATCGGGGTCGACGTAGGGAGGGCGGTAGGCCACGGTGAACACGGTACCGGTCGAGGGTCAGGGTGATGGCGGGGGCGGGACGGTCCGGTCGTCGCTCGTGGCGACCGGGGCGAGATCGAGGGAGTCGCCGCCGTGCCGCGCGAGCCGCTGCGCCCCGAGGGCGGCGATCATCGCGCCGTTGTCCTGGGCCCAGGTCATGGCGGGGAGTCGCAGTTCGAGGCCTCCGGCCTCGCACTCCTCCCGAAGCATCGAACGGACGGCCTCGTTCGCGACGACGCCACCGCCGACGAGGAGGTGGCGGGCATCGGGCTGGCCGGCGATCGCCTTTCGCAGGTTGCGGCGGACCGCCTGCACCGCGGCTCGCTGGAACGAGGCCGCGACGTCGCACGGCTCGGGGCGGCGATGCGCCTCCCGCCGCCCGGGGACGCCCTCGATGGCGTAGCGGACCGCGGTCTTCAGTCCGCTGTAGGAGAAGTCGAGACGGTCCCGGCCGAGGTTGGCGACCGGGAGGTCGATGGCCATCGGGTCCCCTTCGGCGGCGAGACGCTCCACCGCGGGGCCGCCGGGATGGCCGAGATCGAGCATCGCGGCGACCTTGTCGAACGCCTCGCCGATCGCATCGTCGATCGTCCGGCCCAGGAGGAGGGGCGTCGTGACGTCCTCCACCCGGTAGAGGTTCGTGTGCCCGCCGCTGACCACGAGCCCCAGGCCCGGGCCCTCGACCGGCGGCGGGGCGGGTTCGCCCGACCGATGGAGCAGTCCGGTGACAAGGTGGGCATGGACGTGGTCGACGCCGACGAAGGGAACGTCGAGTCCGAGTGCGAGTCCCTTCCCCGCGGTCGTCCCGACGAGGAGCGCGCCGATCAGCCCGGGTCGGTGACCGACCGCGACCGCCTCGACGTCGTCGAGCGCGATCCCCGCATCGGCCAGCGCCGCCCGCACCACGGGGAGCACCCGCTCCACGTGGGCCCGGCTCGCGATCTCGGGCACGACACCGCCGAATTCGCGATGCAGTTCGTGCTGGGTCGCGACCGCGGCGCCGAGCACCTCGACCCCGCGGACGACCGCGGCGGCGGTCTCGTCGCAGCTCGACTCGATGCCGAGGACGACGGGGCCATCGGTGTCGCGTCCGATCACGGCGTTCCCGGCTCCACGGAGTCGTCCGCGTCGTTCCCCGACTCCAGTTCCGCGAGCTTCTCGTCGACGCTCGCGAGTTCCTCGAGGAGTCGATCGCGATACGCACGCTGGGCGACGATCTCGCTGCCGCGAACCTGCGCCGCCGAGGGATCCCCGCCCACTCGCGGCCAGTCCTCGCCGTCGAGCCGGGCCTGGAGCGCCTCGAGGGCGGCGGCGAGCTGCGGATCCTTCATCGAGTCCCTGATCCACGCCGGATCGTCGAACGACGCGTCCTCGCCCGGCCCGCCGATCGGCTCGAACTCGCGACGCCGTTCGACGATCTCCGAGTACTCGTTTGGACCGAGGTCGATCAGGAAGCCCGGGTCGGGATCGACGCCCCAGACCTCGGCGTCGGAGTGCCGGTCGAGGCTTCGACCGTCGGGAAGGTAGTAGCGGGCGGTCGTCATCTTGAGGATCCCGCCGTCGCCCGGGAGCATCCGGACCTCCTGCACCGACCCCTTGCCGAAGGTCCGCTCGCCCAGGACCTTCGCCCGGCCGAGGGACTGCAACGCCCCGGAGACGATCTCGCTCGCGGACGCCGATCCGTCGTTGACCAGCACCACCATCGGCCAGTCGCGGTCGTCCGGGTCCCGGCCGGCCGACCAGCTTCGGCCTCGTCCGTCGCGGTCGCGGACCGACACGATCGAGCCCTCCTCGAGGAACAGGTCCGCGATGTCGATCGCCCCGTCGAGCGTCCCGCCTCCGTTGAACCGGAGGTCGAGCACGAGTCCGCGGGCGCCCGCTTCGTCGAGCGCCTCGAGGGCGGCCTTCATCTCGTCGATCGAGCGATCGGTGAACTGGGTGAGCCGGATGTACCCGATGTCGCGACCATCGTCGAGGACGTGATCCCATCCCGTTCCGTCGCGACGCAGGCCGCGGACCGAGCGGGTCTCGATGCGTCGCCGCACCACGGTCACCTCGTCCTCCGCGCCGTCGCGTCGTCGAACCACGAGCTGGACGGGGACGCCTTCCTCGCCCATGAGGAGCTCGATGCATTCGTCGGTGCCGAGCCCGAGGGTGTCGGTGCCGTCGATGGACAGGACGACGTCCCCGGCCCGGAGCCCCGCCTCGAGGGCGGGGGAGTCCTCGAGCGGGGAGATGATCCTCAGGCGATCGGCCTCGAGATCGATCTCGGCGCCGATCCCCACGTAGGTGCCACGCATCTGCTTGTCGAAGTCGTTCTCGAGGCGTGCCGGGATCCAGACCGTGTAGGGGTCGTCGAGCGTCTCGAGCATCGCGTCGATCGCGGCCTGCTGCATCAGCCCGGAGTCGGGCTCGCCGACGTGGTCCTCGAGGACCATCGCCCGGATGTCGATGATGGGATCGAACCACGAGAGGTCGTCGCGGCGGCCGGCCCCGATGGTCAGCAGGATCTGCACCCCGAGGAGGAGGCAGAGCAGGGGGATCGGCCAGTTGCCGAACCGGGTCGCCTGCCGTGGTCTCGTCGGTCGATGGTCCATCTGGTCTCCGATCGGGCGTCTCGTCGCCCAGCCGATGATACGAGGGAAGGGTCGGGGAGGAGTGGGCCGCCTTCGGGGTGGTACGATCGGTCCTCCGTCTTCGTTCCCGGTTTCGTCGGGACGGAGGCTCCCGGGCTCCAGCAGTCGAGGAACACGACCATCGCCATGAAGGACGATCGCCGCGAGGGAATCGACATCCACGAGGAGGGCGCGATCCTCGTGGCGGTGCTTCTCCCGGATCGTCCCGAGGAGGAGGATCCCCTCCAGGAGCTCGCGTCGCTGGCGGAGGCCGCCGGCGTGCAGGTGGTCGGCCGACTGATGCAGCAGCGCGAGCACCCCCGGGCGCGGACGTATCTCGGGAAGGGCAAGGTCGACGAACTCTCGACCATGGTGAAGGCCCTCCGGGCGAAGGTCGTGATCTTCGACAACGACCTGACGCCGATGCAGATCAAGTCCCTCGAGGAGGACCTTTCCTGCAAGGTCCTCGATCGGAGCGAGCTGATCCTCGACATCTTCGCCACGCGGGCGGCCACCAAGGAGGCCCGCCTGCAGGTCGAGATCGCCCAGCTCGAGTACACGGCGCCCCGCCTCCGATCGATGTGGAGCCACCTCGGACAGGTGACGGGCGGCGCCCCGGTGGGCGTCGGGACCCGCGGCCCGGGCGAACAGCAGCTCGAGATCGACCGCCGTCTCGTCCAGCGTCGCCTCGTCCAGCTCCGGCGGAACCTCGCCGACGTCCAGGCGAGGCGGACCCGCGAGGTGGCGGGGCGTCGGGACGATCACTTCACCGTCGGGCTGGTGGGGTACACCAACGCGGGCAAGAGCACGATGTTCAATCGCCTGACCGAGGGTGGGGCGTTCGAGGCGGACATGCTCTTCGCGACGCTCGGGACCAGGGTCGGGGCCTGGAACCTCGGCGGCGGGAACACCGTCCTGCTCTCCGACACGGTCGGGTTCATCCGCGACCTCCCGCACCACCTCGTGGCCAGCTTCCGGGCGACGCTCGAGGAGACGATCTACGCCCACCTCATCCTCATGGTCCTCGACGTCTCCGACCCGGTCGCGGTGCGGCAGTTCGCGACGGTGACCGAGGTCCTCGACGACATCGGCGCGACCACGCAGCCCCGGATGCTGGTGCTCAACAAGGCGGACCGGCTCCGCGAGTCCGTGCACGAGGGGCGAACCCCGACCGGGGTGCTCGAGGCGTGGCTCGAGTCGAATCCCGACGCCATCGTGGTGAGCGCCCGCGACGGCGAGGGCGTGCCGCAGCTCGCGAGCTCGGTCCTCGGGCACCTCCGCGGGGAGGCTCGGGACGTCGTGATCTCCACCGCCCTCTCCGAGGGCCGGTTGATCGATCTCCTCGAGAAGCGGACCGAGGTGCGCGACCGCGACTACGGGGCCCCCGGGCGCGTCGCGATCCACACGACCATCGGACGTCGCCAGGTGGAGATGCTGCTCGCCTCGGGTTCGGAGTTCGAGATCGACGGCCTGCCCGGCCGCGAGGCGCTCGCGACCCTGTGGCCGGAACCGGTCCTGCCGGCGCCTCCCCGGATCCCGCCGCACCTCTCGCTCCACCCTCGCTGAATCAGCGCTCGTCGGTGATCCGAAGGGCCCGCCGGAGCAGCGAGAGGACCCGCGGATCCGCCGAGGGGGCCTCCCGCGACCAGCACCGCCCCTCCACCCCGCCATACGGCGCCCAGCCGACGAGCCGGGATCGTTCGTAGTGCCGGCCCGTCCACAGTCCGACGTCGTCGCGTCCGTGGGCCACCCGCTGGCCCTGTCGCGGCAGGCGGTCCCATCGCTCGACGTGGTTGCCGAGCGTCGCTCGATCGATCGCCTCGCCGGCGGCGTCGCCGCCGCCGGCGATGACGATCACGTTCTCCATCGAGGGCGCGAACTGGCGATACGCCCGTCGCAGGAGGCGACCGGCGCGGTCGATCTGCCGATCGAAGGCGACCGCATCGCCCCGGCGGACGAAGACGGTGGTCCGGTCGGACCGATCGCCCGATTCCACGAGGCGCGGGGCGAGCACGTCGAGATAGCCGACGACGTCGCCTTCGGCGTTGCGCATGACGTGTCGATCGCCGACCCGCGATCCCAGGACGAATCGACGAGCATCCTCGACCGTCTCCTCGTCGAGTTCACCCTCGATCCGTCGATCGACGCCGACGACGTACGGCCGGGGAATTCCCGCGAGTCGCCGGGCGATCTCCGGCGGCCCGGCACCCATGGCCTCCGGTGACGCCGGGAGTCGCTTGACGTGCACCGCGAAGAGCCGGTCCTCGAGGTCGACCTCGAGATCGACGGGTCGCCGTCCGAGGCCGCCGACCTCCATCCGGATCCGGGCGCCGATCGCGAGGAAGCGAAGCAGCACCTCGATCTCGGCGACGACCGCGGTGCGGCGGGCCGGCCTGGCCGCGGTGTCGAGCCGGTGCTCGATCTCGCGGCGATCGTGGGGGGTCAATCGACCCTCGACCACGGCCTCCAGGAGGCGATCCCGCCAGTCGGCCTCGATTTCCGGTGCCTGGTCCATCCGCCCCCATTCTCGCCGCTCGGTCCGAAAAGTGGCAAGGGCCCTGCCAGCCGGTCCATCCGACTCCCGGATTCCCGGGAACGGACCGGCCGGGGCGAAGTCCCGTCCGGGCGGGTCCGATGCCGTGGACAGGAGATGAGCCTCGCCCCCCGGGACGTGCATGGGTCGCGTCGCGAGGGCGGAGGGAGGGAGATGGACCGATGCGGATCGGAGAATTGCTCGTCCGGCAGGGAGTCCTGACGGAGTCGGAGGTCGAGGTGGTGCTGGAGGAGCAGATGCGACGGACCGAGCCGTTCGGCTCGATCTGCGAGCGGCTCTTCGGGGTCGCTCCCGAGGTGGTCGAGGACGCCTGGGTGGAGCAGTACACGAAGCTGACGGGTGACCTCGTGCCCGACTTCGAAGAGTGCGATCCCGCCGTGCTGGACACGGTGAGCCCTCGGCAGGCATGGCAGTTCAGGATCGTCCCCCTGCGATGGGACGACGGTGCCCTCGTCCTCGCGACGACGAGGGATCACCTGCAGCGCGCCCTGCGTTTCGCGACGAACGGCATTCCGTTCCCGGTGTACTTCCTGATCGCCGATCCGGCCCACCTCGCGGAAGGACTGGAGCGGCATTATCCGATGGGTGCGTTCGGGCGTCGCGTCGTCGACGGCGAACTCGAGCATCTCGCTTCGAACCTCGCCTCCCGGCACGAGGACGCGGCCTGATCGCCGTCGCGATCCCCGGTCGCCCGGGGGCCGGTCGTCATCGGCGACCAGGCGTAATCGATGAAATGAAGGACGCCGCCCTCCTCAAGAGGGCGGCGTCCGTTCGTGGATGGCGACTCCCGGACTTGAACCGGGGACACCGGCATTTTCAATGCCGTGCTCTACCAACTGAGCTAAGCCGCCAGGTGGCTCGCCTCGGGGAGGCGACCGTGAAGACTACTGCCCCCGCCCCGGCTGTCAAGCCGGCGGCCGCATGGCGTCCTTCGGCGAGTTCGAGTCAGTCGACGAGGCGAAGTCGCCGCGCGTCGTCGCAACGGTTCTCGGGCCGCGCCGTCCCTTCGACCAGTCCATCCCGGATCAGGTCCTGGAGCATCGCGAAGAGCGGGCCTCCGAGGAACGACCGGAGCGGATGGAGGCCGAGGTACTCCTGGAGGCACGGCGTGCCGTCGTCGATGATCCCGTCCTCGAGCTCGTCCCCGGCCGCGAGGGTCCGCTCGCGAACGGTCCGGAGGAACCGGCTGGAGTGCAGGAGCGCCGTCGTCTCGTCCACGCGGAGTTCGCACATCCGGGCGAGGAGCGGACCGATCTCGTTCTCCAGCGTCGTCCAGGCGGCGGCGTCCCCGTCGATGCAGGCGATCGCGAGGGAGAGGTCCTCGAGGTTCTCCGAGATGCGGCGGATCATGACGTCCGAGGCTTCGGGGCCGAGATTCGGTTCGATGTCGAACGCGGCGTCGAGGTACTCGAGAACGGTCTCGAAGGGGACGGGGCCGTGCAGCGAGCGCCTCGCCTCGGGAGCGGCGAACGTCGCGAACCACTCCGATCGAAGGAGATCGATGCTCCGCTGCCCGAAGGCACCGTCGTCCTCCTCCGGCAGGTGATCGAAGAGCAGGCCCTGGCCGTCCGTCGGGGCGTCGGCGGGCGACGTCTCGAGCGCCTGGCGCCGGACGTCCGTCGAACCGTCGGCATCATCTCTTGAAGTGACTGCGTGCATCCGCACCGCCTCCCGCGGTTGGCGTCGCACCTCGGTGCGACGTGGATCATCGGTCCGGCCCGTCATCCATGTCGGGCCGTGATCGTTCGGCATCGGCGGCCTTCGATCACGCACGCATCGTACGTGAACTCCATGAACCGTCAACGGTCTGGGGGCTCCCTGTCGACATCCGGTTCATCGGTTCGTCCGGGAACGCGAGGCGCGCCGCGGTCGATCTCCGCACGCCCGAGAAGTTCATCCCGTCGATCGACGAGCGCGGGGAAGGACCTTCGGCCTTCAAGCAGCTCGTCGAGATCGAGGTCCGCTTCGAGGAGGGTGGCGGTGTCGCCCGCCTCGGCGAGGATGCCGCCGTCGGGTCCGATGATCATCGAGTTGCCCCCGTACTCGTGGTCGGGATCGGAGCCCACGCGGTTGACGGCGATGACGCAACTCTGGTTCTCGATCGCCCTTGCGATCGCCAGCGACCGCCAGTGGGCGATCCGGGCCCGGGGCCAGTTGGCGCCGATCGAGAGGACGTGGGCCCCACCGGCGACGGCCAGCCGGTGCAGTTCCGGGAATCTGAGGTCGTAGCAGATGGAGGGTGCCACCACGGCCTCCCGGACCCGATCGAGGACGATCGCTCGTCCCGCCACGTACACCGAGGGCTCGACCGTGAAGCCGAAGGGGTGCATCTTCTCGTAGATGGGTCCGAGGGAGCCGTCCGGATGGGCGATCACGGCCGCGTTCGCGAGGCCCGGGGATCGCCCGACCGGCATGGCCAGCCCGACCTGGAGGTGGATCGCCCGCTCGGTGGCGAGGGTCGAGGCCCACGCCAGCGTCGCCGCGTGGGCCTCGGGAAGGGCCCCCGGATCGAGGCACCAGCCGGTGTCGCACATCTCCGGGAGCACCACGAAGGATCCCGGCGGGACGTCCCGGATCGTCTCCCCGATCCGCCGACGGTTGTCGACCGGATCGAGCCAGGTGGGGGAGAACTGGACCGCCACGAGGTGCATCACCGGACGATATTCGGGGATCGTCCGGCCGGCCGGGCCGTCGTGGGAAGGGAGAAGGGCGACTGACGGGATTCGAACCCGCGACATCCTGGACCACAACCAGGTGCTCTACCCCTGAGCTACAGCCGCCATCGAGGATCGGGAGCGTAGCGTCACCGGTCTGGCTCCTCAAGCCCCGAGGTGCTCCGGCGGGAGCTCGCCGGAGCGGGCGCTCGCGAGGGCGCCTGATTTTCGGGGCGTTTCAAGCTGGAAATAGCGGTTTGGCCGATAGCGGGGCAGGTAACCTTCAAGATTCGCCACCGCGAGGACCGCCAAGGGCCTTTTTCCCCATGAGCACCACTGCCTCCGCCTGCCGGGTCGCCGACCTCGGCTCGGCCACGATCCATCGAAATCTCCCGACTCCCGAGCTCGTCGAGCATGCCATGCGTCGGGGCGAGGGGATCCTCGCCGCCAACGGCGCCCTCGCCTGCGACACGGGCGAACGGACGGGTCGGAGTCCGGGGGACAAGTTCCTCGAGGACACCCCGGGCATCCACGACAACATCAAGTGGGGGGCGGTCAACCAGCCGATCTCGCCGGAGAACTTCGCGGCCCTCGAGAAGCTCGCGATCGAGCACCTCAAGGGGCGGGGCGAGCTCTACCGGTTCGACGGGCACGCCGGCGCCGACCCCAACTATCGACTGAAGGTCTCGGTCGTGACGGAGGAGGCCTGGCACTCGCTCTTCGCCTCGACGTTGTTCATCAACGCCGACGCCGGCGAGCGCGAAGGCTTCGAGCCGGACTGGGTCATCTACAACGCCTGCAACCTGAAGATCGACGACCCCGCGAAGTACGGCGTCAAGAACGGCCTCGCGATCATCCAGAGCCTCGAGCAGCGGAAGGTCATCATCATCGGCACCCGTTACGCGGGCGAGATGAAGAAGTCGATCTTCTACGCGATGAACTACGACCTGCCGGACATGGGCGTCTTCCCGATGCACTGTTCGGCCAACGTCGATCGCGAGGATCCCTCGAACGTCGCGGTCTTCTTCGGCCTCTCCGGCACCGGCAAGACCACGCTCTCCGCCGACCCCGACCGGGATCTCGTCGGCGACGACGAGCACGGCTGGTCCGACGACGGCGTCTTCAACATCGAGGGCGGCTGCTACGCCAAGTGCATCAAGCTCTCCCGGGAGGGCGAGCCGGAGATCTGGAACGCGATCCGCTTCGGCAGCGTGCTCGAGAACACCGTGCTCGACGATCGGCGGGTCCCCGACTACGACGACGGCAGCAAGACCGAGAACACCCGCGTCACCTACCCGATCGAGTTCATCGATCACGCCCGCCGTCCCTCGACCGCCGGCCATCCGAAGAACGTGGTCTTCCTGACCGCCGATGCCTTCGGGGTGCTTCCGCCGATCTCGAAGCTCACCGCCGAGCAGGCGATGTACTACTTCATCAACGGCTACACCTCGAAGCTCGCCGGCACCGAGGCCGGCGTGACCGAGCCCAAGCCCAACTTCAGTCCCTGCTTCGGCGGTCCGTTCCTGCCGCGTCGGCCGATGGTCTACGCCGAGTGGCTCCAGAAGCGGGTGGCCGAGCACGGTGCCGACGTCTGGCTCCTCAACACCGGCTGGACGGGCGGGCCGTACGGCGTGGGCGAGCGATTCAGCCTGAAGTGGACCCGGACCTTCGTCCACCGGATCCTCGACGGCAGCCTGAAGGACGTCGAGACGCGGGCCCATCCGATCTTCGGCCTGCACATGCCGGTCGCGGTCGACGGCGTGCCGAGCGAGGTGCTCGATCCGCGGAACACCTGGGCCGACAAGGACGCGTACGACGCCACCGCCCGCGACCTGGCCGCCCGGTTCCGGACCAACGACGCGAACTACCTGATCACCGACGAGGTGCGGGCGGCCGGCCCGCAGGGCGACTGAACGCCGACCGCCGGGGCCGTCGTCCCGAGGCCGGCGCCGCCTTCCCTCGGTCGTCCCGACCCGGGCCTCGAACATGACCGTCACCCTCGACACGATCGTCGCCGCCCGCCGCCGCATCGCCGGCGGCGTCTTCCGGACCCCCTGCACCGAGGCCCCGGGTCTCTCCGCCCTGGTGGGGGCGCGGGTCTTCTGCAAGCTCGAGTACAAGCAGCGGACGGGGTCCTTCAAGGAGCGGGGGGCCCGGAACGCCCTCGAACTGCTCGATCCCGACGCCCGCGGCCGCGGGGTCGTCGCCGCCAGCGCGGGCAACCATGCCCTCGCCCTCGCGTGGCACGGCCGTGACCTCGGGATCCCCGTCACCGTGGTCATGCCGCGGACGGCGCCGATCGTGAAGCAGACCAGGTGCGCCGGCTACGGGGCCCGGGTCGAGCTCGCCGGCGCGAACATCGGCGAGGCCAAGGAGCGGGCGGACGAGCTCGTCCTCTCGAACGGGCTCACCTACGTCCACGGCTTCGACGGTGCGGACATCATCGCGGGGCAGGGGACGATCGGGCTCGAACTCCTCGAGGAGATCGACGACCTCGATGCGGTGGTGGTCCCGGTCGGCGGCGGGGGCCTCCTCGCCGGGGTCGCGGTCGCGATCAAGGCCCTTCGGCCCGTGGTGGAGATCATCGGGGTCGAGCCGGCACGGGCCGCGAGCTTCTCGGCGGCGGCCGTCGCCGGGGCACCGGTGCGGATCGAGATGCAGCCCACGCTCGCCGACGGTCTCGCGGTGCCCGAGGTGGGGGGGCGGGCGTTCGAACTCGCCCACGGTCTCGTCGACGAACTGCACACCGTCGACGAGGAGTCGATCTCGCTGGCGATCCGTCGTCTCGCGGAACTGCATCGAGGCGTCGGCGGAGGCGGCGGGGCCGCGACCCGCGCAGCGTTCGTCGCGGGGCGACGCGAGCGTGTCCGGGGG
>JAYZBK010000210.1:0-11464 GCA_036339295.1 Planctomycetota bacterium
GAGCGACTCGGCTCGATCACGGATCGATGCCGTCGCATCGAGGTCGGCGTCGGGCAGGATCAGCCCGTCGAAGCCGTGGTCGGCCAGCCGATCGAGGAACGCCGGGCCCCCGAGTCGATCCACGATCGACACGCTCGCCATCGCGATCAACGGAAGCTGCACGCCGTCCCGGGCCCGGGCGACCGTCTCGAGGACGCCTTCGACCGTGACGCCGCCGACGAGGGCCTCGTGCATCGCGGCCGCGATCACCGGACCGTCGGCGATGGGATCGCTGAACGGGATCCCGATCTCGATGGCGTCCGCCCCGGCCATCTCCAGGCCGCCGAGCAGCGTCGGAAGCGACTCGATGGACGGATGGCCGGCGACGACGAACGGCATGAGGGCGCCTCGGCCCTCTTCGCGGCTCGTCTGGAACATGTCGGCAAGTCGACCCATGGGCCTCATCGTAGCCAAAAGGGGGTTCCGGGCACGCCCAGGGGCGAACTTCTGGATCCCCCGGTCCCATCTGCCGATCCCATGGACATGTCGGAACCAAGCCGTCGTCGTCCCTGGTTCGTCCTCGCCGCCGTGGTCGTCGTGCTCGTCGCGTCGGCTCTTCTGGTCGATCTCCGAGGGGTCCAGGCGGCCGCCGCTCCGCCGGACCTCATCGGGCAGCCCTGGCGCGAGGTGGAGAAGCGGATGGGGACCCCGGTCTGTCGCGTCGCGGGCGCCCGGATCACGAGCCGCGAAAGTGCGGCTCGTCGAGCGAAGGGCCGCAGCAGCCTCGTCGTCCCCCACGCCGAGCTGGTGGTGGTGCAGCCGACCGCGGTCCACGGCCATGGCTCACGGGTCTCGAACCGGACGCTCATCGTGACCGGCGACGCCGATGCCCGCGCCTTCCTCGTTCGGCACGCGTCCGGGGATCTCGCGGGAACCAGCGGGGAGACCCGCATCGCGATCGGGCGACCGCAGGAGGTGCACGTCGTCGAACTGGATCCTCGCGACCGGGTCGCTTCGATCCGGTCGGTCCGACCGGTCTTCCTGACCGTCGTGCGCCGCTGAATCGTCCCCCGCGGTCCCCGTCCCGGTAGCGTGTCGAGGTCCTCGAATGGAGGAGCCCATGGCCCGCACCGCCGACGACTGGTTCGAAGCATATGGACACAGCCATCAGGATCCCCTGAACAAGGCGATCCACTGGGTGTGCGTCCCGATGATCACCCTGACCCTCGTGGCCCTGCTCTGGTCGATTCCGCTCGGTCCCGTGGCGGGCATCGCCCCCTGGTTCAACTGGTCGTTCGTCCTCATCGCGATCGCCGTGGTCTTCTATCTCCGGCTCTCGCTGTCCATCGCCATCGGGATGTCCGTGCTCGTCGCGGCGGGCATCGGAATGATCCTCGCGTGGGAGGCGTGGATGCCGGTCCCGCTCTGGCCGGTCGCCCTCGGACTGTTCCTCCTCTCCTGGGTCGCGCAGTTCGTCGGCCACAAGATCGAGGGCGAGAAGCCGTCGTTCCTCGAGGACATCCAGTTCCTCCTCGTCGGGCCGGCGTGGCTCCTGCACTTCATCTATCGCCGCATCGGCATTCCGTACTAGGGGAGCGAGCATGCTCCGAACGCTCCTTGCAGGCCTCGTGGTCCTGGCGGCGTCGGCCTCGGGGCTCGCAGCGGCCGGAACGACGATCGACGGCATCGTCGTCATCGTCTCCGACGATCACCGGAGCGACCTTCTCGGGGCGGCCGGCCATCCGATCGTGCAGACCCCGAATCTCGACCGACTCGCCGCGGACGGCATTCGCTTCGACAACGCGTTCGTGACCACCAGCATCTGTGCCGCGAGCCGCGCGTCGATCCTCACCGGGCTTCCCGAGCGATCGCATCGCCACACCTTCGGGCGTCGGCCGCTGGCCCGCGGACTGGCGCTCGCCTCGTATCCGGCGGTCCTTCGTGCGAACGGCCATCGAACGGGATTCGTGGGCAAGCTCGGGGTGGGCATCGAGGGCGGCCGCGAGACGATCGACTCGATGTTCGACTCGTTCCGGCCCGTCTCCCGAACCCCGTATCGCAAGACCATGCCCGACGGTTCGATCCGGCACGCCACCGATCTCATCGGCGACCACGCCGTCGAGTTCATCGAGTCGACGCCGAGCGACCGGCCGTTCTGCCTCTCGGTGAGCTTCAATGCCGGGCACGCCGAGGACGGGGATCTCGCCGATCACTACCCCCCGCCCGCGACCGAGGCGGATCTCCACGACGGAGTGCCCATGCCGAGGCCCCGCCTCGACGATCCCGCGATCTTCGAGGCCCATCCACCCTGGTTGCGCGATTCGATGAACCGCCATCGCCACGCCTGGCGATGGGACGAGCCGGGGAAGTACGCCCGGAACCTCCGGGACTACCTGCGAATGCTCGCGGGCCTGGACCGGAACGTCGGTCGGATCCTCGACGCCCTCGCGCGCGAAGAACGACTCGATCGCACCCTGGTCGTGTTCCTCGGGGACAACGGGTACTACATGGGCGAGCGCGGGTTCGCGGGCAAGTGGACGCACTTCGAACCATCCCTTCGCATCCCGATGATCGTGGGCGGCGCGGGCCTGCCCGCGGTCGGCCGCGGCGTCGTCGTCGACGACATGGTCCTGAACCTCGACGTCGCGCCCACGGTGCTCGCCGCGGCGGGAGTCGAGGCGGAGACGCTCGCCGCCGGCCCCCCCGAGGTCTCCGGTCGCCCGTTGCAGTCGCTCTCCGAGGGCCCGCTTCGTCGGGGCTTCCTCTGCGAGCACGACATGAAGCACCCCGACATCCCTCGTTGGGTCGGGATCCGGACACTCGACCGGAAGTACGCCCGGTACGTCGATCACCCGGAGGACGGCGAGTTCCTCCACGACCTCTCCGCCGATCCCGACGAGCTCGTGAACCTCGCCGGCAGCGAGGACGAGGGCGTTCCGGGGACCGGCGAACTGGGACGCACGACGGATGCCCTGCTCCGTGCAGCGGATTCGATCGGAGTCCCCCTGCCGCGGGTCCTGCTGCTCGGCGACTCGATCTCCATGGGGTACCACGAGGCCGTGGTGTCCTCGCTGGAGGGCGAGGCCATCGTCGTCCGCCCGAAGGAGAACTGTGCCGGCACGATCCGAGGCGTGAGCCGGATCCGGGAGTGGCTCGCCCTCGACGGCGGCGGCCACGAGCTCGTCCATTTCAACTTCGGGCTCCACGACCTCAAGCGCGTCGATGCCGACGGTCGCAACTCGAATCGCCCGGAGGATCCGCCGCAGTCGTCGATCGAGGCGTACGAGACGCAGCTTCGGGAGATCGCGGCAGCCATCCTCGCCACGAACGCCCGGGCGGTCTTCTCGACCACGACACCCGTCCCCGAAGGCCCCGTGCGTCCCCACCGCGATCCCGCGGACGTCGATCGCTACAACGCGGTCGCCCGGGCGGTCATGAAGGATCTCGGGATCCCGGTTCTCGAGCTCGGCGATCGCATCTCGCCCCGTCTCGGCGACTGGCAGCGACCGAACGACGTGCATTTCACGGCCGAGGGCTCGAGAGGCCTCGGTGACCTGGTGGCCTCCCGGATCAGGCGGGAGCTGCGAGCGATGCCTTGGCGACCGGTCACGCCAGGGCCAGCACCCGCGCCGGACCGCCCGTCCCGCCCTTGAACTTGGGGGCGCCGACCACGATCGTCGCCCCCGCCGCGGGGACCTTCGAGAGATCGGTCAGGTTCTCGACGCCCCAGCGATCGGCGGGGAGCCAGATCAGGTGGACGTCCATGACGTTCGAACGAAGGTTGTCGAAGCTGAGGGTGTCGACGCCGATGCCGACGACGTCCCGGTCCTCGAGGAGCATTCTCGCGGTGTCCGGGTGGAAGGCGGGCTGCTTCCAGTTGAACGGACCCTCGACGGATTCGTCGACCGGCATGAACTGCTCCCGGTTCCCAGCCTTCTCCGACCAGCCGCTCATCATGGCGACGAACGCCCCCTCCGGGAGCTCGCCGTGGCGGGCCTCCCACTTCCTGACGTGCTCGGGTGTCACCTGGGCGAGCGGATCGCGGGCGGCCTCGTCCCGGATGTCGATCACGGCGAGCGGCGCGACGAGCTCCGACGCGGGGATCTCGTCGACCGACTTGCCGAGACTGAAGTGGTTGGCGGCATCGACATGCGTGCCCACGTGTTCCCAGTAGCTGACCCGCTTGAGCGCGAACGGCGTGTCGGGCGTCACCTCGAATTCGTCGACCTCGACCAGCGTCGGTGGCGCGGTCCGGCCCAGGATGTCCTGTCCCTCCTTGAACCAGGCGGGGAAGTCCGGAGACAAGGTGTGGGTCAGGTCGATCACGCGACTGAACGTCGTGGGGCGAGGCGGGGCGAGCGCCGCTGCCGGAGCCGTGGCCGAGAGTCCGGCCGCTGCGGCACAGCCGCCCGCCGCGGACTTGAGGAACCGGCGTCGATCCGCGATCACGCGGTCGACCTCGTTCAGGATGCAGGGATGGCACATCTGGAGGCCCCAGTGGTGTGTGTCGCCACCGAGCCTACTGCCATTCCCCTCCGCCGGTCGACCGTTCGCGTCCGGCTTCGCGGCCTGCCGTCAGGAGCACGGGCCCCAGTTCGAGAACAGGATGCCGACGTCGATCGAGTTGACGCGGCCGTCGCCGTTGAGGTCCTCCGGGCATCCGCCGCAGGTGCCCCAGAATCCGAAGAGCAGGCCGAGGTCGTCGGCGTCGACGACGCCGTCGCCGTTCAGGTCCGCGACGGTGCACCCGGAGAGGCCGACGCGACCGTACTCGAGGACCTCGAGCTTCGGGAGGCCGTTGGCGTCGACCCCGGAGACCGGGGCCAGCCCGCCGGTGGTGGTGTTGAAGTTCGCCGCGGGCGAATCGAGCGGAAGCCCGGCTCGGACCTGGAACTCGAGATACGGCCGACGCGGTGATCCGACCTTGGGATCTTCGAGGGCGATCGTGTCGATGCGGTACACGTCGAGCCGGCTCGCCCCGGCACCATCCTCGGACACGACCAGCACCTCGGGCCGGCCGTCCTCGCCGAGGTCCCCGATGGTCAGCCCCAGGGCCCGGCCGCCACGAAGGGCGACGGAGCCGTAGACGGTGGAATCCTCGCGGGGCCGAAGGAGATCGATGCGGTTGGCGTCCGTGAGCACCAGTGTCTCGATGCGGCCGTCCTGGTCGATGTCGCCGGAATCGAAGTCGACCACCCGTCCGGAGGTCTGGATCCTTCGATCGACCTCGAATCCGGTCGAGGTCGGGGAGAGGACGTTCAGGACGTTGATCGCCATGAGGCCCTGGGCGGTGCCACCGACCCCGATCGGGGCCTCGGTGTCCTTCTTGTTCTCATCGTCGATCGGATCCGACGGCCCCGGCTCCTCCCCGACATCCTCCTCGCCGGTCTTCGAGAGGTCGCTCGCCGTGGTCTCGTAGCCTCGGGTGGTGCCGCGGCCGGAGGTCCCGTTCTTCGTGGTCACGCTCACGCCCGGGCCGCTCGCGAGCAGGTTGCTGGTGCGGACCCTGATCGGTGACAACGAGACGGGGACGTCCTCGGCGAAGATCGCGGGGCCGGTCTCGTGGTCGAAGGTGGCCAGCCTGAGTTCCAGGAGCGTCTGCAGAATGCCGTCCCCGGTGGTGTCGACGGCGCTGGCGAAGGCCAGGTCGTCGTCTCCGTCGTCGTCGAAGTCGCCGGTCGTCGCGGCTCGGCAGTCCGGATTCGATTCGATGAAGCCTTCGAACTGGTAGCCGACTCCGGACCGCAGGAAGACCAGGTGCTTCCCGTCGTTCATCACGAGGACCGCATCATCGCCGCCGTTGTCGTCGAGATCGAGGAGCACGATGTCGATGGGCGTGGCGGTCAGGGGCGGGAACGACTGGATCGGTTCGAATTCCGCGATCGACGACGCCCTTTGGGCCTTGATCACCAGGGCTTCGAGGTCGCCGGTGGTCGTCTCCTCGATGATCATCTCCGCGTCGATCGTCGCGGGCGACCGGACGAGGCCGAACTCGGGCATGGCGTTGTCGCGGGTTCCGGTGGCATCGATCAGGGGGAACGAATCGCCCTCGCGGAGGAAGCCGCCGTCGCCGACCACCGAGAAGCCGCCTTGGGCGAGAACCTGGTCGAAGACGGTGATGGCCGCGGGACACAGGTCCGGGGTCTGCTCGTTGACTTCGAACCTCAGCGTCGAGTAGCTGGTGACGCCGAGGCCTCCGGTGACGATCTCCATGCCCGCTCCGGTGCCGGCGACGAACTCCGCGGTGGAGACCGCCGACTGCGTCGCATCGAGCCCCACGAGGACCAGCGGCGTCGTGACGAAGCCGGGGCCACCGAAGCGGAGGCGACCCTCCTGGCCGCCGATCTCGTCGCTGCTGACGATGATGCCGGCGTCGAAGTTGATCGGCGAGAAGCGACGGGAGCCGCGAATGTCCACGTCGCCCCGCTCGAGGATCAGTCCCTCGGCATTGATGCCCCCCGTCGCGAACACCGTCACCTCGATCGGAAGGTCGAAGAACGCGAGGTCCTCGCTCGTCGGGACGAAGCCCAGCCTCCAGTTCGCCGGATCGTTCCAGAACCCGCCGCCGGGCGTGATCCAGCTGTTGTCGTTGGACTGGGCGAACGTCGGCGACGCCGCGGTGGAGGCGGCGATGAGGGCGAGGAGGCACGAGGATCGAAAAAGGCCCATGGCGGACTCCTGTCGAGCTGCGAAATCGGACGGACCGGCCCCCGGACCGGGTGCTTAGGCGGACCTGCTCGATTCGTGACATCGAAACTAGCAGGATCGCCCCGGAATCCCGATCAGAAACCCGGCGGATCGTGATCTGGGCGGGGCCTTGGAGCGCTGGACCGGGCTTCTCGGCCTCGCTGTCGGGGTCGCGACCGGGCCCGGCCGCCGAGTCGCCTCGCGCGTGCCGTCCGGCTCGTGCCCGTCCGGGTTGGTGGGCCCATCCGCGGCCCGTGCCGCGTGCGGTCGACCGGGGAAGGACGGTGGTCGTCGGCAAGGCCCGGGAGCGCTCCGGCGTCCTACGAACAGGGGCCCCACGCGGACAGGAGCAGGCCGATGTCGGCGCCATCCACCCGGCCGTCGCCGTTGAGGTCGGCCTCCAGGCATGCCACGGTCGAACAGGGCTTCTTGCCGCTCCATGCGGCGAGAACGGTGCCCATGTCCGAGCCGTCGACGATGCCGTCCCCGTTGAAGTCCCCGGGACAGGCGTCGATCTCGCAGGAGGTGCAGTCCTCCTGGATGCAGTTGTCGCCGCCGTCGTCGTAGCCGCCGCGGATCGCGTCGGGAGCGTTGCACCAGATTCGACAGCCGAGCAGGAGGGGGCCGCCGTTGACGGTGCGCACTCCGCCCCCGAGTTCCTCCGCGACGTTGAGCGTGAAGGTGCAGTCGATGAGCGAGGGACTGCACTGCGCGTTGGTCATGCCGGCCCCGTACTGGGCGCGGTTGTTGATGAAGACGCAGTTCGTGAATGTCGGGCTGCTGATGGTGTTGTACACCCCGCCCGCATTGAATCCCGCGACATTCCCATCGAACAGGCAGTCGGTGATCGTCGCGCCGCTGGCCCAGACGGTGCTCATCCCGCCGCCTTCGCTCCCCGCCGAATTGTCGACGAAGTCGCAGGCCGAGATCGCAGGACTCCCGGATCCGATGCGGATCCCCCCGCCGGCGCCCTCGACGCTGTTGCCGGAGAAGGAGCAGTCGGAGATCGTCGCGTCGCCGAAGAGGACAAGGCCGCCCCCGCTTTCGCCGGTGTTGTCGGCGAAGGTGCATCCCGCGACCGTCGAACCATCTCCAGCGAGGTACAGCCCGCCGCCCGAGAACTCGGCCTGGTTGCCCTCGATGCTGCAGTCGACCATGACCAGCGTGCCACCCCCGTGGTAGACCGCGCCGCCTTCGCGCCCCGGTCCGTTGGCCGAGAAGGTGCAGTTCGTGATCGTCGGGCTGGAGTCGGCGTTCCGGATCGCCGCGCCGTCCTGGCTCGAGCTGTTCCCGGTGAAGAGGCAGTCGGTGAGACGCGGGGCGCTCGACTGCGCGTTGTACATCCCACCGCCCGTCGTGGACCAGTTGTTCGCGAAGGTGCACCGGGCCAGGGTCGGGCTGCTGCCTTCGATGTACATGCCGCCGCCGTTGGTGGCCGAGCCGTTTCGAATCAGGAGATCCTCGAAGACGGTGTCGTCGCCCTCCCCCCCGGTGCACTCGAGGACCCGCCATGACCCGCCGCCGTCGAGAATGCTGGCTGCCGAACCGTTCCTGTCCACCGCGCCCCGCAGGGTGATCGCCTTCCCGTCGGTGTTGATCGGTGCGTTCTCCACGTAGATCTCGGCCGCAAGCTGGATGACGTCGCCGTCACCGGCGGCGTCGATCGCGGCATTGATCGAGACGTGGTCGCATCCCTCGGCACAGACGGTGATCGTGTCCGCCCCGGCGGGCATGGCCACGAAGCAGAGGGCGCTGGCGATCGGGGTGACGATGGCGCTGGTGCGTTGCATGTCTTTCTCGCTCGGGTTGGACGCTGGCAGGTGTGGCGTCCATCGTAGGGTCGGCGGGCGCCGGATCCAATGGATTCGGGGTCCCCGACGGCCATCCCGCGGGCCTTGCAGGGCTTTTTCGCGGTCGGTACGCCAGGAACCCCGCCCTCGGCGAGAAGCCGGTGGCGGGGTTCGTGGTCGAGTGGGCCATACTGGACTCGAACCAGTGACCTCTTGTGTGTCATACAAGCGCGCTAGCCAGCTGCGCCAATGGCCCAACGTGCCCTCTCGGGCGGACGGGAACGATAGCACAAGGTCCCGGGGGTGGCAACGAATTCACTCACCGGCCCGCTCGGTCCCGGCCCGGATGGGGCGAGAGGGACGGCTCCGATACCCTCCCCGCCATGGACGACACCACGCCCCCCGCCGTGCCCCCGTCGGACGCCCCGACCGACGACCGCGATCGCCGCTTCGTGCTCCAGGTGGTCCAGCCCGGACTCGCCGGCCTGATGGACGGGTCGGTCTCGACCCTGGCCCCGCTGTTCGCCGCCGCCTTCGCGACGCGGGACAACGAGCAGACGTTCCGGATCGGTCTCGCCGCCGCGGTCGGTGCGGGCATCAGCATGGCGTTCGCCGAGGCCATGAGCGACGACGGCAAGCTGAGCGGCCGCGGGTCGCCGTGGGCCCGAGGATCGATCTGCGGGATCGCGACCGCGATCGGGGGCATCGGGCACACGCTTCCCTATCTCCTCCCCGGCTTCACGACGGCGACGATCGCGGCGTCGATCGTGGTCCTCGTGGAACTGCTCGCCATCGCACTGATCCGGAAGCGGTTCATGGACACGCCATTGCTCAAGGCGATGTTCGGCACCGTCGTGGGCGGGCTGATCGTCTTCGGCTGCGGCATCCTCATCGGCGGTGGTTGATCGGCGGGGAAGGCCCCGAAGAGACAGGGGGAGACGCCCGGAGACGCCTCCCCCATCTCGGGAACGAGAAGATTGCCGCCGGTCGCCTACGGTGTCACCACCACGCGAATCTGGTCGATCGAGGTCTGGAACGAGCCGCCTCGCCGGTCGGTCCTCACGCGAACCGAGATCGCTCCGGCCCCGTCGACGAATGCGGCGGCGTTCGAGATGTCGAAGGTCCGCGACGAGTCGCTGCCCGATTCGTTGTAGCGGGCGAGCCGGACCCAGCCGCCACCGGCGAAGTCGAAGATCTCGACGGCGGTCTTGGCGCGGTTCGTGGTGCAGGACGTCTCGACCGTGACCTGCATGGACGTCGCGGCGGTCGCCGAGGAGAAGGTGGCCTCGATCTCGGTGTACTGCCGGTTGCCGACCGCGGCGGAACCGAGCACGACCCGGTCGTCGTCGGAGGCGCCCAGCGAACCGAGCGATCCGCCGACCAGCGAGCCCTGGGTGACGACGCCCGCCTCGAGCGTGGCATCGAACGGGTCGCCGCCGCCGCCACCACCGCCGCCGCCACAGGTGTCGGTCTCGCAGACCGTTCCCGCGCCGAGCCAGGTGCCGCCGGCGGACCCGCAGTCGGCCTCCGTGAGTTCGCCGCAGGAGGTCCCGACGCAGCAGGCGCCGACGGGATCGCCGCCGCCGCCACCACCGCCGCCGCCACCGCCGTTGTTGATCCAGAGATCCTCGCGGTAGTGGATCAGGACGCATCGCATGCGAGCCGCCTGATCGGGCGTGAAGTTGTCCATGCACGCGTCTTCGGAGTAGTCCATGTAGTTCTTCACGGGGTCCGGGCTCCCGCAGGTCGTGCGGCCGCAGCTCGAGTAGTTGGGCGAGCTCTCGGGGTTGGTGTCGCAGACGAGGTCGCCGGAGGTCGAGCAGTCGCTCGTGCCGCATCCACCCTGGAAGGTGTGCAACAGGCCCAGGTAGTGACCGACCTCGTGCGTGGCGGTGCGTCCGAGGTTGTACGGGGCGCCCGAGGAGTTCCGGCCGAACGCCGTCCAGTTGCAGACGACGCCGTCGTTGGCGGCGCCGACGATGCCCTGCTGGGGGAAGCCCTCGACGTAGCCGAGGTTGCCGCCTGCGGTGTTCGTGTAGATGTTCAGGTAGCGGTTGGTGTCCCAGGAGAGCTGGGACTTGTAGTTGCCGCGATCGTTGTACCACTTGTTGCTGAAGTAGTGGTTGATGCCGGTCGTCGGATTCCCGTTCGGGTCGACGCTCGCGAGTCGGAACTCGATGGCGCAATCCGTGCCCGGCGCCCCGAGGCTTCCGGCCAGCGCGTTGAAGTCCTCGTTCAGGATGTCGATCTGCGACGCGAGCTGGGCGTCGTCGATGAAGCCGGTGCCGCTGTTGCTCGCGATGTTGTGGATGACCACGTCGATCACGAAGACGCCGTTCGCCGGCCCGTACTCCGCCGCCGGGTTGGTCGACGAGAGGCTGCAGTCCGCGGCCGTGCCCGCGACGCCGCCCTGGCCTGGAGGACCGACGACGTCCGTCGGGGCGCCGCACCGCTTGTCCCGGTTCCGGAAGAAGTCCGACTGGAAGTACGCGGACCACGACCGGAAGGTCTGCCTGCCCGCGTGGATGATCCCGTCGGGGGACTCCCACACCTCGTCGAGGGAGGGCATCTCGAGGGGATCGGCCGCGCGGTCGTCGATTTCGAACGACTGGCCCTGGGCAACCGCTGCAGCGACGGCGACGACCGTCGTGAACGCCAGGCCACCACGGAGGAATCGAGTCTTCATTTGTGGGTCTCCCGGAAGTGGGAAGGAACGATGCTCGTCATCCTCCCTCCGGTGCCCACCCCATGGGGCACCGGCTTCGCGGGTTGTCCCTGACGCCCCGAACATATCCGGACCACCTGCCGATCCCATGGGGAATCTTCCCACCCCCCGACCGGTCGCCCTTATCCTTCGTCGCCCCTGGAGACCCTCCGCATCTCGATTCCCACCCGGCTCCTGCTGCTGCTCGCCCTCGCCCCCGTGCTCGCCGCGATCCACGGCGGGTGTGGTCCCGTGAGGGGCTACACCGGCCCCGTCCGCCCGCCAGCGGACGTGGTCAACATCC
>JAYZBK010000211.1:0-19651 GCA_036339295.1 Planctomycetota bacterium
CTCGTCGTCGGATGCGAGCACGAGTGGGCGATGGCCGTGGATCCCCTCGACCCGGTCATCGTCGTCGACCACGAAGACGTGTTCCGCGTCGGCGTCCGGGCCCGCGGCCCGGACGACCTCGACCGCCTCCCCCACGGTCAGGGTGTCGCGCACCTCGAGGACCGCGGGATCCATCAGGCCGCCGGCCGACTCCGGATCGAACGCGAGCAGCTTCTCGAGCACCGCCCGGGGACGGGCCGTCATCACCGCGAGGACGCGATCCGTCACCTCGTCGGGCACGAGCTGCAGGAGATCGGCCGCGTCGTCGGCCGGCATCTCGGCGAGCAGGCGGGCCGCATAGCTTGGGTCCTCCTCCACGAGATCCTCGAGCACCGACATCGCGAGCGGCGCCACCATGTGCGAGAGCGCGATGGCGGCATCGTCGACGTCCATCTCCTCCAGAACGTCCGCCGCCTCGGACTCGTCGAGGCCTTCGAGCGTGTCCGCGGCATCCGCCGGTTCCTGCGCCCCGACGGCGCTGGCGAGGACCGGGACGTCGATCGAGTGCTCGAGGAGCTCGGCGACCCGTCGATCCTCGAGGCTCGCCTCCGCCGGGTTGTCGATGACCGTCCGAGGTGCTTCGCGCTGGCCGCCCTCGGGCTCGTCGTCGGCTCGGTCTTCCACGTCGGGCTCCTGCGTCGTGCCGGGGTCGGTCACCGGAAGGACCGCCGCGTGCATCATCGCCCAATCCCGATCCGCCTGCCCGCCGCGGTTCGGGCACAATGACCTCGATGAGCATCGAGAACATCACCGATCCCGAGGACCCGCGGCTGGAGGACTTCCGGGACATCCGCGATCGAGACGTCCGGGGGCCGCAGGGCCGACCCGGGGTCTTCATCGGGGAGCAGTCGCTGGTGGTCGAGAAGATGCTCGAGCGACCCGAGCTCGTCCGACGGGTCCTCGTCGCGGAGTCGAAGCGGGCCTGGCTCGAACAGGTGCTCTCGGAACGGGGGGATCCCGAGGTCGAGTCCCTCGTCGCGCCCCAGGAGATGCTCGAACGGATCGCGGGCTTCCCGATCCACCGTGGCATCCTGGCCAGCGGCCGACGCGACGCCCTCGACGGTCGGTCGCTCGACGACGTGATCCCGGCGATGGACCGTCCCGCGACCATCCTGGTCCTCGAGTCGATCAGGAACATCGACAACATCGGTTCGCTCTTCCGGGTCGCGGCCGCATTCGGCGTCGACGGCGTCGTCCTCTCCCCCGACTGCCACGATCCCCTCTACCGGAAGAGCATCCGGGTCTCGATCGGACACGTCCTCGCGATCCCCTTCGCCCGCAGCGTCGACTGGAGCGGCGATCTCCGCAGGTTGCGCGGCGACCACGGGCTCCAGCTCGTCGGGGCGAGCATCGACGGCGACTCCGAACCGACGAACCGGATCGAGGGGAGTCGTCGAATCGGCATCGTGATGGGCAGCGAGTTCGACGGACTCGGTCGCGACGCGGTCGAGGCGTGCGATCGACTCGCGAGGATCGCGATGGCTCCCGGCGTCGACTCCCTCAACGTGGCGGTCGCCGCCGCCGTCCTGCTCGATCGCCTCTCCGCCGCCGACCGCCGCTGAGACCCCCCGGAAGTCCCCGGGAACGTCGTTGAACCGCGCGAACCCGGCCCGATCCCGGGCGTAATGGAAGTCGCAGCGACGCCGATGGGTTCGGATCGTCGCCGACCGAAACGGAAGTCGTCCTTCCGGCCGCTCGTCCCTCTCGAGGGTTCGATGTGGTGTCCCTCGCCCGGAGACTGCCATGTTCGATCAACTGCCCAATCCGCTCTCCTCGCTCTCCAGCCCCTCGCGCCGGCGTCTGGCGACGCTGGCCGCGATCGCCGGAATGGCCCTCGCACCCTCGACCCTCGCGGGCGAGATCGTCAACCTTCGCGGCAAGGCGCACAAGGTGACCGCCACCGAGGGCGTCCGAGACGCCCGTTCGCTCTCCGACGCGTTCCGCAACGTCGCCGACGTGGTGCGGCCGAGCGTGGTCCAGATCATCGCGATCGACGATCCCCCGTACGCCTCGGGAGCCGGCCAGGGCGGTCCGAACCTCGACCAGATCCCGGAGCGCTTCCGCGACATGCTTCCAGGGCTCCCCAATCGACCGGGACCCGAGGACCTTCGCCCCAGGATGGGACAGGGCACCGGCGTCATCGCCACCGAGGACGGCCTCATCATCACGAACAACCACGTGATCGACGGCGCCGATCGCGTCCGCGTGGCCCTCCACGACGGCGAGGAGGTCGACGGCGAGGTGGTCGGCGCGGATCCCGAGACCGACCTCGCGGTGGTCAAGATCGATCGCGAGGGACTCGAGGCCGCCGTCTTCGCCGACTCGGACGAGGCCCGGGTCGGGGACTGGGTGGTCGCGCTGGGCAGCCCGTTCGGGCTGAGCCAGACGGTCACCGCCGGCATCATCAGCGCCAAGGGCCGTGAAGCGGTCGGACTCTCGCGCTACGAGAACTACATCCAGACCGATGCCGCGATCAATCCCGGCAACTCCGGAGGGCCGCTCGTGAACCTCGACGGCGAGGTGATCGGCATCAACACCGCCATCTCGAGTCGCAACGGCGGCAACGACGGCATCGGCTTCGCCATCCCCAGCCGGATGGTCGAACGGGTCGCCAACGACCTCGCCGGCGACGGGGTGGTCGACCGCGGGTGGCTCGGGGTGAGCCTGCAGTCGCTCGACCCGGACCTGGCGGCCTCGTTCAACACGCAGGCGCGACGCGGCGTCCTGGTCTCCGGCGTCCTCGACGGGACGCCGGCCGATGCCGCCGGGCTTCGTGCCGGAGACATCATCCTCTCGATCGACGGTCGGAGGACCGACACCCTCCGCACCCTGGCTCGCACGGTCGCGAACCACGCGCCGCAGGACGACGTCGAGCTCGAGTGCCTGCGCGACGGCGAGCGGATCATGCTCACCGCCACGCTCGGCAGTCGACCGTCCGATCCGGATGCGACGTCGACCCGGACGGAGGAGGCGCCCGCCCCGCCGCGACTCGGACTCGAGCTCTCCGAACTCGACGGCGACCTCCGGGAGCAGGCCGGTCTCCGGACCGACACCGGCGTCTTCGTCCGCGGCGTCTCCGCCGACGGCGCCGCGGCCCGGGTCGGCATCGAACCGGGCGACGCCATCATCCGGTTGAACGGCAAGGACGTCGGCACCCCGACCGCCTTCCGGGCGGCGCTCGACGAGATCCCCGAGGACCAGCCGATCCGCATGCTGGTCGAACGTTCCGGCACGACCAGGTTCGTCCTGATCAAGCCCTGACCAGCGTGTCATCCAACCGATCCGACCGTCCGTACCTTGGTGGTGCGGACAAGGGACCACGACGGGCGCCCCTCCGTCGTGGTCCCGCCTTGCGCAGAATCCGAATTCCCGGACCGTCGAATCCACCGGTCGTGGAACGTATGCTGGATCGTCTTCCGACCTCCGACCCTCCCATGGCCTCGCACGACGACCATCTCGAGCTCACCGACGACTTCCCGGTCGCCTTCCGGCACCGGCTGGTCTTCGGACACGATTCGCTCGACCCGGGGAGCGACGTGCTCGGCGAGGTCTTCGAACACGACGCCGAACCGACCCCGGGACTCGTCGCCGTCGTGGACTCGGGACTCGCCGACGCCGATCCCGGCCTGTCGGATCGGATCGCCGCCGCGTTCTCCCGCCCCGGGATGCCCGAGCTCCGGGAGACGATGATCGTCCCCGGCGGGGAGGCGGCGAAGAACGATCCCGAGGTCGTCGACCGGATCCTGTCCGCCGTCGACCGATGCCGCATCGACCGTCGTTCCTACGTCGCCGCCTTCGGCGGCGGTGCGGTGCTCGACGCGGTGGGCTTCGCCACCGCGACCGCCCACCGAGGCGTGCGCCTCGTGCGGTTCGCCTCGACCGTGCTCGCCCAGCTCGACGCCGCGATCGGCGTGAAGAACGGCGTCAACCGCTTCGGCAAGAAGAACTTCGTCGGCAGCTTCGACGTGCCGGTCGCGGTGATCTGCGACGAGCGGATGCTGCTCAGCCTCGCGGACCGGGACTGGCGGAGCGGCTTCAGCGAGGCCGTCAAGATCGCGTGCCTGAAGGACCCGGCGTTCCTCGATCTCATCGATCGGGAGGCCGACGCCATCCGGGAGCGGGATCTCGACGCGGCCCGACCGGTCATCCGCCGCTGCGCGGATCTCCACCTGAGACACATCACGCAGGGTGGCGATCCGTTCGAACGAGCCGAGGCGAGGCCGCTCGACTTCGGCCACTGGTCGGCGCATCGGCTCGAGTCGATGACCGACTACCAGGTGAGCCACGGCGAAGCCGTCTCGATCGGCATCGCACTCGACACCATGTACTCGCACCTCGCCGGTCGAATCGACCGGGACGTCGCCGTGCGGGTCGTGGACGTGCTGCGCCGGCTCGGCCTGCCCGTCCACCACCCCGCCCTCGCCGACGATCGGATCCTCGACGGGCTCGAGGAGTTCCGGGAGCATCTCGGCGGCCGACTCACGGTGACCCTCCTCGACGGCATCGGTCGACCCGTCGACGTGCACGAGATGGATCGCGACCTTCTCGGCGAGGCCGCCTCGCGGCTCGCCACCGACTTCGACCCGGTCCGACCGGGCGCCTGAGCCTCGAGGTACCGCATGCCCTCCGCCTTCCTTCCGATGCTGGTCGCCTGGTGCGTCGCCTGGACGATCGCGGCCGGGATCACGCTCCTTCGATCCCGACCCGGGTCCTCGTCCCCGGAGTCCGGGGTCGTCCGGACCGGCTTCTGGTCGATGACCCTCCTCTGGATCGCGATCGATCTCGCGATCGTCGTCTGGGCGCTCGTCGACCCGGTCGTCGATCCCGACGAGTTCCGGCGTCTCCTGCTGGTCAACGGCGGACTCGACGTGGTCTACCTCGTGGTCGGCGTCGTCCTCGTGCGTCGCCCCGAGCCGCTTCCCCGCGGATTCGGCATCGCCGTGCTGGTGCAGGGCGCCTTCCTGCTGTTGTTCGACCTCGCCTGGTGGCTCGCGATCGAGCCGACCCCCCTCGGGGGTTGACGGGCGGGTAGCCTTCAGGCATGTCCAACGACCCGATCGCCCCGCCGATTCCGCGTGAATCCGTCATCGACCGCTACTTCCTCGAGCACCGGGCGAAGGTGATCGACATCGCGGCGTTCCTGGATCGGGTCGACCGGGCCGGCCCGGCGCCCGACGGCGGCGACGACTTCCGGCTCCGGAGCCTTCGCGCCGCGATCGGCCTGCTGGTCGACGGCGAGGGTGAACGGGCCCGGCGGGTGCTCGACCTCATGAGCGATCCGAGCGACACGCCGATCGACGCGGCCCCGATGAAGGGCGCCACCGGCGCCTGGGACGGCTTCGAAGGGACCGGTGACTGATGTACATCGATCCCCACGTGCACATGGTCAGCCGGACGACCGACGACTACCAGCGCATGGCCCTCGCCGGCTGCGTCGCGATCACCGAACCCGCGTTCTGGGCGGGCTACGACCGAAGCAGCCCGAAGGGGTTCTTCGACTACTTCAGCGTGCTGACCGACAGCGAGCCGAAGCGGGCGGCCCAGTACGGGATCGCCCACCACACCTGGCTGTGCATCAACCCAAAGGAGGCGGAGGACCCGGTCTTCGCCCGCGAGGTCATCGACCTGATCCCCGAGTTCCTCGACCGGCCGAACGTCCTGGGCATCGGCGAGATCGGGCTGAACAAGAACAGTCGGAACGAGCTCGAGATCCTCGAGGCCCACCTCCAGCTCGCGGCCGACCGCGACCAGATGGTCCTCGTCCACACGCCGCACCTCGAGGACAAGCGCAAGGGCACCCGTCTCATCATGGACGCGATCAGGAACTTCGGGGCCCTCGCCCCCGGTCGCGTGCTCATCGACCACGTCGAGGAGCACACGGTCCGCGAGGTGCTCGATCGCGGCTTCTGGGCGGGCATGACCCTGTACCCCGACACCAAGTGCACGCCGCAGCGGGCGGCCGACATCTTCGAGATGCACGGCACCGAGCGGCTCTGGATCAACTCGGCCGGCGACTGGGGCCCGAGCGACCCGCTCGCGGTCCCCAAGTGCCGGGACGAGATGCGACGGCGCGGCCACCTCGAGGCGACGATCCGCAAGGTGAGCTTCGACAACCCGCTCCAGTTCCTCGGCCAGACCGGTCGGTTCCGCACCGAGGTGCAGCCGACCCGATGATCCCGGCGATCCCGACCTACTGCACCAACGTCCACGCGGGTCGGACGCTCGAGGAGACCGAAGCCAACCTCGACCGGTTCGCCGTGCGGGTGCGGGAGCTGACCGCCCCGGAGTCGGATCCCGCCGCGCCCATCGGCCTGGGCCTCTGGCTCTCCGCCGAATCCGCCCGCGAACTGCGGGCGTCGAACGGTGCCCGGGCCCTTCGCGATCGACTCGGTGCGAAGGGCCTCCACGTCACGACCCTGAACGGCTTCCCCTACGGCGACTTCCACGCCGACGTCGTGAAGCACGCGGTGTACGAACCGCACTGGGCGGATCCGCGTCGACTCGCCTACACCGTCGACCTCGCGCACCTGCTCGTCGAGCTCCTTCCCGACGGCACGACCGACGCCTCCATCTCGACCCTGCCGATCGGCTGGCGGGCCTCGTTCACCAACGAGGGCTGCGGGTGCTCCGTCGGCCTCGCGGCCGCCCAGCTCGTCGAGATGGCGAAGGTCCTCCGCTCGATCGAGGACGACTCGGGGACCCGGATCCACCTCGATCTCGAACCCGAGCCGGGCTGCGTCCTCGACACCAGTCGCGACGTGGTCGATCTCTTCGACCAGGCGTTCCGTCCGTCGGACGACGTCGACCACCGGCGGTATCTCGGCGTCAACCACGACGTCTGCCACGCCGCGGTCATGTTCGAACCCCAGACCGCGGCGCTTCGGACGTATCGCGAACACGAGATCGCCATCGGCAAGATCCAGGTGTCGAGCGCGGTGGAGGTCGACTTCGACGCGATGGACGACGACGAGCACCGGGCCGCCGTGCTCGAGTCGTATCGAGGGTTCGTGGAGCCCCGGTACCTCCACCAGACCTCGATCAGGACCGGTGTCGAACCCCACTTCGACGTCCAGACCTACGAGGACCTTCCGATCGCCCTCGCCAATCGCGCCGACCACCAGGTCCCCTTCGGAACGTGGCGGACCCACTTCCACGTGCCGATCTTCATGACCGAAGGCGACCGCTGGGGAACGACGCAGGCGGAGATCGAGCGATGCCTCGCCGCCCTCCCGTCCGACCGCGACCGACCCACGCTCGAGGTCGAGACCTACGCCTGGGAGGTGCTCCCGGGCTGCCTCTACGCCGGGGACGAGGGGCTCGCGGCCGGGATCGCCGAGGAACTCCGCTGGCTCCGGGGCCTTCTCGAGACCATCGACGGGGAGTCGCGGCGATGAAGGCGTGGCTCGAGGTCCTTCGAATCTCGAACCTCCCGACCGTCTGGACGAACCTGGTCGCCGGCACCTGCGTCGCCGGCGCCTTCGCCGACGTCTCCCTCGAAGGCCCCATCGGCGGGTGGAAGCTGGCGGTCGTCCTCGTCGCGGGATCCATGCTCTACCTCGGTGGCATGGTCCTGAACGACGTCTTCGACCTCGACATCGACCGGCGGGAGCGACCGGAACGCCCCATTCCATCGGGCCGCGTCCCGGCGACCGTCGCCGCGACGGTCGGCTGGGGTCTCGTCGTCGTCGGCGCGATCCTTCCCTGGTCGATCTCGATCGCGACGGGCGTGGTCGCCGTGGTCGTGGCCGGCCTGGTCCTTCTCTACGACCGGATCCATGCGGCCACCGCATGGAGCGTGGTCGTCATGGCCGGCTGCCGGGTGGGGCTCTACCTCATGGCCGGGGCGATGGTGATGTCCGAGGTCCAGCAGGACGCCTTCCGCATCACGCGTCCCGATCTCGAGGGTCCGCTGGTCGCCCTGCTGATCGCGATCCCCGTCTTCATCCACGTGGCGTCGTTCAGCCTCGTCGCCCGGTTCGAGGTGCCGACGAGCGAGGAGACCTGTCCCTCGTGCGGTCACCCCGTGCTCGGGGACCAGGCGACCTGTCCCGAATGCGGCGAGGCGAGCGACGTCGCGACGCGGCACGAGCGGGCGGAGGCCACGCTCGGTCGACGAAGGACATGGGGGGGCACCGGCACCCTGGCCCTCCTGCTCCCGTTCGCGGCCTGCTGCGGACTGGCCACGTTCGTGCTGGGCATCGGGAACAGCGGGGCCGAGCCGTCCGAGGTGTTCAGGGTCCTCGGGCTCTCCTTCGCCATCCTCGTGGTGCTCGGCATCTTCCTCCTGAACACCACGCGGGATCTCGCCCGGCGACCCCGGGCGGTCGGACGATTCGTGGTCCGGTCGATCGCCGCGATGTCGCTCTACGACACCGCGCTCGTCGGGATGATGATCCTCCGTGCCGTCGATGCGGCCCCGGCGCAGGTCGGCGCCGCGTTCTTCGCGACGATCGCCTGCCTGGCCTGCTTCGTCCTCGTCTGCTGGGCCCACCGGCGGATCCCGGGCACCTGACGCCGAGGCGTTACGATCCATCCATGCCCCGTCGCATCGCGATCATCGACATCGTCGGCCTCTCGCCGGCCCTGATCGGGCCGCACACGCCCACGATCGCCTCCTTCGCCCGCGAGCGAGGCGGCGTCCGGACCATGCGACCGACGCTCCCCGCGGTCACGACCAGCGTGCAGGCCTCGATGCTGACCGGGGTCGGACCGGATGAGCACGGCATCGTCGGCAACGGCTGGATGGACCCCGGCAGCCGCGAGGTCGCGTTGTGGAAGCAGTCGGACGGCCTCGTCGAGGCGGAGCGACTGTGGGACACCGCGCGACGTCGCGACGACTCGGTCACCTGCGCCAACATCTGCTGGTGGTACGCGATGCACACCAGCTGCGACGTGGTCGTCACGCCGAGACCGATCTACAAGGCCGACGGCCGCAAGCTCCCCGACTGCCTCACCCAGCCCGCCGACCTCCGCGACCGCCTGACCCGCGCCCTCGGACCGTTCCCGCTCTTCCGGTTCTGGGGACCGGCCGCGGACATCACGAGCACCCGCTGGATCGCCGACGCCGCGATCAAGGTCGAACGCGAGACGTCCCCCACGATCACGCTCGTCTACCTCCCCCACCTCGACTACGGCCTGCAGAAGCTGGGGCCGGACCATCCCGACATCCCCCACCAGCTGCGCGAGGTCGACCACGAGGTCTCGCGACTCCTCGAGCACTTCCTCGGCCGCGGGGTCGAACCGATCCTCGTCAGCGAGTACGGGATCGTGCCGGTGACCGATGCCGTCGCCCCCAATCGCGTGCTCCGCGAGCTCGATCTCCTCTACTGGCGCGAGGAGCAGGGACGCGAGATGGTCGACCCCGGGACCTGCGGCGCCTTCGCGGTCGCCGATCACCAGGTCGCCCACGTGCGTCTCGGGCGCGAAGGGCTCGCCCGCCGCGACGAGATCGCCGCCCGGTTCGCCGAGACCCCCGGCGTCACCGAGGTGCTGCACGGGGACGGCCGCGCCGCCGCGGGCCTCGACCATCCCCGTGCCGGCGACCTCGTCCTGGTCTCCGATCGGGACCGGTGGTTCTGCCACGACTGGTGGCACGACGACGCGAAGGCCCCCGACTGGCAGCGCACCGTCGACATCCATCGCAAGCCCGGGTACGACCCGCGGGAACTCTTCGTCGATCCGAAGTTCCGCTTCCCGAAGCTCGCGATCGGATCGCGGCTCGTCCGCCGCAAGCTGGGGTTCCGGACCCTGCTCGACGTGATCCCGACCGACACCTCGCTGGTGCGGGGCTCGCACGGTCGCGTCGACCAGGGCCTCGGCTGGGACGCCATGCTCGTCGCGGACGCCGCCGCCGCGATCGACGACGACGAGGACGGTCGCGTGCCGTGCACCGCGGTCCGCGACCTCGCCCTCGGCACGATGTTCGGTTGACGCCTCGATGAACGAGACGCCCCCGTCCGACGAGGTCGGACGGGGGCGTCTTCGAATCGTCGAACGATCGACGCGGGGTCTCAGCCCTTCTGGCCCTTCTTCTCCGCGTCGGTGCGCATCTTCTTGAAGCTGGCGAGCACGGGCTGCGGCCCGATGTAGCTGTTCCGATTCTCGGGCGAGTATCGACCGTCGGTCTCGTAGGAGCCCTTCACGGCGTTGCCCTGGTCGTCGAGGACGACCAGGTTCGGGATGCCGCGGCCGGCGTACGCCTGCTTGATCGCGGCGACGCCGGGTGCTCCGAAGGGCACCGCGAAGAAGGGCATCTTCGCCTTCTTCATGTAGTCGTCCTGGGCCTTCGCGTTGCGATCCGAGCCGACCATGATGATGACGAAGTCCTTCGCGTCCTTCGTCTCGTTGGCGAACTTCACCAGGTCGGGCGTGAAGCGGCGGCACGGACCGCACCAGCTGGCCGTGAAGTAGATGACGACGTTCTTGCGGCCTTCGAGGACCTTGGCGGTCTCGTGCTTCTTGCCGTCGACGTCGACGAGGGTGTCGCCGATCATCCCGGCGATCTTCGCGTTGGCGGCGGTCTTGGCGTCCTTCTTCGGGGCGGCCGCGGCGGGACGCGCCTGGTCGGAACCGAGCTTGGGCGCCTGGGCCGAGATGGTCCCGGAAAGACCGAGGATCGCCGACACGGCGACGGTGGTGATCAGTGTTCGCATGCGAGGGTCTCCGTTGAAGAACCCGCACGGTATTCGCTCCTTGGCCGTTCCCGGAGGATGTCGGTCCGAATCACGGCAAAAGGCGACGACTTGGCGATCCTCCGGGTCGATGCCCCCGCGAACGCGATCAGGCGGGCTGGCCGACTCGATCGATCGCATCCGGCCCCGCGATGCCGCGGGGAGCCCGGACGAGATCGCGCACCGAATCCTCCGACGCCCATTCGATCCAGCGGTCGAGCGCCGCGGTCATCGTCTCGAGATCGGGAGCCGTGCGGATCGCCTCCTTGAGGGGCTTCACGTGCCCCATCGACTTGCCGTACCAGCTGATCCGCTGCCGCATGAGCTCGGCGGCGACCCGCGGCTCCTGGTGGATGCCGGCGAGTTCGACGTGTCGCCGCACCGCCCGGAACTTCTCGGCGAGGGTCGGTTCGGCCGCCCGCTGCTCGAGCACCTCCCGATCGGTGCCGTCGGGATCCCCGAAGGCGAGTCGCACCGCGGCGTCGGCCCGTCGGAACAGCCAGGGCGTCCGGATCGCGGCGCGGGCGATCATCACCGCCGCGCAGCCGGTCGTCTCCATCATGCGCACGGCGTCCTCGGGCTCGACCACGTCGCCGTTGCCGACCACCGGGATCGAATCCACGGCGGCCACGACCTCGCCGATCCCGTTCCAGTCCGCGCATCCCTTGAATCGCTGGACGGTCGTCCGACCATGCACCGTGACCAGGGAGACCCCGGCCTGTTCGAGATCGCGGGCGAGTCGAGGACCGACGATCGAGTCCCGGTCCCACCCGAGCCGGATCTTCGCGGTGACGGGAACGCGTCCCCCGCCGTGTCGCTCCACCACCTCGACGATCCGTTCCACGAGGTCGACCGTCGATGGACAGTCGCGAAGGAGCAGCGACCCGCCGTTCTTCTTGGCGACCTTATCGACCGGGCACCCCATGTTGATGTCGACGATCTCCGCGCCGTGGTCGATCGCCCAGGCGGCGGCCTCGGGCAGCGGATCGGTCGGTGAACCGTAGAGCTGCATCCCGAACGGGCGGTCCTCCGGGGAGGTGGCCGCGAGGATCATCGAACGACCGGTTCCGGCGAGCACGGCCCGACTGTTCAGGAGGTCGGTGTAGGCACAGCCCACGCCCCCGAGTTCGCGACAGAGGAGTCGGAACGCGAGATCGGTGTGCCCGGCGATCGGAGCCAGGAGCACGCGGGTCGGAAGGGTGACGGGACCGATCTGGAGCATGGTTCCTCGGACGAGAAGGGTCGAGCCGTCCTCGAGGGTACGGTGTCCGGCATGGTCGACGCCAACCGCGAATCGGGATTCGATCGGAACCCGGAGATCGACCCGGCAGGTCGCGGTCTCGTCCACTCGATCGGCATCCATCCGATCAAGAGCCTGGCCGGACTCCATCCCCAGCGATGGTCGTTCGGGCCCGATGGTCCGCTCCTCGATCGTCGCTGGATGCTCGTCGACGAGAACCACCGCTTCCTCTCCCTGCGGGAGCTCCCCGGCCTGGCCGCGTTCCACCCCTCCCTCCCCGACGAGCCGTCCGGCGGCCTGCCCTCCTTCATCGAGGTCCGGCACGAGGACGAGTCCATCCGCATCCACCCGGCAGAGTCCGAGTCGGGTGGGACCGCCCGGCTCTGGAAGGCCGACCGCATCGTGGTCGACGAGGGCGACGAGGCCGCCGAGTGGTTCTCTCGTCGAGTGGATCGCACCGTCCGGCTGGTCCGGCACCTTCCCGATCTCGATCCATGGACCCAGCCCGAACCCGAGGCCGACGGGGCGACCACCGGTCTCGCCGATGGCTACCCGGTGCTGGTGCTTGCCGGCTCCACCATGCGCGATGCGGTGGGTGACCGATGGTCCCGTCGTCGATTCCGGGCCAACATCGTGGTGGAAGGTGTCGCCGCCGGTGCCGAGGACCTCTGGGCGAGCATCAGGATCGGCGAGGTCCACCTGGATCTCGTGAAGCCGTGCGTCCGGTGCGTCGCGACCACGGTCGATCCGGACGAGGCCGCACGAACCGGGACCGAGCCGCTCGCCACGCTCGCCCGGACGAGGACGTGGAATGGAAAGCCGGTCCTCGGCTGGAACGCGATCGTCCGTCGCCCCGGAGTCGTTCGCTGCGGCGACGCCGTCGAGGTCGTGACGGCTCGCGACCGATCGCCGATCGACCAGGCGCCGAACGCGGCCGGCCGAGTCCCTCGTCGAACCGACCCTTGACGTCCGATTCCGGCCCTCCCGGGTGCCGCAAGGCCGATTCCATGGGTCGTATCGGAATTCTCCGGCTTGTCCGGGAATTGATTCGACAGGCTTTCCGACGGGGCTATGTTTCCCATGAAAAGGGCTCCTCCTCGGAGGAGAGGCCGGTGAGGTGAGGACCTCGCGGGTCGACAGGGAAAAGGTGAGACTCGTCGCAAGTGTGCTCGGTGGCCGGATTCCCGGCGTTGCCGCACCTCCGTCCCGGACGGAAGTCGCTGCGTGGCCGCAAGGCCGACACCGTTGGACATGACGAGTCGCGAGGGAAAGGGAACCTCTCGTGACAACTCTCGGCACACGGCTCGTCGCTTCGACGGCACTTTCGATCGGTCTCGCCGCCGGCACCGCCTTCGGACAGGACCTTCCCGGCGGCATGGTCGGCCTGCAGACCCAGGGCCAGTCGTTCAACTGGGTGGCCGGCCAGGACGGCAACCTCGAGTGGACCGAGGACGGCTACGCGTTCTCGGGCAACGACTCCGGTTCGGGCTGGATCGTCCAGTGGGACATCCTCGCGAGCGGTGCCTCGACCGAGTTCATCACGGCCTCCTTCACGATCATCAACACCGGGGCCTCGGCCGCCGCGTTCGAGATCAGCGCCATGGACATGATCCTCGGCGACTACTCGACCGGATCCCTCGTGGGCGGCTCGGTCGCCGGCTCCTACACCGACTTCAATGGAAACGGGGTCACCGTCGGTTCGATCGACGGCGGCTCGATCTACTCCGCGATCGTCGATTCGGACACCATCGATCCGCTCGATGGAACGGTCGTCGGCACGCTGCTCACGGCCACCAGCGGTTCGGCGTCGAGCTTCCTGAGCGGGACCTTCGCCAGCGAGTCGTTCGGAGGCGTCCCCGCGATCCCGGGTGCCTCGGGTCCGCCGGTGTTCGAGAACATCGGCATGAACCTCGCCTTCGAGCTCTCCGCCGGCGATTCGGCGACCTTCACCGCCAGCATGGCCATCGCGACGCCGGCTCCCGGTGCCATGGCCCTCCTCGCGATCACCGGCATCCACGGCCGTCGACGACGGACCGAATGATCAGGACGACCGGCGCCACCCGAACCGACGGGAGCCGGTAACCAGGAACTTCGCCGCGTCCCGATGGCCACCTGGGCCGGACGAGGCACCTTGGAAGGAACCGCCGAGGGGACAGGCGGATCGCGGGCCGGATTCGAGGCTCGCGAAACAAAGGGATTGGGAACGATGATGACTCCGAACATTCAGACCATCTGCAGCATCGCCGTCGGAACCACGATGATCGGTCTCTCGACCGCCCACGCAGGCGACACGGCGCCCGTCCTCGCGGTGGACTGGATCGTCGACGGCGTGGCCGATGCCGGCTCCCTCACGGGAAGCGGTCTCGGAGCCGGCGTCTACGAGTACGCGAACTCGACCATCGGCGACGGATTCGAGATCAACTGGTCCTTCCTCGTGACCGACAACGGTGCCTCGGGCGGGTTCGAGATCCTGTCCTCCGCCCTGGCGTTCACCAACACCAGCGACGCGGCTTCGGTCTTCGAGATCGGCGTCCTGCTTCCCGTCGGCCTCGCCCCCGGCACCGCGTTCTACGGCGGCAGCCTCGGCGGGTCGCTGACCGGCGACGTCGACGGCGGCTTCCTCGCCACGTCGAACGACTCGGCGCTCTTCGCGGCGCTCGTCGATGGCGAGACCATCGCCACCCTCTACGACTCCCCCTTCGACCTCGTCACCGCGCCCTTCGAATCGGCCGACCTGGCCGCGCAGGCGTTCGGTGAACCGATTCCCGGCCTCGAGCACGCGGCGGCCCAGGAGTCGATGTCGATCGAGCTCGACTTCGTCCTCGGTGCGGGCGACCAGTTCACCGTCTCGAGCAGCTACGTGGCCCAGGTCCCGGCACCCGGCGTCCTCGCCCTGCTCGGAATCGGAGGACTCGCCTCGCGGCGTCGCCGCGCCTGACCGAACGACCCACGGTCGTCGGGTGCCTGGTGCAGCCGATCGGACCGACAGCGAAACCCAAACACCAGCGATCGCGGCCTCCCGAAAGGGGGGTCGCTGTCGTTCGCGGATCGGTTGCAGGTGCCGTCGGGTCGTCAGTCGGAGTCGCTGGTCGCCGGTTCGGCGTTGGCCTCGGCCTCGGGCTCGGACTCGGACTCGGACTCGGAACCCGAAGCGGGCTGGTCGGCCTTCGGGGCGGCCTTGGCCGGGGCCGGCCTCAGCTCCTTCGCCTGCGGAAGGTCGTCGAGGCTCGCAAGGCCGAAGATCTCGAGGAACTCCTTCGTGGTGCCGTAGAGCATCGGTCGCCCGAGCTCCTCGGCCCGACCCGCGATCTTCACCAGCCGACGCTCCATGAGACCTCGAAGCACCTCGCCGCACGCGACCCCGCGGATCGATTCGAGATCCGCGCGAAGGATGGGCTGGCGGTAGGCGATGATCGCGAGCGTCTCGAGCGCGGCCTGGCTGAGCTTCGCCTGGTTGCGCACGCCCTTGAGGCGGCCGATGTCCTCGTTGAACTCGGGCAGCGTGAGGATCTGGAGCCCTCCCGCCACCGACTCGATGCGGAACGACCGACCCGTCTTCTCGTACTCGCTGTTCAAGGCCTCGACCGAGTCGCGGACCTGCTTGATCGGAGGCGACGAGGTCTCGGACTTCGACTCCTCGGTCGCTTCCGAGTCGGCGGTCAGGCCGAGGATCGATGCGATCTTCCGCTCGCCGAGGGGTCGGTCGGCGGTCATCAGGACCGCCTCGATTCTCGACGTGATGGAGTGTTCAGTCATGAAGGGCACCCCGCCGCGGGCCTTCGACCCGGACGAATTCAACCGTTGGGGGCGAGCGCCACCGCGGCGGTGGCGACCTGTCGTTCACGATCGAGACGGTCGCGCACCTCGAGGTCGTGGATGCCGGCCTCCGCGAGCGCCTGGACGGCGGCCTCGAGCCGCTTCTTCGCCGCCTCGACGTCGAGCTCGTCCCGCACGATGATCTCGTCCGCGACGATGACCAGCTTGTCGTCGTGGAGCTCGGCGAATCCCCCGTTGAGGAGGAACTGCTTCTCGCCGTCGTTCGCGGTGCGGATCCGGAGGAGTCCGACGCCGAGTCGTCCCACGAACGGTGCGGCGGCGTGAAGCACGCCTCGCTGGCCGTCCCACTGTGGGAACTCGACCTCGTCGACCTCGGCGTCGAGGATCTGCTCGGTCGGGGTGACGATCGCGCATCGGAAGGTGGACACTGGGACTCTCCGTGACCGCAGGAAGAACGTCCCGGGCGGCCGGTCCGGGGGCGGACATGGTAGCCGACGGGCACCGATCCGTGAATCAGCGGCCGGGGGTCCGGAAGGCGATCTCGGCGTTGTTGTAGGCGGGATCGTCCGTGACCTCCCGATCCACGAGCCCGGCGAGCCAGGGAGGGACCTGGACGTCCATCGCCCCCTCGGGATCCGGCAGTTCGACCTCGGCGATCACGAGGCTCGAGCCGTCGATCGAGAGATCCGAGACGTCGTCGAATCGGTCGATCTCCCAGACCAGGCCGCCATCGGGGACGCGCCATCGCACCTTCTCGAGGCGACGGCCGACGGTCGAGGACCACGCCGCCTCGAAGGCCCTCTCGGTGAGTGGACGCTCCTTCTCCCGGCGGACGAGCCCGCTTCCGATCTTCAGGGTGTGGATGAAGGTGGCTGGTCGACCGTCATCGGGATCGACGATCGAGCGGATCCGACCCACCGTCGGAACATCGTCGGGCCCCGACTCGTCGAACGCCTCGAAGTCCCGGTCCGAGGGAAGGGCGAGATAGCCCTGGCGGATCCGCAGGCGCTCGAGATCCGAGTCGTCGCGAAGCAGGTGCTCGGGCATCGCGGTGAGCCGCCACTTGCGTTCGATCTCGAGTCCGTCGCCGTGTCGGTCCCGTGCGGTCACGAGGCGGCGCCTTCGGGAACCCCGACCCCGAACGCCCGGCCGACGCCGGCGACCAGTCCCGCAGTGACGAACTTCAGGTTCAGGTTCCCGGCGGCCCGCTGTTCCGCGTCCGCGAGACACTCCATCGCCCGGGCGCACGAATCGATCGTCCGCTCGTCGGAGGCGTCGACGGCCTCCGCCAGCCGTTGTCGAAGCCGAGCCGCGAGGACGGCCACGAGCTGGGCGAGTCCGGTCCGGTTCGCCGCCTCCTTCGAGGCCCGCTTGTCCTGCTTGACCACCGCCTTCGCATACTCGTCGACGAGTTCCGCGAGCGTGTCCGCCAGGCCGGCGGGCCATTCGCCTCGCTCGATCCGCGCCATCCCCGGCGCGATCGTCGCCCCCCAGGCCGCCATGCCGGTCTCCATCGCGACCGCGAGACGACCGGGGCTTCCGTCGGCGAAGGCGAGCAGCCATGCTCGATCCGATTCCTCCACCGCGACATCCGATGCCGCCAGCCAGCGATCCATGGTCGTCGGCTCGAGCGTACGGAAGGGAACGCGGCGACATCGACTGCGGACCGTCGGGAGGAGCCGCTCCTCCCGGGTGGTCACGAGCATGATGACCGTTCGCGGGGCCGGCTCCTCGAGGGTCTTCAGCAGGGCGTTCTGGCCCTGTTGATTGAGCAGCTCCGCCTCGTCGATGATGAAGACCCGCCGGACGCCCTTGAACGGGGTCCTCGCGTGCAGGGCCTCGAATCGACGGCCCTCCACCTCGCCCCCGAGCATGTGCTCGCGAAGGAGGTCGATGGGAATCGCCCGCTGCTTCGACTCCCGAAGTCGCGGGATCTCGCTCGTCGCGGCGAGTTCCTTCCGGATCACCCGGAGATCGGGATGCGTGCCCGCATCGATCAGTCGCGCGGTCGGCGAGTCCAGCGGAGGGTCGAAGTTCGACAGGGCGAGCTCGGTCGGCTCGGGTTCGAGGAGGAGCCGCGCGAATCGCAGGGCCGCGGTGAGCTTCCCGATCCCATCGGGGCCGTGCAGGATCCACGCCGCGGGCATCCGTCCCGTCCGAAGCGCGTCGACCAGCTCGGTCACCGCATCCTCCTGCCCGAGAACGGGGGTCCTTCCCCGCGGGTCGGCGAGCGAACCCGGTTGTGCGTGGGTCTCGTTGCTCACGGGAGGGCCGGCACCATCACGAGACGACAAGGCTGCGGGATCCGGGTCGTCGGATCGCCCGGCGTGAGTTCCACCTCGACCTCCTCGCCGTTCACGCGATGCGCCGGGAAGTCCCGCATCAGCGCCTCGACCTCGGGGGAGAAGAGCGTGCTTCGCCCGTCGTACGCACGACTGTCGAAGGCGCCGATGGTGACCACGCTCAGCTCGGTCACGGGATCGTGGTAGTACCAGGCCTCGTATCCACGGCTTCGAAGCTCGCGAACCTCCGCTTCCGCTCGAGCGCGGACCTCTTCGGGCGAGACCTCCGTGGTGCCGAAGGTGCCCCAGCAGGCCACCTGGAGCGAGTAGAGGGGATCGACTCTCGGATACATGGTGCGGACGACGCGAAGGTCGTGCTCGCCGACGGGCGAGTCGTCGGGCAGGATGGACAGGAAGGACTGCGGGAAGGCGGGCTGCCCGTTCCTCGTCCGGAGTCCCCGCACCATGTCCCGGGTGGCCGCGGCATCGGAATCGGTCGGACTCCCGAACCGTCCGAACCAGACCGCCGAACCCTTGCCCTGCGGTCGCACGAACGCCGAACGGAGCGCCGGATAGTCGGATGCGATCCGATTCCGGACCGCCTGGGCCTGGATCGGGTGGTTCGGCCCCCCCACCGAAGCCAGCAGCATCGACCACCGGCCCTCGGGCTTCGAATTCGTGGTCGTCCGTCCCGACCGTTCCGAGGTGGAGAGGAAGGCGTCGTCCGCCGAGTCCATGATGTTGGGAACGCCATCGAGCCGGCGCGGCGAGCTGCCCTGCAGCGTCGACTCGTCGTCCGAGGCCTCCTCGCCGCAGGCGGGCAAAATGAAGAAAATCGCCAGGATCGCCCAAGCCGCCACCGAGATGGGCCGGGGACCCCCGGGTCCGTGGAATTTCAGGGTTCCCGAGGCCGGACGCGCTGAATTACGGGACACGTCGATTTGATCGGACATCGGCGAGCTCCAGCACCCCTGACGCGTGAGAGACGCAGCCGAGAGGCGCATTGTTCAAGTCCCTGCTGGAAAACGACTTGCGCCGTCGGGGCCGCGAGTCGGCCAGCCTCAAGGGAAACGAGGCATCGCGACGATATGGAGGCCTGCGGCGGGAGGCAAACGAACCGAAGCCCCCCGTCGTGCGAAGCGAAGTCCACCGAACCCGATCCAACGGCGGCGTCCCCCCCAACGTCGCAGGGAGCAGCATCATGTCCGACATTGCGAACATCGCAGGAAGTCTCGGCTCGAGCCGCCTGTCCGTCCAGGCTCGTCCGTCCACCCCGGCCGATCGGCCCGTCGAGGCCCCCGCCCGGCATGGCCGTGGCGAGGATGCCGTCGAGATCTCCGAAGACGCCATCCGACTCGGCGCCGCCCGAGCCCGGACCGATGACGGGGTCGATCTTGTCAAGGTCGCCCGGATCCGCGACGAGATCGCGGCCGGCACCTACGAAACCGACGCCCGCAGCCAGATCGCCCTCGTGCAGCTGGCCCGCGACCTGGCCTGACCCCACGCCCGACCGGATCCCGATCGGGTCACTGAAGCAGGATTCACGACCGGCCGCCGCCCCCTCGGGCGGCGGCCGTCGCGTTTCGGTTTCTCGACTCCGGAATCGCCGCCCCGTGGGTCGCTCGCGCTCTACCATCCGGTCC
>JAYZBK010000212.1:0-9207 GCA_036339295.1 Planctomycetota bacterium
AGCCGAGGTAGGCGAGGGCGAGGCCGACCAGCGGAAGCACCGCGAGGATGCCGAGCACCACGCGAGCGACGGCACCGCCGCTGCCCACCCGCTCCGAGAGCAGCCGCTGTTCCGCGGGCCGTCGACTCAGCGTGAGGAAGAACACGCTGATCAGGATCGGGATCGGCGTGAAGAACAGGCGGCCGAGATCCGGGAGATCGAGCTCGCGCGGATCGCAGATCCGGTTTCCGATCGCGAAGATCACGGCGATCCAGGTGACCAGCAACAGGCGTCGCGCGACCCGCATCGTGGACGGCTTCCAGCGGAAGTGCCGCTCGGCCAGTCCTCCCTTCGACACCACGCAGGCCAGCGTGCCGGCCGCGAGGATGAAGTACGCGAGTTCGGTCGCCACGTGGTCCACGGCGACCGCGAGCCGGCTCGAGGCGAGATGCTCCTCGACGATGAACGACACCAGCCAGAAGGGACTGGCGAGCGCCAGCCCCCCCAGCACGGCGAAGGCGGCGACGACCAGCGTCTCCCGGAAGTGATCGGTCGCCGCCCGGGACACGTTGTCGCCGGCGAGGGCGATCCGGGCGCGGATCCGCCGCCGGAAGACCAGCAGGGAGAACGCGGGGAGAAACGCGAGGAAGGCGACCACCGGACGCGAGAGCACGTTGGCACCCACCGTCCGGGCGACCTGCCCCCATCCCTCGAGCGAGAGCAACGTCTCCAGCTGCGCCCCGACCCGCGACCAGAATCCCGCGGAGAGCGCCCCGGGGTCCCGGACCCAGACCGTCTGCCGGAGCAGGAAGGCCCGGTACTCGTCGATCTTGGCGAGGATGGCCCGATCGGTCTCCGCGAGCCGGTTCAGTTCGTCGATCTCCCGGCCGAGGACCTCCAGGAGCGGTCGACCGAACTCGGTCGTCCGCTCGTCGAGCAGCTCGGCCAGCGAGGATTCCACTCGAGGTCGGTCCTCCGCGGCGATGGGGGGCTCGGCCCGATCGACCAGCTCGCCGGCCGCCCGCCGAGGGTCCACGAGGTCGGAGAGTTCGTCCTCGAGGAGGATCCGTTCGAGTTCGATCGAGGGGATGCGACTGCGGGTGTCCGCCAACTGCTGACGGATCGCGAAATCCCCCGGGAGCGTGTTGTAGCGCTTCCGGAGCACCTGTGCGATCGCCGGGCTGACCCGGCCGGAGAAGCGTCGCTCGTCGGACTCGAGTCCACGGCGGAGGCGATCGAGCACGAGCGAGGCCTCGTCGAGCCGGGAGGCGATGCCCCGGTCACCCTTGACCGCCTCCTCGAACCTGGCGGCGAGCTCGCTGTTCCGCTTCGCTGCCTCGGCGAGGACGGGAGCGGACTCGACCTCCGCCGCCGCCCGGGCCTCGGCCTCGGCCCGCTTGGCCTCCGCGTCGCGCGCGACGAGCGTGCCGCGACGGTCCTCCCAGATCCCGAGTTCCTGCCGTTGCGTGGAGATCTCGAGGATGACCGCCTGGAGACGATCGCGGAGAACGGAATCGGTCGCCTCGTAGGCCCGCTTCTCGAGCTCGAGGGCCCGTATCTCGATCCGCCTTCGAAGCGTCCGGGCATCCCGGAACTCGACCCCGCCCTCGGAGGCGGCCTCGATCTCGGCGAGGATCCGACTGACCTCGGCGATGTCGGTGCCGATCTGGGCGTTCCGGCCCTTCCGACGTTCGAGCATCACCTCGATCCCCGACTCCTCCTGCTGGAGGTCGGCGAGCGCCGACTCGCGGGCGAGGATGCCCTGCCGCACCTGCTCCAGCGAGAAGCCGGGATCGACGGGCCGGGGCTTCGCCGCCCGGGCGGCCGCGAGCCGGGCCTCCGCCTTCTCGTGCTCCTTCCCCGCCGAGTCGATCATCGACTGGTACTCGACCTGCCGCTTCGTGGCGGCGATCGTCGCCTCGAGGATCTCCGCGAGGGACGAGGTCGTGCGTCGACGTTCCGCGGCATCCGGGGCCTCGGGGTCGATGGCCTCCAACTGCTTCCGGACTTCCTTGAGTCGCTGCTCGAAGGCCTTGAGGTTCTCCTCGCTCCCGGTCGCCGCGACCGCCTCGTCGGTGGCCACGGAGTTCCCGGCGTCGCCGGCATCCTGCAGGGGGGCCATGGCCAGCATGAGCCATGCCGAGACCGCCACGGCACAGGCGGGCAGGAACCGATCCGATCTTCTCAGGGCTCGCTCGTGCACGCCGGGATGGCCTCCGGTCCGACCCCCCGCAGGGGCGTCAGTGATGGATGTCCTTGGCGACGCCTCGGTTCACCCGCTCCACCGGCATGAGGTAGGACGCGACGTTGGTCGCGAAGCGATCGGCCTGCCGGTCGATCGACTCCGCCATGTCCTGCACGCTCGCGGCGAGCGTCCCGAGATCGACGGAAGCTCCCAGGTCCTCGGCGCCACCCCGACAGCGCTCGAGCAGTTCCGCGGCCTCCCACTCGGGATGGAACTGGACGCCGTAGGCGGAGATTCCCACCGCGAATCCCTCGATGCCGCAGTCGTCGCTGCTCGCGAGGAGTCGCGCCTCGGGCGGCATCTCGGTGATCTCCTCCCGATGCCAGCTCGGCCAGCTCCCGAACCACGGGAGCCCGCGGAAGAGCGGATCCTCGCGACCGACCGGCGTGAGGTCGACTCGAGGGAGGCCGACCGACGGACTCGACATCGGCGCGACGCCACCCCCGAGGGCTCGAGCGAGCAGCTGGGCGCCCAGACAGACCCCGAGGACCGGGATCTCCGCCGCCACCGCGGCCTGGAGGAGGCCAAGTTCCGCGGCGATCCACGGCAGTCCATCGTCGGTCGCCGACTGGGGGCCGCCGAGCGAGACGACGCCATCGACGTCGTCGAGGTCGGTGGGGACCGGCTCCCCTTCCCCGACGCGGACCGGTCGGACCCGGAGGCCGTGATGAGCGAGGGCCCGTCCGATGGCTCCGGAGCCGGGCGTCTTGGCGTGTTCGAGGACGAGGATCGGCATTCGGGCACGGTACGTCCCCCGACCACGGGGCTCAACCACCCGGGAAGCCGCATTGCCGGAACTTCCGGGACGATTCGGAGATCGACGGAAGGCGCACTAGAGTGTGGCGCTCGCGATCCGGACGATCCGTCCGGCCCGCCCGCCGGAATCGAACGCCCCCACTCCCGGCCGACACCTTCGGCCCTTCGAAAGCCAGAGAGTTGACACGGATCCCCGCCTGGTTCCTCCTCGCCGCCCTGGCGTTCACGACCTCCGCGACCTCGGCACCCGCCGCCTCGGCGACCGAGGAACCGATCGACGCCGGCACCATCGAGGCGATGGTCGAGTGTCTCGTCGCCGAGCTCGAGACGAGGCACGATGCCGTCCGGCACTGGGAACCCGAGAACTATCCGAAGAACGACGACGGCAGCCTCGCGAGCACCGCCCAGCCGACCGGGCGGACGGCCCTCGTCGCGCTGGCGCTCCTCGAAGCCGGCGTCCCCGCCCAGTCCCCGGAACTGTCGAAGGCGCTGGAGTGGATGGCGGCGAACCCGGCGGACGGCACCTACGCCATCGCGGTGCGACTCATGGTCTGGTGCCGGCTGCCCGAGCGATATCGCGAGCTGGCCGAAGCGGAGCTGGCCCGACTGGTCGGCCGCTTCTCGCCCGAGGCGGGCGGCTGGGACTACATCCCGACGCCCCGCGCGGGGTTCGTCGACCAGTCGATCACGCAGTACGCGATGCAGGGGATCGCGGACGCCCATGCCGCTGGACTGAAGATCCCCCCGCGACTCGTCGATCTCGTGAGGAATCGCTTCCTCGGGGTCCAGACGGCGGACGGCGGCTGGGGATACAAGAACGCCGACGATCCGCCCCGAGGCTCCCTGACCGCGGCGGGACTGGCGTCGCTCGCCCTCTGCGAACGCATCAAGCCCTCGAGCGGCCGGACCCGACAGGCGGTCGACCGGTCGATCGCCGGCGCCATCGACTGGCTCGACGCGATGTTCGAGCGGGACACCAATCCCGGGCACGATGCCGGCGACTACTGGCTCTTCTACTACCTCCACTCGGTGGAACGTGCCGGACGGGCCACCGGGGTCCGTCGATTCCGGGGCCAGGACTGGCTCGATGCCTGCGCGAGGACGATCCTCGACCGCATGATCCAGGGGTCGGCCGACACCGGCTTCTCGACGAAGTGGAACCCGTCCAACGAAAAGATGGCCTTCGCGCTCTTCGTTCTCCACCGGGGCCTCGAGTCCGTGCCGATCGGGTTCTTCGACACGACCGGAGCCCTTCCGGTGAACGACGAACTCGGACTCGCGTCGAAGGTCCTCTCGGACTCGATCGAGAAGAGCGTGGGCTGGACCCGACTGGAGCTCGCCGATTCCGCGGCCACCTGGCACCAGGTCCCGGTCGTCGTCGTCCGCGGTCGAGGCAACGATCCGTGGCTCGACGATCCCGACTCCCCGGAGGCGACGCGACTCTTCGCCCACCTCGAGAACGGGGGCATCGTGGTGCCGATGCCCGCGGATCGCGGCCGCTTCAACGTGGAGTTCCTCGCCCTCGTGCAGGAGCGATTCCCCCAGCTCGAGAAGTCCAAGGTCGATTCGAAGGCGGACATCAGGCGCGACCCGACCCCCTGGCGTGGCCGCGCCGACATCCTCGGGACGCCGATCCGCACCTGGGTCCTCTCCGCCCCTCGGATGTCCCTCGGGTCCGACGCGACCGCCAAGGACCAGGTCGAGACCGCCAACATGCTCGCGGCCATCTGCATCGCGGAGTCCGAGAGCGTCCTTCCCCCGCGAGCCCCCCGTCCACCGATCCCCGAGGCCCCTGCCTCCAAGACGATCGCGGTCGAGCGTTTCGAGTACGACGGTGCCTGGAATCCCGAGCCCTCCGCCCTGCTCATGCTCTCGAACGAGCTGCGGCGATCGCCCATGCGCCTCGACCTCGATGCCCGGGACGCGTCCGAGGCCGTGCTCTGGCTGACCGGGATCGACGAGAAGGACGCCGCCGCCGTGGACCTCGCGCGGGTCGCGGAACGCCTCGGCGAGGGTCGGAAGCTGCTGCTGGAGTGCGTGCACGAGGACTTCACCTCGGCCATGACCGCCCGGCTGCTCGAGCAGGGATGGACGCTGGGCGCGGCCCCGGCGAACACGCCTCCCGGCAGTGCGCGGCTGAGCGGACCGAACGGCGAGGTCGGCATCCTGGTCACCGCCGAGGTCACCCGGTCGATCCTCGGACGGCCCACCGACGACGGCGTCTCCATGCCCGACCTCGCGAAGCTCGTCCGGATGGTCGCCGATCTCGAGCCGCTCGGCGGTTGATCGGGAAGACGGCTCGACTGCTCCCGCTGCTCGCACGAGGCTTGCGGCGGATCCTCGGCCGTCGCGGGTCGGATGGACGGGGATTCGGCGCTGAATTCGGCGCTGGATTCAACGCTGGGCCCGGACACCTCGAACTCGGCCGTCTCGGCGAGCAGGTCGCGGCGACCCACCTCGAGTCGACCGGTCATCGAGTCCTCGCACGCAATCGACGAATCCATGGGGTCGAGATCGACATCGTCGCGGAGTGCCCGTCGACCGCCCGACTGCTCGTCGTGGAGGTGAAGACGGCGATGGGGACTTCCCCGCCCGAACGTCGCGTCGGATGGGATCGCCGTCGTCGGCTCGTCCGCGCGGCCTCGTCGCTCGCCCGCGACCGGGCGGTCGACATCGAGGTGATGACGGTGAACATCCCCCGCTCCGGGCGCCCGTCGATCCGCCGGATCCGTCTCGAACCCGCGGACCTGCCGACGGGTGCCCCCCCGATCAACGGCCGCTGAAGTACCGGGCCCGGGCGATCGTGATCAGCCGGGTGCGCATCGCCTCGATGTCGCCGGCCACCCAGCGGTCTCGCAGCGACGCGATGTAGCGAGCCTGCTCCTGCGAGAACCTCATTCCGGCGAGCTCGTTCTCGATCGCGATCTGCACGGCGGGCGAGTAGATGCTCTGCCCTTCGGCCTGGTCGACGCCCAGCACCGTGAACCAGGAGATGAACGGCCCCTGCTCGAGCGGCTCGCTCGCCACGCCACGCGACTCGATGTCCAGCCTCTCCTTGACGGGCCCGGCGAGGCTCGTCGCCCCGATGCCCTCCGCCGGAAGCTCGAGCTGGAGCCATGGGAGATCGCCGTCGAGCCCCATGCGTCGACTCACCTCCTCGAGATCCAGTCCGCTCTCGACGAGCCTCGAGGCCTCCTCGACCTGCTCCGCCTGTCGCTGCCGGTGAAGACGAAGGCGCCCGATGCGGACGGTCGCCGGCGGGTTGTACTTCGCGAAGTCGCGGCGATACGCCTGTTCGACGTCGCGCCACGAGGTGATCGCCCGCGGCCGCACCCGCTTCTGGATCAGGTCCTGGGCGAGGGCCACGCTTCGACGCTGGGACATGAACTCCTCGAGCCCGATGCCGTACTCGTCCTCGATGCTCCGCGCCGCGGAGTCCCGGGTCCCGCCCCGGTCGGTGATGGTCTGCTCCTGCACGCCCTGCAGCCAGGCGAGGACCCCCTGCTGCTGTTCGGTCGTCAGCTGGCTCTCCGCCTCGGCGATGATGAGCTCGCTGTTCACGTCCTCCTCGAAGCGACTCGCCACGAGGCGGTCTACATCGCGGATCGCATTGGCGAGCGGAGCCTCCGCGATGATCCGGAGGATGCGGTCCTCGAGCGGCAGGAGGAACTCGTCCGCGAAGACGGGCCGGCCGTTGATCTGGCCGATCAGGCCGTCGATCGGATAGGGAAGCCCGACGGGAAGGTCGTCCACCACGATCCGCTGGTCCACGAGCGTGTCCGCACCCTCGGAAATCCGGATCGATTCCTCGCCGTCCATGCCACCGCCGTCGAGCGAGACCCGGCCCTCCTCGACCTCCTCGACCCCGCCGCCCGACTCGGGCTCCGGTCCGACGAGGGCGGGATCCACGGGAATCGCTCCCGCGAGCGCCGACGCCGTGACCGACTTCGGTGCCGAGCGTTGGATCGTGGAGGAACATCCCCCGAGGACCACCGGGACGAGGGCGGCCATCGCGAGTCGAACGGACTGGCTGGAACGGTGCGGCACGACGTCATCCTAGACGGGTCGAACGAGCCCCGCAGCCTTCGGCGGGGCCGTACACTTGTCGAACACGCACGAGTCACCCCGATCGAGGAGATCCAGGCATGTCCGAAGACCCGCCGAAACTGCACGTGGACACCGACTGGAAGGCGGAAGCCCAGGCGGAGAAGGAGCAACTCGCGGCCAAGGCGGCCGAGAAGACCCAGGGCGGCGACCCGGCCCAGCAGGGAGAACTCCCTCCGGCGGACTTCAAGTCCCTCATGGGCCTTCTCGCATCGCAGGCCATCATGGGCCTCGGCGCGTACACCGATCCCCAGTCCGGCGGCGTCGTCGTCGACCTTCCCGGCGCGAAGTTCGCCATCGACCTCCTCGGCGTCCTCGAGGAGAAGACCAAGGGCAACCTCGACGAGTCGGAATCCGAGGAGATGACGAAGGTCGTGACCGAGCTCCGAAGCCGCTTCGTGCAGATCGCCCAACTGGTCGCGCAGCAAGGCGCGGCCGGAGGCCCCGGTGGCGGCGTGCCCGGCATCGATCCTGCATCGCCTCCGCCCGACCTGCGAATCCAGGAACCGTGAACCGACCGTGTTCCTGACCGACGTCCCGTACCGGATCCGGAAAATCCTCCCGTGAACGCAGAGCCCAGCTTCATCGACCGGCACTACCTCCTCCTCAGACGGCTGCACTCGCTGTCGGGGATCTTCCCGATCGGCCTCTTCCTCATCCCGCACCTCACGACGAACTCGTCGATCGTCTGGGGCAGGATGTCGGGCGGGGTCGCCGGCGGCGTGGAGACCTTCCAGCACGAAGTGGACTTCATCCACTCCCTGCCCGCCCTGCTGCTGATCGAGATCTTCGGCCTCTGGCTGCCGCTCGCCTTCCATGCGGTGCTCGGCGTCTACTTCGCCCGCACCGGGCACTCGAACGTCTCGAGGTACGCGTACCAGTCGAACTGGCGATACACGTGGCAGCGGCTCACCGGCTACGTGGCGTTCGTCTTCATCTTCATGCACATCGCGTCGCTCCGCTGGGGCTGGTCCTTCTGGGGCCTGATGCCCGCCTTCGACCCCGAGTACGCCGCGAGTTCCACCGCGATCCACTTCCAGGACGGTCTCTGGGGCTCGTTCGCGGCGGTCTTCTACCTCGTCGGGGTGCTGGCGATCGTGTTCCACTTCGCCAACGGACTCTGGACGGCCGCGATCACCTGGGGTCTCACGATCAGTGCCACCTCCCAGCGACGCTGGGGATACGCCTGCGCCGGACTCGGCATGGCCCTCGCCGCCGCCGGCGTGACCGCGATTCTCGGATTCGCGACTCTGGATCCCGAGGAGGCGGAGATGGTGGAACGCGAAATGAAGGAGACGCCGGTCATGGAGTCGGACGTCGCCATGGTTCGCCCCGAAGATTCGTGACCCGAGCCCGTTTCCGTCCTACCATCGGACCGAATACCTCTCCGACCTCCGCCGGCGCCGACGAAGCGAAGCTTCCCAGCCTCCGTTCGATTCGACGGGCCACAGGACGACCATCAGGAAACTCCCAGGCATGCAACACACCAATCGACGAGTGATCGTGGTCGGAGGCGGACTGGCCGGCCTGGCCGCCACCGTGCGAATCGCCGAGAGCGGCGTCCCGGTGGACCTCTTCTCCCTCGTGCCGGTGAAGCGGTCGCACTCGGTGTGTGCGCAGGGCGGCATCAACGCCTGCAACGAGGTCGCGAGACAGCAGGGCTACTCGGAGTACGAGCACTTCGACGAGACGGTCTACGGTGGCGACTTCCTCGCCCACCAGCCACCGGTCTACGAGATGGCGCACTGGGCGCCGAGGATCATCGACCTCCTCGACCGCATGGGCGTCCCCTTCAACCGGACGAGCGAGGGGCGTCGCGACCTTCGGCTCTTCGGCGGCTCGCTGTTCAAGCGGACGCACTTCGCCGGCGCGACGACGGGTCAGCAGCTGCTGTACGCCCTCGACGAGCAGACTCGGCGATGGGAGCACGAGAAGCGGGTCGTCAAGTACGAGCACTGGGAGTTCCTCCGGCCGATCGTGGACGACGACGGACGGTGCGTCGGCATCGTGGCGCAGGACATGCGTTCGATGCAGATCCGAGCCTTCCGCGCCGACGCCGTCGTCATGGCGACGGGTGGCTGCGGGCTCGTCTACGGCAAGAGCACCAACTCGGTCATCTGCAC
>JAYZBK010000213.1:0-6333 GCA_036339295.1 Planctomycetota bacterium
TTCCTCAAGCACATCGAGCGGACCCGGGTGATCGTCCACCTCGTCGACCTGGCCCCCCTGGACGGCACCGACCCGGCGAGGAACCACGAGATCATCCGGCACGAGCTCCACGCGTTCAGCCCGGAACTCGCGAGCAAGCCCGAGCTCGTCGTCTTCAACAAGGTCGACCTGGTCGAGCCGGGCGAACGCGAGGGACTGGTGCGCCGCACGGCCCACCAGATCGGGGCGAGCCCGGACGAGATCGTCGTCGCCAGTGGCGCCACCGGCGAGAACGTCCGCGAGGTCCTCGAGCGGGCGTGGACGCTGCTGCGCGACCTCGACGAGGATCAGCGACAGAGCGCCATGTAGACCTCGAAGAACTGGATCATCGACGCCTCGTGCTCGGGGCCGATGATGAGTCCGGCGATCTCCGGGACGAGTCGCTCGTCCCGGGCGAGATTCACCACGCGTCCACCGCCCGCCGCGGCGATCTCCGGGAAGAACTCGATCGAGCGTTGCTCGCGGGGCCGACGTCGGTCGACCCCGCGGATCCCGTCGGGACCGCTCGGACCCTCCTCCACGATCTCGTCGTCGTCCCCGAGCCCGGCTCCGGGATCGTCGTCGTCCTGGATGGAGGGATCGCAGCCGATCACGTGCGTGGTCACGCCCCGTCGTCGGGCGTCGGTCGCCATCGCGACGCAGGCGGATCCTCGTCCCGGGTGAGGCGGCGCGTCTCCCACCAGCACGAGCACGCCGCGGTGTTCCGGGTTCCATCCGAACCGGCCGTAGGCGAGTTCGAGCCCCTCGTTGACGAGTTCCGGTCGGTCGCCGCCGCCTTCGGCGCTCAACCGCCAGAGATTCGCCCTCGCCTCCTCGATCGATGTGGTGAAGTTCCAGCCCACCTTCTCGAACTTCTCGCGGCGGTCCCGGTAGCCGGCGATCCCCACCCGGACGCCTCCTGCGACGTCGCCCACGAACCGCATGAGATCGTCCACGCCTCCCTGGGCGTCCGCGATTTCCCCGCTCATGCTGGCGGTGCAGTCGATCACGATCGCGAGGTCGATCGGTTGCAGGGCGAGCGTCTCGAGGTGCTGCGCCAGGGCGATGAATTCGGGGAGCGGCAGCTCGGCCACCACGCTCAGGTCGTCGCCATGGGACGACGTCGGAAGGCTTCGGTCGATCGTCTCCCGGGCGGGAAGCGGCCGGCTCGGAAGCATGCGGGCGTCGGAAAGCGGGCGTCGGCCGTTCTTCTTCCGCCAGTTCCTCCACTTGTAGGCGCGACGCACGTCGGGGCCGCCGGTGATGCGGGCGAGTCGCGGGCTGAGACTGCCGCCGTCGACGTCGTTCATCCGGAGGATCACCAGCTTGACGAGTTCGCTCGCGTACTCGTGCAACGCCTCGTCGTCCGACAGGAGGGCGAGTTCCGCGGCGAGCAGCTTGTCGTCGAGGCGGGAACTCCGGCCGAGGGCACCGACCCCTCGGGCGAGTCGCGCCGGTTCGATGGCGTACCCGCAGCGAAGCGCCGTCCGGATCACGGTCGGCTCCTCCTCGTCTTCAAGCCACGCGGCCTCCTGGGGCACCCCGCGATGGGCGAGCACGAGCAGCGCGAAGGCCCGGACCGCGGGGCTCCGGTCGCGGAGGGCCGCCATCACCATCCCCGCGGACTCGGGGCAGTCGAACCGCTGCAGTCGCAGGACCGCGACGACCCGCCGGGGCCAGGCGAGGCTCCCGAGGAGTTCGGTCAGGGCGTCTCGTTCCCCGGCTTCGGCCTTCGAGAGCGGGCGTGTCGGCTCCTCGATCCCGTCGTCGTCGAGGGAGGCGACGGCGACCGGCGCAAGGGCCATCGCGATGACGGCGGCGAGGATCGGGAGGAGTCGCACCACGCTTCCGAGTGTAGGTCCTCCCCGTCGCGGAGCCGAGCCGATCCCGGTCCCGATCCAGTCCCGATCCAGTCCCGATCCCGGGCCCGATACGATGGTGGGGGTTCCGTCGGCCCATCGGAGACCGGCGTCGCACGACGCCAGGGAGGTCCACCATGACGAACGACTTCACGGCTCCCGACCCCCACGGCGGACTGGTTCGACGACTTCGATTCACGCCTCTCCGCGACCTCGTCCGGGGTCGCGTCACCGGATCGCTCGACCGAACGGCCATGATCGCCCGGTCCGGGCTTCCCGAGCCTCTCGGGACGCTCGTCGCCTCCATCGCCCGTCGCACGTGGCTGGGACGTCGGGAGCGTGCGGAGGCCGCGCGGGAGCTCGTCGATCGATGCCGGAAGGCGCTCGACGAGGGTCGGACCATCGAACAGGTCGCGGAGTCGCTGGGCACGCCCGCCGCCGCGGCCCGCGACCTGCGACGACGACTGGTCGCTCGCCGGTCGTGGATCGGTCGCAACGTTCCCGTGGCGGTCCGGGTCGCGGCGCGCGCGAGCGGCCCGGGGGGGGGGCCCCACCAGGGGGGGGCGGGGCCCGCCAGGCGGGCCGGGTCGCGACGATCGCGATCGTCGCGTTCGTCGGCACCTACCTCGTGATCGCGGTCCTCGACTGGCGGCAGGGGCCGAACGTCACGACGGACTTCGTCGCGGACCTCAACGCTCGGATCGATGCTTCGACGCCCGAGGAACGCGGCTGGCCGAGGTTGCGGGAAGGGCTCACGGCCTGGCGCGGACTGGTCGAACCCGAGCCGACCTTCGATGCGGGCATCACCGATCCGATCGCCCGATCGCGGATGCTCTCGCGGTTGTCGACGCAGGCCCAGGGGATCCTGCCGTCCTGGACCGGGATGGCCCGAGCGCTGGACCTCGATTCCGAGGCGATCCCCGAGGACGCCGTCGATGCGTTCTTCGACTCGATGGAGCCGGGGCGGAAGCTCGTCCTCGACGCGGCCGGGCGCCCGATCCTCGGATTCGAGATCGCCACCGGGACCGCGAGCGATCCGGCGGACCGCCTGTTCCTGGGTCTTCCGGATCCTCTTCCGACGGCCAGTCCGACTTCGGGGCCGAACGGTCCCTTGCTCGACAGCGTGATCTCGATCCAGCTTCCGTTCCTGAATTCGGTCCGCGCCGCCGCCCGCGTCCTCGACGCCGATGCCCGTCGGGCGATCGTCGAGGGGGACGGTCGACGGGCGGTCGAGGACCTCGGCGGGGTGTTCGGCCTGGGACGTCTCGTGCGTCGTCCGCCGTTCATGATCAGCCAGCTCGTGGGGTTCGCGATCGACTCGCTCGCCCTGTCGACCATCCAGGATGCGCTCGCCGTCGCACCCGAGGCGTTCACCGACGAGGACCTTCGAGTGCTTCTGGAGGTGCTCGAGTCGATGGACGATTCGAGCTTCGTGCTGGATCTCTCGGTCGAACGGCTGACCTTCCTCGACATCGCGCAGCGGATCTACACCGACGACGGCGACGGGGACGGTCGCATCACCTTCGAGGGACTCGCGACGATCGGTGGCCTCACCGGGGTCGGGACCGCGACCGGGACCGGGGCGGGGTCGGGCGGCTCGCTCGACGGTCCGGCCGTCGCGCGGTTCCTGCTCGGGCCGATGGTCAGCCGCCTGATGCTCTCGCGGGCGGAGGCGACGCGGATCTGGAACCAGATGTTCGAGGGCTACGAGGCCGCGGCGGCGATGCCGGCGTGGGAGGTCGATCGCGACGAGCTCCTCCGGTTCGACGGGCGCCTGATCGCGGAGATGACGGCCGGGCGGACCGAGATGTTCCGGTACTTCCCGATCAACCTGCTGCTCCCCACGCTCGACAAGGCCGTCCTCGCCGGGCACGCCCTCCGCGCCGATCGCGACCTCGCGGCGATGATCGTGGCGCTCGAACTCGAACGGCGGTCGGCGGGTCGGTGGCCGGCCACCTTGCCCAAGGCCTCGCGGGCGACCGATCCCTTCACCGGGGACCTGCTTCACTACGCCTTGCGCGACGGACGGCCGACGATCTGGTCGGTCGGCATCGACCGCGACGACGACGGCGGCCGGGAGCGGGTGCCGGCACGACCGGGGAGCCGGGCCGCCCGGAACGCCCACCGGATCGGCGCCTTCGTCAAGCACTGGGGACGGGTCGATCCGACCGGCGAGTTCGACGACCCGGCGAACGACGGCGATCTCGTGATCTGGCGCGGCGAGGGGGCTCCTCAGTCGCCGTGACGCTCGCGGAGCCGCGGGCTCAGCCGAAGCAGCAGCTGCACCCGCTCGAACTCGTCGAGCCAGTCCTGCAGGGTGCCGGCGAGTTCGTCGTCGGGGATCGGGGCGCCGGGCAGGGGACACGAGGGCCCGAGTCGGCGGGCGGCCAGCGCGCGGTAGCGGGTCAGCGTGCGATCGCCGACCACCGACACCGGTTCGTGATCCTCGGCCATGAAGACGACGACGGGCACCCGGCCGCCGCCGTTGACCCGGACCCGGCGGGCGAGATCGTCCGCCTCGTCCCGATCGACCCACCGAAGGTCGATCGCGGGGCTCGCCTCGGCGATGCGGGCGAGGAGCGGGCCCTGCTGGACGCAGTCCCCGCACCAGATCCCGCTCACCACGAGCACCGGCATGCGCCGGACGAACCCGTCGAGCAGTCTTCGCTGCGGCTCCGCGAGGGCCACCCGTCGATGGATGTCCCGCCAGGGCTCGGCCCGTTCGGGATCGGTGGCAAGGTAGTCCTCGAAGCCGACGGCGTCCGCGAAACGCTCGGCGAGGAAGGTCGCGTCGAGACCGGGCGTCACGAGTCGGCTCCCGTCTCGTCCATCGGCTCGGTCGGGGCCTCGGACTCGGGCCCCGGGGGCTCGGGGCCGAGGAACCGGATCGCGGCGAGCATGGTCGGCAGGTCGGGCATGCCCAGGAACTCCTGCACCACGACGCCGTCGGCATCGAGCAGCCAGATGGTGGGGTAGCCCCGGGTCGCCCGGACCAGATCGGGGAGGGGCTGGTCGTTCGTGACGACCGGGTAGGTCGGCACCGCGAGCTCGGGCAGCGTGCCCGCCGCCACCTTGCTTCGACGCGCCTCGAGCCACGGCCCGACGATCCGAGCGGGTTCGTCGGCGATCGAGACGACCCGGACCTCGTCCGCGAGATCGCGATGGATCGCCTCGAGCTTCGGGATCGCCTCGATGCACGGCCCGCACCAGGTCGCCCAGACGTCCACGAGCGTCGGTCGGCCGTCGCCGGAGACGAGCGAGATCGTCGAGCCGTCGAGCGTCGGGTAGCCGGACTCGTCGACCGTCCCGAGGACGGCCGGACGCGGCGCCCGACCCGGGCCGATCATGAGCGCCGTACCGATGCAGCTTCCGAGGACCATGCCCACGATGCCGACGAGCAGGGCCCCGAAGGCGGCCCGGTCGTCGGGGCGGGTACGGAGGTCGCGGCTCGCGAGGGCGACCGCCGCCAGCCCGAACAGGCCACCGATGCCGTAGACGAGGGCCAGCGGAAGCGAGAGGATCGCGCACCACCCGGCCGGTGAACCCCAGCGTGATGTCCGGGGTGTCTCAGTCATCCTGCTTCGGCCGTTCGACCGAATCGACGAGCCCGCGGAGCGCATCGAACGCCTGGAGCGGGGTCAGGGCGTCGAGGTCGATCTCCCGGAGGCGGTCGATCGCCGGGTGCGGCAGGAACTCGGTGAAGAGCGAGAGCTGGGGATCCGGCGTGGTCGACGGCGCGGTGTCCGCGGCGGCGGCGCGGCTCGCGGCATCGCCCTCGTGCACCTCGAGCGTCTGGAGCAGTTCCCGCGCCCTCGTCACAACCTCCGGCGCGAGGCCCGCGATCTCCGCCACGTGGATGCCGTAGGAGCGATCGGTGCGGCCCGCGGCGATGCGGTGGAGGAAAACGATCCGATCCTGCCACTCCCGGACGGTGACGTGGAGGTTCGTGACCTCGGGCATGCGATCGGCGATCGAGGTCAGCTCGTGGGAGTGGGTCGCGAAGAGCGTGCGGCTCCCGCGGGCGGCCAGCGCCTCGGCGATCGCCCACGCGAGGGAGAGCCCGTCGAGGGTGCTCGTGCCCCGTCCGATCTCGTCGAGCACGACGAGGCTTCGATCGGTGGCGTGGTGGAGGATGTTGGCGGTCTCGGTCATCTCGACCATGAAGGTCGACCGTCCCGCGTGCAGTTCGTCCGCGGCCCCGATCCGGGTGAGGATGCGGTCGACGACGCCGATGCGGGCCCGGGTCGCGGGCACGAACGAGCCGGCCTGGGCCAGCAGCACGACCAGCGCCGTCTGCCGGATGTAGGTGCTCTTGCCCGCCATGTTGGGCCCGGTGATGAGGGCGAGCGTGGCCCCGGTGTCCCCGGCGGCGAGCGTCGTGTCGTTGGGGACGAAGCGGTCCCGCATCGTCGAGTCGAGCACCGGGTGGCGGGCCTCGACGAGTTCGAGGGCGTTG
>JAYZBK010000214.1:0-17949 GCA_036339295.1 Planctomycetota bacterium
GAGGCGTCCGCGGCGTGTCCCTCGTCGAGAATCGCATTTCCTGGTGCCATGCGACATGAGTGCCGGGAGGAGCCATGGAGGCCCCCCCGAATCGGGGATTTCGCCCAGATTGCCCGTCCCTCAGTCCGTGGGCCCGCGGCCGGCCTCGAACAACTGCTGCAGGAGATGCTCGCGATCCTCCATCGAGGGCTCCGGGAGTCCCTGCACGCGGCACAGGTCGACCGCGAGATCGAGTTCCTTGAACACCGACAGGCAGCGATCGCAGAGGATCTCGTTCGCCACCGGAAACGCCCGACCCGAGTCCTGGGCGTCGAGCTTGGCGCACATGAGATCGATGCACGTCTGCTTGTCGTAGGCGGGATCCACCGCCGGGCCCTGGGGCAGGCGCTCCCGCATCGCCTCCCGCATCTTCAGCCGGGCGCGATGCAGCCGTGACTTGACGGTCTGCGGGTTGAGGGCGAGGGCCTCGGCCACGTCGGCGACCGAGAGCTCGAGGATCTCCTTCATCAGGAGCGGCACCCGGAACTCGTCCGGCAGCTCGAGGATCGACCGATGGATCGCGTCGGCCGCCTCGCGACGGATCGACGTCTCCAGCGGGGTCTCGCCGGGCCCCGGAATGAGACTGCTGGTGGTCTCGCCGAAGGGCAGCAGCTCCTCGAACGAGGGGATCCGGTCGGGCTCGCCGGCCCGCTTCCGCCAACGACGCTGGCACTGGCGGACCGCGATCGCACCGAGCCACGAACTCGCCTTCGACCGTCCCTCGAAACCGCTCCAACTCCGCTGGGCTTCGAGGAACGTGTCCTGGACGATCTCGTCGACGAGGTCCCGATCGCCGCACATCCGGTGGACGAGGCCCCGGATCATCGAGACGTGCCGGTCGTACAGCAGGGTGACCGCCTCCACGGCCGGGATGCCCGGCGCGACGTCGTCCGATTTCTCACCGCGGTCGATCATCGCCCGAATGTAGGCGAGCCTCGCCACGGTTCCAAGTCGCTCGGGGGTAGGTAAAGTCCCACCATGAGCGACCCGATCGCCGATGCGGAGTCCTCGCCGGAGATCGATCGGATCGTCCGGCGGCTGGGACTCGAACCCCATCCCGAAGGCGGCTACTACCGCGAGACCTGGCGCGACCCGGATCTTCCGGATGGCACCCGCGGCCACGGCACCGCGATCTCCTTCCTGCGGCCCGGCGGCGTCACGAGCCGGTGGCACCGGGTCGACGCCACCGAGATCTGGCACCACTACGCCGGCGCCCCGCTCGAGCTCCTGATCGGCCCGTCGGACCCGAGGGCCGACCGCACCATCGTGCTCGGCCCCGATCTCGAGGCCGGCGAGGAACCACAGGGCATCGTCCGGGAGGGCGAGTGGCAGTCCGCACGAAGTCACGGCGCCTGGACGCTCGTCGGATGCACCGTGTCGCCGGCCTTCCGGTTCGAGGGCTTCGAGATGCTCGCGGAGTGAAGGGCGGATCCGGGGCTCAGTGAGGGTCCCCGGCCGGCTCCCCCGCCCCCGCGGGAACCCGGATCGACTCGACCAGCGCCTGGACCTCCGGTCCGGGGGGCCTCGTCATCAGCGAGACCGGGACCGCGACCGCGAAGTTCAGCAGCATGCCGATCGTGCCGAAGCCCTCGGGCGAGATCCCGAGGAACCAGTTCCCCGGGACGTTGGCCGCCGGATCGAGGAACTTGAAGTGGACGATGTAGGCGGTCGTGGCGGCGATGCCGACGAGCATCCCCGAGACCGCGCCGGCCGCGTTCATCCGCTTCCAGAAGATGCCGAGCAGGATCGCCGGGAAGAAGCTGCTGGCCGCGAGGCCGAACGCGAACGCCACCACCGCCGCGACGTAGTCCGGCGGATTGATGCCGAGGTACCCGGCGAAGACCACGGCGACCGCCGCCGCGATCCGGGCGAGTCGAAGCTCCCCCTTCTCGCTCACGTCCGGAAGCAGGACCCGCTTGAAGAGATCGTGGCTCACGGCGCTCGAGATGACCATGAGGAGTCCGGCCGCGGTCGAGAGCGCCGCCGCGAGACCGCCGGCCGCGACCAGCGCGACGACCCAGTCCGGCAGCCCCGCGATCTCGGGATTCGCCAGGACCATGATGTCGCGATCGACGTAGAGCTCGTTGCCGGAACTCATGACCGGCTCGTTCACGAGCAGCCGCTCGCCGAAGAGCTCGCCCCGCAGCGGCTCGCCGTCGTCGCCGACCGCGAAGTCGGGCTTGCCGACGAACACCGGGCCCGCGGTGTGCTGGATCACGCCGTCGCCGTTCTTGTCGACCCAGCCGACGAGTCCCGAGTCCTCCCACGTCGAGACCCAGCCGGGCGCCTCCTCGTACCGGGTGTCCGGCACCGTGTCGAGCAGGTTCGCCCGGGCGAAGACCGCGATCGCCGGGGCGATCGTGTACAGGATCGCGATGAAGAGCAGCGCCCAGCCCGCCGAGGACCTGGCGTCCCGCACCCGCTTCACGGTGTAGAACCGGATGATGACGTGCGGCAGGCCTGCGGTCCCGAGCATCAGGGCCGCGGTGATGCAGACGATGTCGAGGGGACTCTTGGAGTACTCGGTGTACGCGGCGAACCCGAGATCGGCGAGGGTTCCGTCGAGCTTCTCGAGGAGCCCGACGCCGGCCGAGTCGACGCCTCCGAGGGCGACCTGCGGCACCGGGTTGCCGGTGACCATCAGGGCGAGGAAGACCGCGGGGACGGTGTACGCGAAGATGAGGACGCAGTACTGCGCGACCTGGGTGTAGGTGATCCCCTTCATCCCGCCGAGGACCGCGTAGAAGAAGACCAGCCCCATGCCGATGATCACGCCGTAGGTGATGTCGACCTCGAGGAACCGGCTGAAGACGACGCCGACGCCGCGCATCTGTCCCGCGACGTAGGTGAAGGAGACGAAGATCGCGCAGACGACCGCGACCAGTCGCGCCACCTGCGAGGCGTAGCGGTCGCCCATGAAGTCGGGGACGGTGAACTTGCCGAACTTGCGGAGGTACGGGGCGAGCAGCAGTGCCAGGAGCACGTAGCCGCCGGTCCAGCCCATCAGGTACACCGATCCGTCCATGCCCGCGAAGGCGATGATCCCCGCCATCGAGATGAAGGAGGCGGCGCTCATCCAGTCCGCGGCGGTCGCCATGCCGTTGGCGAGCGGCGAGACGCCCTTGCCCGCCACGTAGAACTCGCCGGTGCTGCCGGCCCTCGACCAGATCGCGATCCCGATGTAGAGCGCGAAGGTCAGTCCGACGATCAGGAAGGTCCAGGCCTGCACGTCCATGTCAGTCGCTCCCCTCGTCGACCCCGAATCGACGATCGATCCGGTTCATCAGCACGACGTAGACGAGGATCAGGAGGACGAAGACGTAGATCGCTCCCTGCTGCGCGAACCAGAAGCCCAGGGGGTACTTCGTGAAGGGCAGGTGGAACTGGTTGAGCCACGGGGCGAGGAGGATCCCGCAGCCGAACGACACGAACGCCCAGATCGACAGCAGGACCCCGATCAGCCGGAGGTTGGCCCGGAAGTACCCACGAGCGTCGGGCGAGGCTCGATCAGGCATCCCGCGTCTTCCCGGCGGGCTTCTCGAACGGACCGTCGCCCGTGCGGACGGCCACGCAACCGCACTTCTCGAGGAGTCGCTTGGTGAGCAGGATGCCCTCGTGTTCGCTCGGGGCACCGCCCTCCCACTCGATGCCGACCCAGCCGCCGTAGTTCGCGTCCCGGACGATCTTCATCATGCGGGCGAAGTCGGTCTGCTTCTCTCGCCCATCGCCCTCGAACTCGCGGCTCTTCGCGCTCACGGCCTTGGCGAAGGGCATGAGCTCGGTCACGCCCTCGTAGCGGTCGTACCACTTGCCGCCGCCGAGGCTGAAGTTCCCGAAGTCGGGCAGCGTCCCGCAGTTCGGCAGGTCGACCTTCGTCATCACCTCCGCGAGCCACTTGCCGTTGGAGGACAGCCCGCCGTGGTTCTCCACGATGACCGACAGGCCGAACGGCTTCGCCACCTCGGAGAGCGAGCGCAGGCCGTCGGCGGCTCGATCGCGCTGCTCGTCCCAGGAACCCGCGGACTGAGCGTTGACCCGGATCGAATGGCAGCCGAGGAACTTCGCCGCCTCGAGCCATCGCTTGTGGTTGTCGACCGCCTTGCTCCGCTTCGCCTCGTCCGGATCGCCCAGCGCCCCTTCGCCGTCGCACATGATCAGGAGGCTCTCGACACCGTGGTCCTCCGCCACCCGCTTCATGTCGGCGAGGTAGCCCTCCTTGCCGATCTTGTCGCGGTAGAAGCTGTTGACGTACTCGCAGCCACCGAGCCCGTAGCGGGTCATCGTGACCTCCGCGAACCGCAGGGGATCGAGCCTGCCCCCGAAGATCTCCCGGTGCAGCGACCACTGGGCGAGCGAGATCGGATTCGGCGGCAGGGGCACGGCGGAGGCTCCGAGCGACGCGGTGCCCGCGGGGAGGAGGCCGACGCCGAAACCGACGTGGCGGCAGAAGGACCGACGATCGAGCGAACGGGCCTCTGGGGTGGCGGGTGACGGGTGATCCTGCATGGTTCTTCGGCTCCGGTCTCGGGGAAGGACGTTTGGGCCCACGCTACCGAAACCGAGGTCCCGGGGACGATTCCCACCCACCGGCCGACGGGCGATCACGAGGCCCCCGGCCGACGTACCGACCCGGATGGCCACCCACCTTCATCGCCGCATCGCCGCCGTCGCCGGCCCCACCGTGCTCTCGCTCGCCGCCGTCGTGGCCGCCGAGACCACGGTGGACGACGACGCCCTGTCGCGGGCCCTCCGGCGGCCGGGCGGCGCGTCCTGGCTCTCGTTTGGCGACTCGCCCGCGACGGCGGTCTCCTGGTCCCCGGGGAACCTGCCCCTCCGGATCGCCGGGGCGATCGCCGAGAGCCCCGAGCTCGATCGGATCGATCGGATGCGGGCATCGATCGCCCTCGAGGGGACCGGCGAGCCGATCGGGCGACCCGACGACGTCTTCGGCCTGCGCGCGACGATCGACGGCGATGGAACGGCCGGCGGCGCGATCGACGCCATCCTGCGGATGGAACCGTCCTACTCGATCTACCACGGCCTCCGAATCGATCCGACGACGGAACTCCGCTCCACCATCGGCTGGCGGGGCGACGCCGGACGATCCCGGCACGAACCGTGGTTCGGCGTCGGGCTCCGATTCGAGTTCTGACCGTTCTCAGAGGACCGTCACCCGCAATCCCTCGCCGCAGACCTCGAGGGGGAACGGTCGCGCCAGTCGGTTCGGCGCATGGCGGGCGATCCGTCGTCGGATGCGCTCCATGGCGTCGCGATCACGGGCGAGCATCATCACGAACCCGCCACCACCGGCACCCGGAAGCTGCCACGCCTCGAGGTCGCGACGGTGAGGCGCGACCATCGCCTCGATCCGTTCGTTGGTCGATGCCGGATCGAACGCCGTCTTGAGCGTCCAGTACTCCCGCAGCCGCTCGCCGAAGCCGGCGACGTCGCCCTCCCGGACCGCGGCGGCCATCGCCTCCGCGCCCTCCTTCAACCGATGCACGATGCGGACGGCTTCGGGTTCGCGCGAGAGGTACCGACCCACGACCTTCTCGAGGATGTCCCGCGCCAACCGCTTCTCCCCCGAGTAGAGAAGCACCGTGCGAGCGACGATCTCCTCGAGGAAGCCGGCCGGAGGCTCCAGTCGCTCGACCACCGGACGCTGCACCCGCCCGGGGGAGGTTCGCGAGATCTTGAGGCCGCCCTCGACGCCTCCGACCTGGTCCTGCCATCCACCCCGGGTCGTCATGCACTGCTCGAGGACGCTGGTCCGCTCGATCAGCGTCCCCTTCGCCAGATCGGTGGTGAAGAGCCGCTCCAGGCAGGCGAGCACCGTCGCCCCGAGGATCGAGCTGGTTCCCAGGCCGGAACCCTTCGGCACCGCGGAGTGGAGCGTCAACGACAAGCCGCCTCCCAGTCGATCGAGCCGCCGGCGAAGACTCGCCCGGGGATCCCGGGGAACGACGCCAGCGAGGCGGAGCGCGGTGCGCGGAAGGGTCGTCCAGTCGGCGGGATCGGCCGGTGCGTGCAGGTCCGCCGTCCGCGTGAACGACCGGCTCTCGCCCAGATCGACGCTGTGGACCACGATCCGGGGCTCGTCGAGGAGCTTCGCGACGGCCTGGATCGGCTGCTTGCCGTGCAGCAGCACCGAGGTGTTCACGACCGTCCCACCCTGCTCCACGCACATGGGCGGCGTGTCGCTCCAACCGCCCGCCAGATCGACCCGGACCGGGGCGGCCGCCCAGGTCGCCTGGTCCGGGAGCACGATCGCCGCACGGGCGTCGTCGGCCTCCGGCACCGGCCCGGCGACCGCCTCCCCGACCTGCGCGAGGGCGGCCTTCATCGCTCGTCCGGCCGCTCGATCGCGTCCCCGGGAATCCTCGACGCAGGAGACGGCGGCCAGCAGCCGGGCCCTTGCCAGGGGATCCTCGCTCGTCGAGGCCCGGTCGCGGAGATCGACCGCGAGGGCCTGCGCCCGCGCCCCCCCGATCCGCTCCGCGACCGATCGGGCCGACAGGAGGTCCGACGCCTCGAGGGCATCCGCGGCATGCGACTCCAGGTGCCGCCGATCGGTCTCGGTCCGGTGGTCGACGAGGCGTCGCACGTCGAGCCTCGCGAGCGCCTGCTCCAGCGACCAGAGGTTCCCGGCGGCCGGCCGACGCCTCGCGTCGAGGACGGCGATCGCATGCCTCGTCGAGCGACCCGGCGTCGCGGGAAGCCAGAGTCGCGCCTCCCGGAGGGTCGCCGCCTCCTCGTCGAGGCCGGGAGCCCTTCGGCCCCCGAAGGTGCCGCCGTCGTCGAGCGGGGTCTTGAAGTCGTCGCGTTCGTGGTGCGCGACCATCACCCACGCGGCCCGTCCCTCGAGGTCGGTCACCGGCAGGCCGAGCAGGCACGTGCCGCGGGCGAGACGGAGCTCCGCGGTCCGAAGGGCCGGCAGGCCGGCGACGAGGTTCCGGCCCGCGAGGACGATTCGGCCGGTGGTTCCCGGGATCGATCCCTCGACCACGGACTTCCCGCCGCCGTCGATGGCGACGTCGCCTCCCATCACGACGGGCGTCCTCGACCGACCGACGAGATCGAGGTACTCGGCGGTCGTCCCGGGGTGACGGAACGGCGGGGACGAATCGACCTCGACCCGGAAGGGAAGGCCTCGCACCCCCCGGCGCCAGCTCGACAGGCGTCGCCGCCGCTCGAGCCCCTCGCCTCCGAGTCGCACCACCCGCTCGAAGTCCCGGGCCGTCACCGAAGCGGGGATCGCCTTCAGCATCTCGTGGTAGAGCTCCACCGGTCCCACCGTGCCTCGTCGGACCGAGTCCAGCAGCCCGCCCCCGGCCGACCAGCGTCCCCTCGACCGGACGACGCCCGCCGATTCGAGCCATGCCATCGCCGACGCGGGATCGAACGAGAGGATCCCGGTGTCGACCAGCACCCGGCCCCCTCTTCGAATCGCCCCGCAACGCCGGGCCTCTTCCTCGCCGGGCTTCTGCAGCATGTCGACGAGCCTGCCGGATCGATCGGCCACGTAGACGCCGTGACGAGCCCCGCGTTCGAGGGAGGCCGACTGGGCGACCCCGGTGATCCCGGGCCCGGCGAGGTCGACCGCATCGAGATCCATGAACGCATCGCCCGTCGTGACGACGACCTGCCCCTCCGTCGGGCCCGGACGCCGGGCGATCGAATGCACGATCGTCTCGAGCATCGTGCGGGGGCCGCCGTCCACCCCGTCGATCCCGAGGGGCATGAGGATCTTGCCGAGGGCCGCGAACGCCGGAAGCCGACGACTCTCGCCCCCCGAATGCACCACGAGGATCCGACGCCCCTCGAATGGACGATCGCCGCCGACCCGCCGGGCCGCCTGCAGGAACGCCTCGAGCGTGGCCCCGCCCGAACCGACGCGACGGCCGCCGGGGTCGGGGACGACCAGGAGGTCGTCCGCGGCGATCCCCCCGGAAGCGAGGCGACTCCCGACCAGTTCGCGGTAGATGTCCGCCTGGCGCCCATCGCTCGCCGTGAGGACGAGCAGGTCGAACCGGCCTCGCGATCCCGTGGAGTGCATGCAGGGATGCTACCGACCGGCTCGCGCCGAGCGGCATATGCTCCGGGACCATCGCTGGAGTCCCCGTGAAGACCTTCGCCCAAGCCCTCGACCTCGTGGACGATCCCGCTCGGATCGAGGAGTACGAACGCCACCATCGGGCCGCCTGGCCCGAGGTCGTCGCGGGACTGCGGGGGATCGGCATCGAGCGGATGCGGATCTGGCGGACCGGTCCCCGCCTCTTCATGGTGTTCGAGGCACCGGACGACTTCGATCCCGACCGCGACTACCAGTCGTACACCGACGATCCGCGGTGCCGCGAATGGGACGAACTGATGAGGACGTACCAGCGACGGATCCCGACCGCGGACACCGCCGACGGAGGCTGGTGGACGGCGATGGACCTGGTGTTCGACCTGGAAGGGCAGGCGACGTGACCGACGATCGAGATGGATCGAGGATGATCTCGGCCCGACGGGCCGCGCGGCGAAGCGGTTTCGGACGAGGACTCGCCATCCTCGCCGCGGTGCTCGCGGTGATCGGCGCCATCGGGGGGATCCTGCTTCCCTGGAGCGAGGTCGCCCGGGCCCAGCGGGAGTTCGCCCTTCGCGTGGAGACCTCGGACAACCGGTTCGTCGCCCCCGGTTCGATCTCGATGGACCTGCCCGCCGGTCGCATCTTCGTGAACTACTTCACCGACGAGACCTTCGACGACGTCCGCTTCAGCACCTCGTCCGAACTGGTCTTCGATCTCGTCCTCACGGGGCCCGACGGCGAGCCGATCGCGGTCGAGCACGAACCGACCCAGCGGGCGAACCTTCCCTCGTCGAGGCCGGGCCGGAGCGCCGCCGCGATCCTCATCGGCACCGCGCCGATCACCCAAGCCGGCCCCCACGACATCGTGCTCGACCTCCAGCCGGGCGAGGCGGCCAAGGCGGTCGCCGAGGTCCTGGTGATGACCGCGGACGAACAGGCGGTGTTCGAGTCGGCCCTCTGGCCCGGGCTCGGATTCGGATGCGGCATCGCCGGCGCGGCCTTCTTCGGGGTCGCGGGACTGCTCGCGATCTGGCTCGAGAAGCGTGCCGGCCTCGGCCGCTGAGCGACCGATCGACCTAGACCAGGGCCCCGGCAAGCACCGACGCGGGGTGGACCGCCGTCGCACCGCCGAGGTCGAGGCACTGGTGCCGGCAACTGGTTCCGGCCGCGACGAGAGGGCCCTCGACGCCCCCCTCGATCGTCGCACCGAGCGACTGGTCGAAGATGGCTCGCGAGAGCTCGGCGTTCTCGCGGCGGTAGCCGAAGGAACCGGCGAGCCCGCAGCACCCCGAGTCGAGCACCGTCGCGTCCTCGATGCCGAGCCGTTCCATGAGTCGGGTGGTCGCCTCGCGATCGAGCTTCGCATGGCAGTGCGGGTGGATCACCGCTCCCGGGGGGAATCGCATCTCCGGGCGTCGAGGGTGTCCGTCCCAATGCCCATCGAGGAAGACCTCGAGGCTGGAGGCCATCGACGCGATGCGTTGCGTGACCGATTCGGGCACGTCCGTCACCAGCTCCCGCCACTCCTCCCGGAGCGCCGAGAGACAGGACGGCTCGAGGACCACGAGCGCGGTCGCTTCCAGCCCGTCGAGCTCGCGCAGCAGCGCCGGCGCCGAGGACTCGACGAGCGCCCGGGCCTCCTCGAGCAGGCCCGAACTCACCTGGGGACGACCGCAGCAGGTCGCGAGCCGGACGCGAGCCACCCGCCAACCGAAGGCGTCGAGGATCGTGGAGGCATCCTCGACGACCCGAGGTTCGAGCTCCGCGGTGAAGCAGTCCTCGAGGATCGCCACGACCGGGGCATCCGCCCGGGCATGCGTCGCCACCGCCTCGCGGGCCGGGTGGGCCGCGAGACGCGGCAGCGGTCTCCGGGGGTCGAGCCCGAGGACGCCGGCGAGCAGGCGATCGACGCCGGGGACCGCGGAGATCGCGCGGGCGAGCGACCGGAACCGGCCCGCCCGGCGAAGGTGCAGGCCGGCCCGTCCGAGCGCTCGCTCGCGCAGGCTCGCGGGCCGACCGTTCCTCGAACGAGCCGTGTACTCCGCCTTCAACTTCGAGAGATCGACGTTGCTCGGGCATTCGTGCCGGCACGCCTTGCAGGAGAGGCACTTCGAGAGCACTTCGCCCACGTCCTCCCGGTCCCAGATCGCCGGACCGTCGCCGTCCTGCAGCCGACCGCCGATCGCGAGTCGCAGGGCGTTGGCCCGACCGCGCGTCGAGTGTCGTTCGTCGAGCATCGCCCGGTAGCTCGGGCACATGGCACCACCCTCGTGTCGTCGACAGAGTCCGTTGCCGTTGCAGGCCCGCGCCGCTTCGAGCGGTCCGCCCTCGGGCCAGTGGAAGAACGACGACTCCACCGGGTCCGGGGCCACCTCGTGGTCGAACCTCAGGTCCTCGAGCGGATGTCGATCGGCGGTCTTGTTGCCTGGGTTGAGGAGGTCGCGTGGATCGAAGAGCCGCTTGACCTCGCCGAACGCCTCGACGATCCGGGGGCCGTACATCCGGGCGACCAGGTCGCCACGGACCCGCCCATCACCGTGTTCGCCCGAGATCGAACCACCGTGCCGGAGCACGAGATCGAGGGTCTCCTCCCGGAGCCGCATGAACGCGTCCCGCTCCCCCCCGCTCCCGAGATCGATCCGGGGCCGGACGTGGAGCAGTCCGACCGAGGCGTGGGCGTAGAAGACCCCTTGCCAGCCGTGACTCCGGATCAACGCATCGAACTCCCGCTGGAAGGTCGCCAGCTCGTCGACCGGCACCCCGCAGTCCTCGAGTCCGGGCATCGGCTGGCGGTTCCCATCCGGCTTGGAGATGAGACCCAGGCCGGTCGTGCGGATCGCCCACACCCGCGCCTGGGCCGCCGGGTCGTCGATGACGACGGTCGAATCGGGATCGATCCCGGCCCGGGCCACCGCCTCGGCCGCATCCCGCCGGGCGGTCTCCCGATCCCCCGCGTGGAATTCGACGAGGAGCACGGCACCCGGCCGACGCCCCCCGAGACCCGGCAACCGCGCGACGTCGCCGGCGAACACCGGCTGGTCCGCCGCGGCGTCGATGATGAACGCGTCCATCAGCTCCACCGCCGCCGGCCCGGCGTCGACCAGCGTCTTCACGTGGGAACAGGCCGGCGGGACGCCCTCGAAGGAGGCGACCAGGAGCGCCTTCGCGGCCGGCCGCTCGACCAGCCGCACCGTCGCCGCGGCGGTGACCGCGAGCGTGCCCTCGGACCCGACCAGGAAGCGAGCGAGATCGACCGAACCGTCGCCGTGCTCGAGTCGGTGAAGGACGTCGTCGAGCCGGTAGCCCCCGACGTTCCGGGCGACCCGCGGGAATCGGGCCCGGATCTCGTCCGCCAGCGGACGCACGATCGACTCGAGCCCCCGCGCGAGCTCCCCGTCGGGTCCGCGGTTCGAAGGATCCACCGCTCCGAGCTCGAGGCGACGACCGTCCGCCAGGACCGCATCGATCGATCGGACGTGTTCGTCGGTCATCCCGTGGATGATCGACGAGGCCCCGGCCGAGGCGTTGCCCATCATGCCCCCCAGGGTCGCATGGGTCGCGGTCGAGACGTCGGGGCCGAAGGTCAGGCCGTGTCGACCGGCGGCCCGTCGCAGGTCGTCGAGCACCACGCCGGGTTCGACCCGGGCGGTGCGGGCCTCCGGATCGAGATGCAGGATGCGGTTCAGGTGCGTCGAGCAGTCGACGACGACCGCCTCCCCCACCGACTGCCCGGCGAGGCTGGTCCCCGCGCCTCTTGGAAGCACGGGAACGTCGTGGTCCCGACACCACGCGACGAGTCCCTGGAGGTCCTCCGCGTCCCGGGGCGAGGCGACCGCGAGCGGCGCGACCTCGTAGGGCGAGGCGTCCGCCGCGAAGAGACCGCGATCGAGGGTGGTCGCCCGGACCTCGCCTCGCACGACCCGCGAGAGATCGCCCACGAGCGACGCGAAGCGAACGTCGAGTTGCGGCAGGGACATGTCCGGCGATCCGTCGCGGGGCATGCTCGGATGCTATCCCACCCGAGCCCGTGGGATGACCTGCACCCGCCCCCGCGAACGCAAAGACGCCCCGCGGGAAGCGGGGCGTCCAGAGCCACCAACCGGACTCGAACCGGTGACCTAAGCTTTACGAAAGCTTCGCTCTACCAACTGAGCTATGGTGGCGTGGTTCCTCGACGAGGACCGGAGGCGATCTCGATCAGCCCTCCGTGATCAGTCGGACGACCTCGTCCGACGGAAGATTCAGCGAGCCGTAGAGCCGCCCGGCCGCATCGGCCACCGATCCATCACCGTTCGAACCGGCGTTCGCCGCGATGAGGCGACGCAGGGCGTCGACCTGGCGGGGAAGCACGCGGGCCCCGAACGAGCGGGCGTTGGCGGCGGTGAAGTCGAGAAGGGCGACCTGCTCGGTGGCCGAGGCCGCCGAGAGGGCTCCGTCGAGCAGGGCCTGCTGGGAGCTCTCGGTGCCGATCAGCGAGACCACCTCGGCCACGAGGAGCCGCATGCCGCCGGTGATCGTCCCCATGGCCTCGAGCAGCGCCGACTCGGCGTCGTCGATCTTGTAGACGGTGCTGCCCGACCGGGCGATCTTGGCGAGCGTCTGGAGGGCGTCCCGGGTGTACCCGATCGAATCCATGTCGCTCATTCGACCGCCGGCGGCGACGTTCATCAGGCGGGTCATCGCCGCGTCGAACTGGTCGTCGGAGCCGGCGCCGTTCCACACGACCGTGGCCCGGTCGGTCGCGAACTCGCGACCGAGCGAGACGCCGTCGGCGGCACTGGCGACCAGCATGACCGGCGTGGCGCCGGTCCGCTCGAACGCCCGGATGCGGCCGACCGTGTCGACCGCGTCCGCGCCGGCCGACTGCACGAGCACGAGGTCGATCGCGCCACGGCGGTTGATCTCGTTCTCCAGGTCGTAGAAGTCCGCCCCGGAGGCCACGACCTGGAAGCCGTTGGACTGCAGGAGGCTGGCGAAGCGGTTTCGATCCTCCTCGGCATCGGCGACGACCACGGCGGAGCTGGTGTTGCCCGCACGGACGGCCGACGCGAGAAGCGGCACGACCTGGGTGTCGCCGGGGAAGCCTTCCGACGGCAGGGCGCCGCCGAGGACGAGCGCCGCGTCGTACTGGACCCGACGATCGGGGAATCGGAGGCACTCGCGAAGCGGGGCCCGACCACCCGAGGCGAACATGTCGCCGCGACCGACGGTGTTGCCGAGGGCCTGGATCGCGTCACGCACGAGGGCGGTGTCGTTGGCGTCGATCGCCATGGCGAGGACGTCGCGGGCAATCGAGCTGCCCGCGGTGGTGGCGAAGAACTGGGGCGAGTAGGTCGCGTCCGGCGCGAAGGGATCCGACTCGCCGTCGGCGAGCTGGTTCTCCCGGCGAAGATCGGCGGCGACGAAGATCGCGAGCGCCATGCGGTTGGTGGCGTCGGCGTCGAGCGCCGTGCGGGTGCACTGCATCGCCATCACCTGGCTGAAGATGCTCGTGGGCACCGGGGTCGGGACGAGGCCGGAGTGGGCGCCGTAGCTCCAGACCATGTTCTTCGGGTCGGAGGGGTAGGCGACGAGCGACTGCTCCTCCTCGAAGAACTTCTTGGCGAGGGCCGTGAAGGCGGCGGAGACGTCGGTCGAGGTGCCGCCGAGGCGGCGGAACGCGGTCTGGGCGGCGGCCCGGACCTCGGGCGTGGTGCTTCGGTCGGCCGCGGTCTCGAGCAGGAACGGAATGGCGGTCGGCCAGCCGATCGAGGAGAGGATGCGGCAGATCTTCGCCTGCACGGTCGGGGACACCTCGGGGAGGGCGGCACACAGCGGCAGGACCGCCTGTCGCTTGATCTCCTCGAGGACCTCGGTGACCCGAAGCTCCATCTCGGGGTTCTTCGTCTCGATGAGCGTCTGGAGCAGGGCGGGGACCGCATACTCGCCGGCCTCGACGAGGCGTCGACGGGCCATCAGCTGTCCGCGGAGCGTGCCATCGAGCATCCCGATGGCCTCGCTGATCCTTCCCTGGTCGCGGGCGAGGCTCAGTCGCCCGTCCTCGAGGGCGTCCTCGAAGCGGGTGACCATCGGACCGACGCCGGCCATGCCGCGGCCGCGGGAGATCGCGCGTTCCGCCTTGTCGCCGAGGTCCCGCTCGCGAACGATCTCGGCGATCTCCGCATCGGTGATCCCTGAATCGAAGAGCGCCGTCGCCGAGGCTTCGGCCAGGTCGGGCTTCGCGATGAGCAGGTAGTGGAGGAAGTCGTCGACGAGCCGGGCCTGGTCGGCCGTGCCGTCCTGGACGGTCACGGGAGCGGCCATCGCGGAGGCGGCCGGGGCCATGCCGGCGGCGACGACGCCACCGACCGCGATCGAACGGACGAGTCGGGCGGCGGTGGTTCGGAGGGTGCGGTCCATCAAGCGTTCCTCGAAGGTCGGAATCGGTGGGGAGTCGAACAGGAGGCGACGGATTCGACGCCGGATCCGCTCACGGATCATCCTCGGCGATGCCGAGGCGGGAGGTCGGGTCTGCCCGATCGTCGATCCCGAGGCGACGAGGGGCTTCGAACCGGTTCGCCGGACGTGGTTCGCGGAGGGGACCGGGGAGGTTCCCGAGGCGGACCGACCGGGTAGATCCGGCAGACTACCGGGCCTTCGAGAAGGGTGTCAACGGAACCACCCCGCCGCCGTCGGGAGATCCCGAACGCCGATGACGTCCGTGAGGCCCGATATACTCGGGCGGATTGTCGGGTCCCGCGTGGACGCGGGCGGTTCCGGCGACCTCGAGTCGCAGTTCGAGCCGGAATCGAAGGGAAGGCGGTGAAAGACCGCCGCGGACGCGCCGCCGTGACAGGCAGGGCCCATCGAGGGCCCAGGGAGCTTCGGACGCCACTGGCCGGGAGGCCGGGAAGGTGAAGTCCCCCGCCTGGAGCCGGAAGACCTGCCCGATCGAGACCGCCTCGTGCGGGATGGCCCTGGGTCGGCGCGAATCCGACCCTGGAAACTCGACCGATGCCTCATCGCCCGTCCCTCGCCCTCCTCCTGCTCGTCGGAACGACTGCGGCCGCATCGCACTCGAACGAGGCGCCCTTCGCCACCGAGGTGATCGAGTTCACCCCCGGTGCCGGCGGCGTCCCCGGCTACGAAGACCCGACGGCGGCCCTCGGGTCCCCCACCCGAACGACCGGAGGCACGTTCCTCCCGGAGGCCGTGACCCCGTTCCAGCCGGCATGGCTCCCCGACGAGATCGTCTCGCTCGGCGTGGGGGGCTCGATCACGCTCGCCTTCGACCACGACGTCCTCGACGATCCCCGAAACCCCTTCGGGATCGACCTGCTGGTGTTCGGCAACGCGTTCTGCACCGACCCGTCGTTTCCCGCGGGGGTCTGCGGCAGCCTCTATTCGGAGGGCGGGCGGATCGAGGTCAGTCGGGACGGCATCGACTGGCACCTCGTGCCGGACGTCGCGGTCGACGGCCCCTTCCCCACGATCGGCTGGATCGACGCCGGACCGTACGACACGGTGGCGGGCACGCTCCCGACCGACTTCACGCGTCCCGTCGATCCGATGCACCAGTCCCAGCTCCAGGGCGCGGACCATGCCGCGATCGTCGCCGCCTACGACGGCGCCGGGGGCGGGACGGGCATCGACCTCGCCTGGGTCGGGCTCGACGCCATCCGCTTCGTCCGGCTGAGCAACGACGGGACCATGTCCACGCCGGAGGTCGACGCGATCGCCGACGTCGCACCCGTCGGGCCCGGGAGTCCCGACCTCGACGGCGACGGCGTGGTCGGCGGGTCCGACCTCGGGCTGATGCTCGTCGCCTGGGGGTCGAACGACGCGACCGCGGACCTCGACGGCGACGGCGTCGTCGGCGGGCCCGATCTCGGCCTCCTCCTCGCCGGATGGAGTTGATGGTGCCTCCTCGCCGCTCGAGTCCCGTCTCGCCACGAATCGGATTCACCCTGGTCGAGATCCTCCTCGTCCTCGGCCTGGTCGTGGTCCTGGCGGCGATGGTGATGACCGGAGCCGGCGTGGCACGGGGGCTGTCCCGGGCGACCAACTGCCGGGCGAACCTGCGACAGCTCCACCTGGCGGCGGAGACCTACCACGTGACCAGCGACGCCTATCCGGCGGCCATCCTCTACCTGGCCGAGCCGGGAGGCGTCCGGACGGTGTCGTGGGACTTCGACCACCGGGCCGACGGCTCGATCGAGCCCGGACCGATCTGGAGCTACCTCGACGGTCCCGAGAGGGTCTTCCAGTGTCCCGAGTTCCACGGCGCCAGCACCTTCGGCGACGATCCCGCGACGGGCTACAACTACAACACGACCTACATCGGCGCGGAGGGCCGCTATCCGATCCCGACCTCGACCGGCCTCCTCCAGGGCTGGGACCACTGTCGGCGCGGCGTGCCGGCGGGCGTCCATCGCCGCCCCTCCGCGACCGCCCTGTTCGGGGACGGTGGCTGGATCGACGGCGCGAACAAGTTCATGCGGGCCCCCTCGAACGAGGTCGAGGTCGATCTCGGACTGGTCCACGCGGGGACGCAGGCGTACCGGCACGCCGGCTGCACCAACATCTGCTGCCTCGACGGGCACGTCGAGTGCCGCGAGGCGGTCCACGAGGGGATGCATGCCACCCCGCAGCTGCTCGATGAGATCACCGGCTTCCCACGCAACGGCTTCCTGAGCGATGACGATGCGTTCTACGACCCCAGGTGACCCCTCGGTCCTCGACCGGGGCCCCGTATCATGCCTCCCATGACGGGTGCAGCCGAAGTCGAGGTCGAGCCACTGGAGTTCGAGGCGTTCGGGGCCACGCGACACGCGTTCGCGGCCAGCCCCTCGGAAGCGCCCTCCTCCGTCGCGATGATCCTCTCGGGCGTGGCCATCTTCGGGCTCGACGCCGACCTGCCCGCGAGTCGGGGACTCCTGGAGTTCGGACAGGCGCTCGGGGAGAGCCTCCACGCGTCCGGACGCGCGATCGGCCGCCCCGAACCGTTCCACGCGGAGCGCGACACCGAAGGGTGCGTCGCCGCGGTGCGATCCCTCGACGAGGCGATCGCGCGACGCTGGCCCGACGCCGCCCCCGTGCGCGTCGGTCTCTCCGCGGCCGCGCCGCTGATCGCGGTCGCGGGCGGGGATCGGCCGTCGACGATCTTCGTGCTGGTCTCCCCCCCGATCCTCGAGACCTACGGGCACCGCCCCGATCGACTCGACCTCCCGCTCGCGAAGACGCTCGGCATCTCCCCGGAGATCGCGGCGGAACTCGGCGCCCTCTCGCCGATGCATGCCGGCGCGGACGTCGCGCCGCGAGCGTTGGTGGTGCATGGTTCCGCCGACCGCATCGTCCCGCCGTCGGACGCGATCGGCTGGCGGGCCTCGCTCGCCGCCGGCGGGGTGGAGGCCGCGCGGATCGAGGTCGGATTCGCCGGCCACGACCTCGAACCGTGCCGCGACGCCGTGCTCGATTCGATCATCAGGCACCTGGACGAGATCGGCGCGTGAGCCGGACCGCGGAGCCGATGGAACTCGACGACGCCCTCGCCTGGTTCGGGTCCCGACCGTCCGAACGCCGTTCCGAGCTCGTGCCGCTGTCCCAGGCGATGCATCGGGTCCTCGCCTCCCCCATCGTCGCCGACCGCGACCTTCCACCGTTCGATCGCGCGACGATGGACGGGATCGCGGTCCGGTTCGACGACCTGCCGTCGAACGGGATCCTCCAGGTGGTCCGCACCGTGCCCGCGGGCGCCGACCCCGGTCCGGCGGCGAGACCCGGGGAAGCGGTGGCGATCGCGACCGGCGCGGCGGTGCCGGAGGGACTCGACACCGTGATCGAACGCGAGCGGATCGACG
>JAYZBK010000215.1:0-8013 GCA_036339295.1 Planctomycetota bacterium
CATCGAGGACCGGCTGATCGCGACACCGCCCGCCACGGGGACTTCCCGTATCGGACGGCTGTTCGGGCGTGATCCGCCCGAGTCACTGGATGTAGTGGGATATTACCGGCCCAACACCACCCCTTGTGGTCCAAAGGCGTCCCGATCGTCGTCTTTGGGGGGGTTCCAGGCACGGGAGGGCGGGCTCGCTCCGCCAGCCCGGGGACGGATCCCGTCCCGGTCCGGCTCAGGGAAGTCGTTGGTCGAGGGTCGAACCGACGAGAACCTGCCAGGTTTCCTCTCCGGAGGCGATCGTGGCGACCTCTCCATCGATCGCGACCAGGAGCACCGTCCCGCCGTCCGGGAGGGCCAGCGGCTCGCCCGGGAGGAGGGTCGCGGTCCGCCCGGAATCGACGTGGCGGCACCAGGCCTCGTCCCCCGGTTCGCCCGCCACCAGCCCGGTCAGCATCCACCGGGAGAGCGGATCCACGGGGCGGACCGGGGCGGGCGGCGGCTTTGGTCGACTCGCCTGCGGCTTGGGCTTCGGCCGTGCCGGCATCACGAAGGGGTCTCGTTCGACGAGGCGGGCGTACCGCTCGATCGGACGTCGGGGAGCCGCCTCGGGCGGACCACCCTCCACCGGATCGACGCCCGGGAGGAACAGCGTCGTGACGCCGATCCCGATCGCCATCCGGCCCTTGTCCCGGGTGGGATCGAGCCGAACGCTCTCGACCCGCTTGATCCAGGGCGAGGCGTCGAGCCGGTGCATGAAGTCGACGACCTGGGCGAGCGTGCCGCTTCCGGTCACCGTGGCGCCGACGAGGACGAAGTCGAGTTCATCCCGGTAGCTCCGTTCCGCCGCGGTCCGACGAAACTCGCGTCGAGCCGGCGTTCCGACGGACGAGCCCCGCCGAGTGCCGACGGTGAGCCCGTCGAGCCCCGCGTCGCGACCGAGCGTCGCCAGCTTCCGTCGGAGTTCGCTGTCGACCCGCTCGAGGTCGCCTCCGAGGGTTCGATCGGCGACGTCACCGATGCGGGCGTCCAGGCCCGGCCGAACCTCGCGTTCCCGACGAACGGTCGTCAGCACGTTGATGTAGGTGGCGATCCGCTCCTCGAGCTCGGCACGGCGATCACCGAGCCGGCCCGAGCCGCTCAGCCAGCCGACCAGGCCGGCGACGAGGAAGACGGCCACGACGATCGCAGGCACCAGCAGTCGTCGGCCGCGGTTCACTCGGCACCGCCTTCCGTCGTCGCCTCGTCGGGTGCGGGGCCGGGATCGAGGGTCCGGGTGCTGAGCTCGAAACCGAAGGGGAAGGGAAGGCGACGACCGCCCGCGCCGTCGGACGAGGTGTTCCGAAGGACGTAGCGATCGTCGGCGACCAGCTCGTCCCTCAGCGACGCGACGATCTCCCGGGAGGCGCCCTCCCCGTCGACCGACAGTCGCGTCGCCGAGTCGACGGTGAAGCCGTCCCGGGAATCCCAGTCGACCTCGCCACCCTGCAGGCTCCCCGAGAAGTGACCGAGGACCGTTCGCGGCTCGTCGTACGTGGGCGCCGCGACGAGCTCGAGATGCTCGAGCCAGTCGGGCCGCACCTCGCTCCAGGCCTCGAGATGGTCCGCACGGAGACCGTCGCGCTTGAATCGAAGGTGCTCCTCCTTCGCGACCCTGGCCTTCTCCAGGAGATCGTCGGCTCTCGCCTGCAGCCGGTCGATGTCCCGGTTCCCCATGGTCCAGCCCGCAAACCCCGCGACGATGGCGAGTCCCGCGGCGGCCAGCACCCGCATCCGCCACCGCTTGGCGAGATCGGGAGGCCTGCGGGGAGAGGCGAGGTCGATCGACATCGCTCGCGGCGCCGGAAGCAGCAGGCCGACGAGAGGCCAGGCACCTCGCATGTCGGCATCGGGTCGGACCCGCCGATCCCCCTCGAACCGGCTGGCCTCGAGTCCGGTGGCCTCGGCGATCGCGTCCAGCACCTCCGCGGCTCGTTCGCCTCCGAGGACCACGAGCCGAGGCGTGTCGGTCTCCTCGCTCGAGAGTCGATGACTGATCCAGCTGCGCCGGGTCTCGGGGACGAGCTGTTCCGCCGTCGGCGGCCCGCCGTCCTCGGCCATGATCTCGACCCCACGGGACCAGCGGATGGTCCCGTCGACGACGAGCACGAGTTCGAGTCCCTCGCCCGTGACGTCGACCATGAGCGTGGCGCCCTTCTCGCCTGCGAGGCGAAGGGATCCATGGCAGCGGGGCGCCACCCGGGCGACGGAGAGCCCCGCGACCTCCGCCACCTCGCGGATCCGCTCGATCTCGCGGAGCGGGACCGCGACCGCCTCGACGAGCGTCGATGCGTCGCTTCGTTCGAGCACGGTGAAGTCGATCGCGGCATCGCCGGAATCGATCGGGAGTTCCCGCTCGACGGCGAGCCGCACCATGTCGGCGAGCTCGTCCGACTCGGTGGTCGGAAGCTCGATCCGCTTGAAGCTCGTGATCGAGCGGTCGAGCGCGAAGACCGCGGACCCGCCCGACATGCCCGCCCGCGACATCGCCTTCGCCAGCGCCGCCCCGACCGCCTTCGGATCGTCGTGGTCGATGCCTTCGGGAAGCCGCTCGAAGATCGTCGACACGACCCGGGCGGGCCGGCCCACCTCGACCCTCGCCACCCTCAGGTGCCGATGGCCGAGATCGATCGCGAGTGGAATTCGGTTGGGCATGGACGGCGACTCCCTGGCCAGGTGGAACCGATGCTACCCCGATCAGGTTGCAGGGCGCCATCGGCCTCCGGGGCCTCGGTCCCTCCCAGCGTCCGTGGGCGAACCCGGGGACCGCCCGCCGGGGACGTCGAACGGGGACGCCGGGCCGTCGAAGAAGGGATCGTCCTCGAAGATGGGCGTCGACTCGAAGAGATCGAGCTCCTCCATCAGCGGGGTGCCGGGGAAGAGCGGCTCGTCCTGGAGGAACGACTCCTCGGGAAAGGCGATGTCCCCCGCCGCCTCGTCGATCATCGATTCATCGGACCCCGCCGAGCGGGCCGCGGAATCGATCCCCTCCTCGGCGGGAACCAGGCGAGCCGCGAGTTCGAGCATCGTGATGTCCCGGAGTTCGACGATCCGAGGCCGATCGCCGCCGCAGTCGACCACGACCTCCCAGACGACGGGGGAACGAAGCGCCGGGCCACCTTCCTCGGCCGAGACGAATCCCACCGCGATCGCGGCCCGCCAGACCAGGCTCCTCGTCGTCACCGAAGGAACGGCGTCGAACCACGCATCGGGTTCGACGAGGCCCTCGACGACCGGCCAGAATCGATCGAAGCGCCGCGCGTCGTCCAGCGAGTCCCGCCGGGCGACGATCGCGGTGGCGAGTTCCTCGTCGACGCCCGGCAGGGCACGGAGCACGGGGATCGGCGCCCGATTGATGTCGACCAGGCCGTTCCGCCAGCCGCCGTCGACGAGGGTCAGGTCGTCGAGCATCAGGCCCGCATCGCCGCCGTTCCGATCCGCGATCGCCCAGAGGCGACGGACGAACTCGACCTCGTCGAGCGATCCCGGATCCCGCGGCCCCGACTCGTCGGCCTCGTCCTCCGCCGGGTCGCGTGCGGCATCCGGGGCCGCGGTCGAACCCATCATCGCCTCCACGATCGCCCGCCTCTCCGGCCCGAGCTCGTCGAGCCCGAGCGTTTCGACCGTCGACGACGACAGGAGGAACCTCGCCTCCCCGTTTCGGTCGACATCCGGCTCGAAGGCGTGGATCGTGAGGACGTCGGACAGCGGCGTCGACCCGTCGGACGACCCGAGCGTCGCCTCGAGCCGGTTCCCGATCCGTTCGCCGATGTCGTCCTCCACGTCCACCCGCGAGAGGATCGAGAGCTCGTCGAGCGGACCGAGCAGCGTCTCCGGCGGGATTCCACCATCGCCCTCGAGCGCGAGCAGGTCGGAGAGGTGCGTGAATCGCCCGCCGGGGCGGGCGTCGCGGGCGGCGACGACCGTGCCGGCCTGCGTCGGGTCGAGGATGCCCGTCGACTCGAGCGCGCCGGCGTCGACGAGGTTCAGGTCGAGCTTGGCGTTCTCCGAGACGAGCGAGGCCCCGCCGGGCCCGAGCGGGAGCAGTCGCGCGACCGCGATCCGGCCGTCCCCACCGTCGTCGATCTCGAGCACGTCGAACTCCTCGGGGAGATCGGGGGTCGCGCCCGCGAGCATGTCCGGCCGGAGTCGATGGAGATCGCGGGCGAGGATCCGGACCGCCGAGCGTGCCGCGAGGCGGCCCTGCACGCGATCCTCGACGCCTCCGAGCGAGACCACGCCCGACCGCACGACGTGGAGCAGTCCCGCCACGATCAGCAGCGAGCCGAGGCCGACGACGAGGACGACGCCGACCGCGACCCCCCGCCGGCGAACGGGCCCGGGGCGGGTCACGAGCCGTCCCCCATGTCGAAGGCATCCTCGAGATCGCTCCCGTCGACCGGCGACTCGAGCGGCACGGGATCGAGGACGGCGACGATGCGTCGGCGGTCGGGCGGCGGCGCTTCCTCGAGGGGGACGGGTTCGAGGTCGAACGGATCGCGGTCCTCGTCCACCTCGAAGTCGAGGAACTCCTCGGCCGCCTCGAACGCGTCGTCGAACGCCTGGGGATCGGGCTCGGGCAGCCACTCGGGCCGGCGACCCTCGGTCCACGGGTCGAGCCAGAGGGAGAGCTCCACCGCGACGGGGAGTCCGTCGACGCCGCTGTCCCAGCGCTCACGCCAGTCCTTTCCGTCGTGAGAGCGGAAGTGGACCGCGAAGAGTCCCGGGACGACCACCGTCCAGGGACCGTCGTCCTCGCGCAACGCGAGACCGTCGGGCTCCAGTCGGAGTTCGAGGCTCGACCGATCGACGAGTGGGGAGAGGCGGGCGCCGTCGACCAGTCGTCGAAGCGGGACCCCGCTGCCGGTGACGCGGAGCGAGATGGCGTCTCCCACGATGCCCGGCCCGCCGGCAGCGTCGTCCACCGTCCCGAAGGTCAGCCGCTCGGCGACGAGATCGAGGGCGATCGTCGCGCCCTCGACGCGGGCGAGCCGAGCCTCCGTCCGGCCGCGGGCGGCGGTGACGTCGTCGACGAGCGAGGAGGCGACCAGGAGGAACATCGAGAGGATCCCGATGGCGACGAGCAGCTCGAGCAGCGTCACGCCGCGGGCGATGGAGCGACCCGTCATCGAGGCGCTCCTTCCCGTTCGACGAGCGTCACCAGGCGTGCGAGGACGGTCTCGTCGGCGTCCTCCTCGTCGGAACGGACGACGACCTCGACGCGGACCAGGCCCTCCACCGCGGATGGAGCGGTCTCGACCGCCACCGCGAAACGCCAGCGCGGTCGATCGACCTCCTCGAATCCAACCTCGTCCGGGACCTCGGAAAGGTCGCCGACGGCATCGAGCGAGACGAGCCCCGCCTCGAGCTCGGCGATCCGCGAGGCCGCGAGCTCGACCGCCGCGGCTCGCCGGTCGGCCCGTTCGGTCGCGACCACCGCCTGGCGGGTCGTCGCCAGCACGAAGACGCCGATGCCGACCAGCAGGGCGAGGGCCAGCAGGGCCTCGAGCAGGAGTCCCCCGAGTCGTCGCGGGGAACGACCGGGCGTCGAGGTGCCGTTCATGGTCCGACTCCCTCGACCTCGAGGTCGGATCGATCCTCGGCGTCGATCTCCATCGCATCGCCGTCGATCGTGTCCTCGTCCTCCACCGTCTCCTCGAGCGGCGTCGGATCCTCCGATCGTCGAACGCTGAATTCGACCCGCCCCGTCCAGGGGTCGATCGACGGCACCTGGAACCCCTCGACTCCCGAGAGCCCCCACGATCCATCCGCGACCACGGAGCCGTCGGGAAGCAGGAGAACCAGGCGATCCTCGGGCGGCCAGCCCTCGTCGACCTCCATCACCGGTTCGTCGAGCAGGAATGGATCGACGTCGGCGGCGAACGATCCGGGCTCGGGGATCGGCCGCACTCGCAGGCCGGTCGGAAGCTCGACTCGTGCCCAGTCGTCGAGGATCGCGAGCGTCGGATCGACGTCGGGGATCGACTCGGCGTTCGATGCGAGTCCGGCGTCCTCCGGGGAGAAGCGGGCCACGAACACGACCCGGCCCTCGTCGTCGGTCCGGATCTCGACCGGGATCCCCCTCGAGGCCGAGAGCGCTCTCGCCGAGCGAACGAGCAGCCCGATCCGGTCCAGCACTTCACGTTCGGCGCGGCGTTCGAACCAGGTCGTGGTGTACGGCACCGCGATCGCCCCGATCACGAGGATCAGGCCGAGCACCACCAGGAGCTCGAGGATCGAGAATCCGGCGGATCGCCGGATCGCGTCATCCGCCGGACGGGGCAAAGTCGCTGAACTCGTCCCGCATCTCGCCATCCGCATCCATGCGGGCGTCGTTGCTGGACAGGTCGTCGTCGGTCCCCTCCTCCTTGTCGGGGCCGACCGAGACGATGTCGTACGCGACACCCTCGATCTCCGAGGGGTTCCGGTAGACCCACTCGCTCCCCCACATGTCGCGGACCACCGGCTGCGACAGGTACGGGCCCTGCCACTTGTCGAGGTCGGACTCGTCCTCGAGGAGTTCCTTGTCCCAGAGGACCGCGAGGCCCTCGTCCTCGGACGGGAATCGCTTGAGATCGACCTTGAACTGCTCGAGCGCGGTGTTCAGGTTCTGGATCTGGATCCGCGTGGTCCCGGAGTCGGCCCGCTCCTGCTGTCCGAGCAGGTTGACGGCCACCAGCCCACCGATCGCCAGGATGATCCCGATCACGATGAGAAGCTCGAGAAGACTGAAGCCGCGGCGGGCGGTTCGGCGTGCCCGGCGCCTGGTCGACGGGAGGTGCATGTCGGATCCTTCCTTGGTCTGCGTGCGTCCGCGCGGAGCCGGATGTGGTCCGCGTTCGCGTGCAGCGTACCGAGTCGAGGCCGGGAGGTTGCCGAAAGACCGGCCCTCGGCCTCCCGGACGGAACCTACAGCTCGGACCCGAGTTGCATCATCGGCAGCACCAGGGCCAGGAAGATGAAGACCACCGCGGCGGCGAGGAACAGGAGGAGGGCCGGCTCGAGGAGCTTCAGGAGGGTCCCGAGGATCCGGTCGGACTGCTTCTCCGACTTCCTCGCCACGCCCAGGAGGACGGTCGGGAGGGTGTTGGCGCTCTCGCCGACCGAGATCATCTCGACGACGTCCTCGTCGAGGAGCCCGCACGACTCGAGCGGACCCGCGAGGGTGTCTCCCCCGCCGACCGCCTCGGTCGCGATGTCGATGGCCTCCTCGAGGAGCGGGTTGCCCGCGGCGTCCCGACTGATCCGCATCGCCGTGAGCATGGGAATGCCGTTGGCCAGGAGCGTCCCCAGCATCCGGGCGAAGCGAGCGACGGCCAACGACGCCGTCAGGTCGCCCACGATCGGGATCCGCCGCTGGAACCGGGCGACGCCGGCCCGGAAGCCCGGACGCCGCCGAAGGGAGAACCAGGCGGCGATCGCCACCGCGAGGAGCCCCAGCAGCACGGGCCACCCGTCGATGAAGAGCGCGGAGAGCCCCAGCAGCACGCGGGTCGCGGGCGGCAGCGCCTCGCCCTCGAAGAGCGTCTCGAACTGCGGAACGAAGAACACGAGGGCGGCGACCACGATCCCGAGACCGACCAGAACGAGGATCGCCGGGTAGATCAGGTTCCCGAGGACGGTGGCCCGGCGATCCGCCTGGTGTTCGAGGAACGCGCCGAGCTCGGCGAGCACTTCGGCGAGGAAGCTGCCCCGCTCGCCCGCCTCGACCATCGCGACGTGGACGGTCGGGAAGCCGCCGACCTCCCGCATCGCGGCCGCGAGACGCTCGCCGTCCGCCACCCGGTCCGCGACCGAGGACATCGCGGCCGCCGCCGCGGGGCTCGCCTTCGATCGCCCGAGCAGTCTCAGCGCCCTCAGGATCGGCACCCCGGCCCCGAGGAGGTCCGACATCTGGGTGTACATCGTCGCGAGTCGACGAGCGGGCAGGCGGCGAACCCGGGTCTTCGCGACCGAGCTCTCCTGCACCCTGATCGGTGAAAG
>JAYZBK010000216.1:0-12272 GCA_036339295.1 Planctomycetota bacterium
ACCGGATCCCCGACCGCTTCAAGATCGAGTGGTTCACCGTCTCGAAGGCCGACGTCGAGGCCTCGCTGGCCGACGACCCGGCCCTCGGCCCGATCGAGATGCGCAAGGCGTTCCAGCGGAACCCCGAGAAGTTCGGCGGCGGCGCCATCTCGGCCAGCTCGACGCCCGCGTCGTTCGACAGCCGCAAGGACCGCGTCCGCGAGGTCATGCTCGGCGAGCTGGTCGAGGAGCGGATGCAGGCGATCGCCAAGTTCTCCGACGACTGGATGCAGTTCCCCCGACGAAGCCTCGTCCGATCGGGCCTGCACTACGTGCTGCCCGAGGACTGGGCCACCCGACGTGGATCGCTCACCGGCCTCGCCGCCGAGATCGGCAAGGACTTCGGCATCGAAACGCCCGCCGTGGAGTCCGTCTCCGAGGAGTGGATCGTCGACGCCGACCTCGACGACGCCGAACGCTTCGGCGGCCTCTCGACCGCCGGCACCGAGCTCTTCGGGCGACGACGGGCCACGGTCAAGGAACTGGTGCCGAGCCTCAAGGAGTTTGGCGGCAGCGACACGATCCCGATCCAGGCGGGCGTGGCCCTGCCGACCCTCGCCACCCCCGAAGGCGATCTCGTGGTCGCCCGGATCACCGAGGTCGACCCGACCCACGCCCCCGCCGACCTCGACGAGGTCCGGGAGCAGGTCGCGACGGACCTCGATGCGGTGTCCCGCTACGACGCCCTCGTCGAACGACTCCCGGAGATCGAGGCGGCCGCCCGGACCGAGGGCATTCGCGCCGTCGCGGACGGCTACGGCGTCCCGGTCGAGTTCGCCGCGGACATCCGCGAGGCGAACCTCGAGTTCCTCATCCAGTACGGCATCGCGATGACCTCCTCGATCCCCGGCCTCGGCAGCGATGCGGACGCCATCTCGAGCGTCGTGGACACCGCGATGACGATCGACCCGACGAAGCCGCTGGTCGACCAGCCGATCGAGAAGAGGATCTTCGCCGTCCCGCTCCCCGAGCAGCTCGCGGTGATGATCGTCGCGATCGACCGCGTGTCTCCGCTGACCGTCGAGGACTGGGAACGACTGGCGACCAATCCGGCGCCGCTCCAGTCGGCGATCGGCCAGGACCTCGGGATGCTCGATCCCATGGAGGCCTTCACCCTCGAGATCCTCGCCGAGCGGAACGGCTTCGAGCTGACCCGCTCCGACGAGGAGGACGAGGAGTTCGACGAGACCGCGGACGACGGCGAGGAAGCGACCGGCTGATCCCTCGACGCCCCCCGCCCCAGAGACCGCACCGACCAGACGGAGATTCCCGTGAGCGACGCCGAGGCCCTTCCGAACATCGACTTCGAACACTTCTCGAAGCTGGACCTCCGGGTCGCCACCGTGAAGGCGTGCGAGGCGCACCCCAACGCGGACAAGCTCCTGAAGGTGACGCTCGACGACGGCACCCCCGAGGGGCGCCAGGTCTGCGCCGGCGTGAAGGCGTGGTACGCCCCCGAGGATCTGGTCGGGAAGCAGGTCGTGATCGTGGCCAATCTCGAACCCCGGAAGCTCCGGGGGGAGATCAGCCAGGGCATGATCCTCGCCGCGAGCGACCTCAAGGAGGAGCCCCCCGCGGATGCGGAGGGCAAGCCCGGCCCCGATGAACGGGACGTGGTGGTCGTGACCGTCGGGAAGCCGGTCGCCCCGGGCTCGCGCGTCAGCTGACGCCCTGCCCTCGCGGGGCTCCAGCCTGCCCTCGCCGCCTCGTCGGGAAAATCCACGATTCGATGTCACGCCTTCGGGCGGCCGGACTACGAGGGGCGAACACCCCTCTTCGGCCCGAGATCCGTCTTCATCCGGGGGCGGACCGGCCGGACACAGCACATGGAGAGACCAGAATGATCGTACGAACGATCGGCGCGATCGCCGCGCTCGCCCTGACCGGCCCCGTCCTGGCGGACCTTCATCACGACCAGGTCGACCAGACCGGCTGGTACTACCTCACCAACGTCGACGCCGCCCGCGTCGGCGAACTCCTCGACGAGGGCAACCGACTCGTCGACCTCGAGATCCAGCAGGCGGATCCCATCCGGTTCAACGTGGTCGCGGTGCCCGACAGCGGCGCCTACGCCACGGGCTGGTGGTGGTACCACGACGCCACCGCGACCCAGGTCGACGCCCTGCTCGCCCAGAACGATGCTCGCCTGATCGACCTCGAGCCCTACCAGTCCCCGTCGGGCCAGCGATTCGCCGTCGTGATGAAGCCCGCCGGCGGGGTCGACGAAGTGGCGGAGACCGACTGGGTCACCGGCCTCACCTTCAACGGCGTCGTGGACTGGGTCGCCGACAACCCCGGCCGGCGGATCCACGACATCGAGACCTACGAGACCCTCGCCGGTGGCATCCGATACGCCTTCACGTGGATCTCGAACACCGGCTCCGATGCCAGCGGCTGGTGGTACTACCTGAACACGAACCTCGACTTCATCGAGGCCCGGCTCGCCGGGAACGACGCCCGCCTGGTCGACATCGAACGGCACGCCAACGGCAACTGGTCGGTCGTCATGGTCCCCAACGACGGGAACGAATGGTGGTGGTTCACCGGGGTCGGCGTCCTCGACGCCTTCGACAAGGCGGCGAGCTTCGCGGGTCGGGTCGTCGACCTCGAGCGCTACTCCACCTCGAACGGCGACCGGCTCGCGATCGTCGTCCGCCGGAACGCCAACGACCTCACCCTGGCGGCCAACGCGGAGATCAGGGACGGGATCGGCAACGACGCGACGTCGGGCCTCTACTGCACCGAACTCGACGGCCCCTTCATCGCCGGGACGAACACGTCCCGCGCCTTCGAACCGGCCAGCCTGATGAAGACGTTCCACCACTACACCGCGATGCGGTTCGTCTCGGTCGGCTGGGACGCCCTGTCGAACGACATCTCCTACCCCCGCCCGCCCGCGGGCAACGGCTCGTCGCGGCCCTGCGAGGCCGACGGCACCTGGCCGATCGTCACCGAGACGCTGCAGCAGGCGCTCGTCCGCATGATGTTCCAGTCGGACAACCACGCGACCGAGGCGATCGCGAATCGATACACCACCACCGCGATCGAGGACCTCGCGGCGGAGGTCGGGGCGGAGGACACGGTCCTGAACCACGTGATCGGCTGCTTCTGCGACTTCGACCGGAGCGAGACCACGCTGCGCGACGTGGCCGACGTCCACGCCGCCGTGGCCGGCGGCATCCTCGGCTCCTTCGAGGACGAGTTCCACGACATCATGTGGAACAGCCTTCTCGGGAGCATCCTCTCGAGCGAGCTGACCGCCAGCGGGCTCGATCCCGAGGACGTGACGGCGTTCTCCGACCGGGTTCTCACCGCGACGAAGGACGGCGCCTACACCTGCAGCGATCCCAGCCGGGCGCATCGCTCGAACGGCGGGTACTTCAGGATTCCCGAGCGCCGGGAGGACTGTTCGATCGTCGACCGGGAGTACTTCATCGGGGCGTGGATCAACGACGCCCCGGGAAGCACGGGCCCGACCGCCGGCCAGAACGTGATCGACGGGATCGGCGTGGTGTATCGAGATCGGATCAAGGCGGCGATCGCCACCTGGATCGCGACCGCCTGCGAGGAGACGTGCACCGGCGACTTCAACGGCGACGGCCTGGTCGACGGCTCGGACATCGGCCTGCTGCTCTCCGAATGGGGGCCATGCACCACCCCGTGCATCGCCGACCTCGACGAGGACGGCGACGTCGACGGTGGCGACCTCGGGATCTTCCTCGCCAACTGGGGCGCCTGCTCCTGAACCGACGAGCCCGACAGGACACCCCGACCGTCGACGATCGACCCCGGACCCCGGTCCGGGGTCGGTCTTTCCCCCATGCGGGGACGACCGGTGTCAGACCGACCGAGGTCGTGCCTACCTCCTGTTGGCGGGCCGACGAGCCCGCGACAACGAGCTGCCTTCCGGGGAGGAACCGGCGCGTCCACCCTCTGGCCGGTTCCATCGCACCCTCGGGCTCGCACGGCTCGGGGGTGCTCCCCCTTGCCCGCACGGATCTCCGTCGAGACCGATGGCGGCGGCGTCGCGATCGGAGAGCATCGAGCCGTCGCTCCGCTCCCGCACCGTGCCGTCGCGCTTGCGGCTCCGCTCGCAACGCGGCTCATCGCGGAGATCCTCGACCTCCACCTCGCCGGGCACGGAGGTGAATCTCGCCCGGCTGACGCCGCAGGCGTCGGCGAGGTCGAGTCCGAAGCGTTCGAACGTCCCTTCGGGGTCGGGCACCACGATCCCCGCGTCGAGCGGGTTCTCGAGCCCGCTCGCCTTGGCCTCCTCGAGCCGCTTCAGGACGGCGTCGCGAAGGTTGAGGACCGCGGCCCACTCGTGGTCGCACTCGAAGGAGAGGTCGAGCGGCCCCTGCAGCTGGATCGACGCGTCGTCGCCGTGCATCGAGCGGAACGCCTCGTCCGCGGTGTGCGGCAGGATCGGACCGAGCAGGCGGCAGAGCAGCTCGCAGAGGGCGTGCATGACCGACTGGGTGCGACGGCGTCGCCGCGAGTCGGCGGCGTCGCAGTAGAGGCGGTCCTTGGTCGCGACCAGGTAGACGGCGCTCAGGGCGTCGTTGCAGAAGTCGTAGATCAGCTGGTTCGCGTCGCGGAAGCGGTACTCGCGGTAGGCGAGGCGCACCGCCTGCTCGACCCGGACCGCCTCGGCGAGGATCCAGCCGTCGATCGAGTCGGGCTCGACCTCCGCGAGCGGGAGTCCGTTCGCGGCGGGATCGAAGTCGGCGAGGTTGCCGAGCAGGAAGCGGAGCGTGTTGCGGATCTTCCGGTAGCCCTCGCCCGCGACCTTGAAGAAGTCGAGGTCGACCTTGATGTCGTTCTCGAAGGGCAGCGAGGACACCCACCAGCGGCAGACGTCGGCCCCGAAGTCCTTGAGGAGCTCGTCGACGACGAGGGCGTTGCCGCTCGACTTCGACATCTTGCGACCGTCCTTGTCGACCATGAAGCCGTGCGTGAGGAGCGTGCGATACGGCGGCGCCCCGGTGGCCCCGAGCGCCGGCAGCAGCGAGAGCTGGAACCAGCCCCGGTGCTGGTCGCTGCCCTCGAGGTAGAGGTCGGCGGGGATGCCCTGGCCGCGGGCCCGCATGACCGCGGCCCAGCTCGACCCCGACTCGAACCACACGTCGAAGATGTCGTACATCTTCTCGAGCGAGCCGACGTCCAGGCCCTCCGGCGCGTCCGCGTCGGAGGCGTCCCAGCCGGCGAGGAGGTCGGCGGCCGACTCGGTGAACCACGCATCGGAGCCCTTGGACTCGAAGACCGCCGCCACCGCCCGCACCGATGCCGGCGTGAGGAGCACGCGGCCCTCGGCGTCGACGAAGGCGGGGATCGGGAGACCCCACGCCCGCTGGCGGGAGAGGCACCAGTCGGGACGCGACTCGAGCATGCCCCGCATGCGGTTGCGCCCCCACTCGGGGATGAACGACACGTCCTCGCGGGTCGCGTCCATCGCGAGGTCGCGGAGGCTGCGGTCGTCGCGCCGGGTGGGTCGATCGACCGCCACGAACCACTGCTCGGTGCTGCGGAAGATGACCGGGGTCTTCGACCGCCAGTCGTGCGGGTAGCTGTGCATGAAGAGCTCGTGGTGCACCAGGTGCCCGCTCTCGCGGAGCCGGGCCGACACGAGCTCGTTGCCCTCCCAGATCGACTTCCCGACGAGCCACTCGGGCACGGTGTCGTCGTAGGTGCCGTCGCCCTGGACCGGGCAGTAGACCTCGAGTCCCTCGCGCTGGCCGGTGCGGTAGTCCTCCTGCCCGTGCCCGGGCGCGGTGTGGACGAGCCCGGTCCCGTCCTCGAGGGTGACGTAGTCCGCCTCGAGGATCCGGCCGGTCCGCTCGATGAAGGGGTGCCGGTACTCGAGCCCGAGCAGCTTGTCGCCGCCGCACTCGGCGAGGACCTCGACCTCCTCGATCCCGCACTGCTCGACCACCCGCTCGAGGAGCTCGCGGGCGACGACCGTCTCCTGGCCGTCGAGCCGGGCGAGCACGTAGCTGTAGCGAGGTCCCACCGCGATCGCGAGGTTCGCGGGAAGCGTCCACGGCGTGGTCGTCCAGATCATGAAGCTCGGCGTGGTGTCGAGCTCGATCTCGAACGCCGCGGCGACCGCCTCGCGATCGCTCGCCTCGAAGTCGACGAAGACCTGCGGGTCCTCGCGATCCTCGTACTCGAGCTCGGCCTCGGCGAGGGCCGTGCGGTTCTCGATCGACCAGTGCACCGGCTTCAGGTCGCGGTAGACGATCCCCTGCTCGACCATGTCGGCGAAGACCTCGAGCGTCCGGGCCTCGAAGACGGGGTCCATCGTCAGGTACGGGTGGTCGTAGTCGGCGAGCGTGAGCAGTCGCTTCATCTGGCCCGACTGGAGCTTGATGAACTTCTCGGCGTAGGACGCGCACTCGCGGCGGATCGCCACGCGTCGGGTGTCCTCGTCGAGGGTCGCGAGCTTCGCCGCCTTGCCCTTCTCGTGGAGTTCGGTCATGACCCGATGCTCGATCGGGAGGCCGTGGCAGTCCCAGCCCGGGGTGTAGGGGCAGCGCATCCCCTCGAGGAGCCTCGAGCGGACCACGATGTCCTTGAGCACCTTGTTCAGGAGGTGGCCGACGTGGATGGCGCCGTTGGCGTACGGCGGACCGTCGTGGAACCGGAAGATCGGGGCGTCGGCCCGGGCCTCCTCGATCGCCTCGTACAGCCCTGCCTTCTCCCACCGGGTGACGCTGGCCGCCTCGTTCTGGGCGAGGTTGGCCCGCATCGGGAACGAGGTCGAGGGGAGGTTCAGGGTGTCCTTGAAGGACTTCGGCTTGGACGCGGGTTCTGACATGGCCGGCTGGGTTCCCGGGGCGACTGGAATCCGCCCACGATACCCGGCAGCCCCCCTCGGATCAGTCCTCGGGCACCTCGTCGCCGGGCTTGATCGCCTCGTCGAGGTACGCCTGGAACTCCCCGTGCTTGTAGCTCACGAAGCAGAAGACGTGGTGGAGGGTGAACCACTCGAGGTCCGACGGGTCCTTGTCGAGGTCCTGGCGGAGGCGGTTGAGTTCGGCGAGGAGCTTCTCTGACTTCATGCGGGGAGGGTATCGCCGGGCCCGCCCCCGCTTCCCTCGATCGCCGCCGAAAATCCGGGTGATGGTGTCGGGGGGCAAAAACAACGATCCGCCGGTCATCTCCTACCGGCGGATCGAATCAAGCTCGTGGGGTCTGGGCGACTCTCCTCCTTGGCCGCACAGCCCGTGGACGAGTTGTTTCCGCGAAGATAGTCGCACCGTGCCGAATCGCGAACGCTCGGTTGCCGCATTCGCGGAAGTTTCATCGGTTTCGGGAGGCCCGATCCGGGCTCCCATTCCCTGACGCCCGATAACTCAGGGGCCCGGCCCCTCCGGGGCGGGCGGACCGGTCATCGGCCCGGCCGGCGGGCCATGATCGTGGCCCGAGTGGTCGTGGCCCGAGTGGTCGTGCCCCGAATGATCATGACCCGAGTGATCGTGGCCCGCATGCCCGTGGCCATGGCCATGGTGGTCGTGGTCGTGCCCGGCCGCCTCGAAGATCCCGCTCCCCCAGGCGATCAGGAGCCCGAGGACGAGCATGGCGGTCATGCCGACGCGGTCGTGGCGGTGGAACTGGAGTTCCGGCAGGACGTCGCTCGCGGCGACGCAGAGGAACGTGCCGGCGCTGAAGGCGAGGGCGAGCGAGGTGAAGGTCACCGAGTCCGCCGCGAGGTCCGCCCCCGCGAAGTAGAGGCCGACCCCGAGCGGGATCACCAGGGCGAACGCGAGGTTCACCAGGTGCACCGCGAGTCCGGTCCGCCCGGAATGCCGCATGAGCGCGACGATCGTGAAGGAGTCGAACGGCTTGTGCAGCACGATGCCGAGGAAGACCGCGAAGCCGGGGATGCCGAGCCAGGTCGCACCGTGCACCTCGCCGTCGCCCGCCGCCTGGTCGAGGCTCGAGACCCCCGCCCCGTACGCCGCCCCCAGCGCGAGGCCGGCAAGCAGGGTGTGGACGGTGAGGCCGATCAACGCCCCCACCCAGTGGAGCCGGTGCGTCGACGCCGGCGCGTCCTCCGAACAGGCGACGCCCTCGTCGGCACCGTGGTCGTGGCCGCAGGTGTGGCCCTGCTCGTCCGGCGTCTCGTGGTGGTGGAAGCAGAAGAACCGCTCGAGGAGGAACATCGCGAGAAAACCGCCGACGGCGGCCAGCATGATGTCGTGGATGTTCGGTGGGCTCGAGCCGGCCGGGGCGTGCAGCGCCATCTCGGCCGCGTGGCCGAGCATGTGCATCAGGCCGACCCCGAGCATCACGCCCGCGACCAGCGAGAGGGCGAGCTGCATCCGTCGATGCGTCAGGCGGAGGAAGGAGGGCACGAGCCCCCCCGCCACCGAGACGATCGCGATGACGAGGCAGAAGAGGACGAGCGTCGGGGAGAAGTCCATGACGGATCCGCGGGTGGTTGATTCGGACGGCCGGGATTGTACGTCCCTCGTACCGTCGATTGGCATCGGTTGGCATCCGTTGGACAGGGGGCTATCCTCCCGGACGAGCATCCCCATGCCCCAGCAACGCACCACCAGGCAGTTCGAGGCGATCCGCACCGCGATCATGGACGCGGGTCGTCCACTGTCGATCGAGGAGATCCACGAGGTCGCCCGCGAGACCGTCCCCACGCTCGGCGTGCGGACCGTCTACCGCGTCGTGCGGCAGCTGCAGGAGGACGAAGAGGTCGCCGCGGTGACGGTCCCCGGCGGAGCCGACCGCTACGAGCCGGCGGCGGTCGCCTCCCGGCACCACCACCACTTCCACTGCACCGAGTGCGACCGCATCTACGACGTGGAAGGCTGTGCCGGTGGCCTGCAGAAGCTCCTCCCCGAGGGCTTCACGCTCGAGCACCACGAACTCACGCTCTCCGGCCGCTGCGCCGCCTGCGCCTGAGGGCCTGGAAGGCTCCCGAGGGGCCTTCCGGCCGCCTCTGGCCGACCGCCCCGGAGGTCGGTACAATCCCGTCGTCCACGAGTGGTTGGTGGGCGACAGCAGAGACCCGTTTCCTGGGGCCGTAGCTCAATTGGGAGAGCGCCTCGGTCGCATCGAGGAGGTTGTCGGTTCGACCCCGATCGGCTCCATCTGACACCACCCCCGGTCCTCGCGACCGGGGGTGGTGTCCTTTTTCGCCCCAAGGAGGGCCTACGAAGGCCGACGAGGACCGGAAGAGGCCACGGCTTCCGCCACCCTCCGACACCCCCGGCCCCCGAGCGTGCGTTTTTCGCGAAGCTCCGGGAATCGGTGGGGTTTTCCGGGCCCGAATCCGCATGATCTAGGGGCAAGGGATCGGTCCCTTCCAAACCCGAAGACCCCGGACGAGATCGAGCACGGCCGAGCTGTGTGGACCGACCGCTCCGATCGCTGGTGGGAGGACTGCGTCGCCCGATTCCCTCGTGGGGTCGGGCGATGTCGTTTTGGCCAGCCTCCGGCAGCCCGCTAGGATCCTGACATGAAGAACCGCCTCTCCCGGATCCTCGGCATCGCCTCCGCCCCGCTCCTGGCCCTCGGCATCGCCGGGGGGCTCCTCGCGGCCACCGCGCCGAGCTCGATCGCGCCGCAGGACGCGGCGCCCCAGGCGCGGGACCGGGCCCGCCCCCGCATCCAGGACCCGGGTCGCGACCAGCCGGTCGTGATGGTGTTCTCGAAGACCGCCGGTTTTCGCCACGGATCGATCCCCACGGGCATCAAGACGATGCGGGAACTCGGGAAGGAGTACGGCTTCCGGGTCGATGCCACCGAGGATCCGACCTGGTTCCGCCCCGAGATGCTCGCCCGCTTCGACGGCGTGGTCTTCCTCAACACGACCGGCGACGTCCTCGACGACGAGCAGCAGCGATGCTTCGAGTCGTTCATCAAGGGCGGCGCGGGCTACGTCGGAATCCACAGCGCCGCCGACACCGAGTACGACTGGCCGTGGTACGGCCGCCTCGTCGGGGCGTACTTCAAGACGCATCCCCGCATCCAGCGGGCGACGATCAACGTCGAGGATCGCCGCTTCCCGGCGACCGCGTTCCTCCCCGAGACCTGGTCGCGGGTCGACGAGTGGTACGTCTATCGCGACAACCCGCGACCCAACGTGAAGGTGCTGCTCAGCCTCGACGAATCGACCTACGAGGGCGGCGGCATGGACGGCGACCACCCGATCGCCTGGTACCAGGAGTACGACGGCGGCCGGGCGTTCTACACCGGCGGCGGGCACACCAACGAGGCGTTCGGCGAACCGCTCTTCCGCAAGCATCTCGGCGAGGCGGTCATGTGGTCGGTGGGTCGACGCGACGTCCCGACCACCCCGCCGACCACGCCCCCGACCGGGGCCCGGCCCAAGGCGCCCGCCTCGAGCGGCCGCTGACCGCGGATCGTACATCGACACGTTGTCCACGCCCCCTCGACCGACCCCCGGGCCCCGTCGCCGGACGGGCCGATCCGTAGACTTGCAGGCGTGACGCAGGCACCCGACACCCCCCGCACCGACCTCCCCGAGGCCTACCGAGGCCCCGCGTGGGAGACGCCGGCGATGCGGCAGTTCACCCGGTTCAAGCAGGACCATCCCGACTGCCTGCTCTTCTTCCGGATGGGTGACTTCTACGAGCTCTTCGGGCCCGACGCCCAGCTCGCGCACCGGGTGCTCGGGATCACGCTGACCGAGCGGACCAAGGGCATGCCGATGGCCGGCGTGCCCCACCACTCCGCCGAGGGCTACCTGCGTCGACTCGTCGACCAGGGCCATCGCGTCGCGGTCTGCGACCAGGTCCAGGACCCCAAGGACGCCAAGGGTGTCGTCGATCGGGCGGTCACCCGGGTCCTCACGCCCGGCACGCTCGTGGACGAGTCGCTCCTCGAGGAAGGGCGGGAGAACCTCGTCGCCGCCGTCGCGCCGTTCGCCGACGACCGGGTCGCGATCGCGGTCGCGGAACTCTCGACCGGTTCGTTCACCGTCGCCGAGAGCGACCACGGCGGACTCGCCGACCTGCTCGCCCGCTACGCCCCCGACGAAGTCGTCGTCCCCGACCCGATCGACCTCGACGAGGCGGCCACGCTCCCCGATCACCTGGTCGAGTCGATCGGCGCCGCCGAGACCCGACGGCCCGGCTGGCTGTTCACCGCCGACGAGGGCGACCGCACGCTCCGCGAGCACTACGGCGTCGCCAACCTCGAGGCGTTCGGGCTGGTCGCCGACGAACCCGCGACCGCCGCCGCGGGCGCCCTCCTCCGCTACCTCCTCGAGACGCAGGCCGCGGATCGCCGCGACGCCGACGAGGGCCGACCGCTCCCCCATCTCCGACCGCCCCGCCGACGCGAGGACGACGAGCGGATGCAGCTCGACCTGGCGACCCTCTCCAGCCTCGAGATCGAGCGGACGAGTCGACGCGGGGAACTCGAGGGCTCGCTCCTCTCGGTCTTCCCCCACTGCCGCACCGCGATGGGTCGACGGTCGCTCCGACGTCGACTCTGCTGGCCGCTCGTCTCGGTCGACGCCATCGAGGACCGGCTTCGGGCGGTCGGTGGCCTGGTCGAGGACCGCGAGGCGGCCGACGCGATCCGATCGGCCCTCGCCGGCATGAACGACGTCGCCCGGATCGCCGGGCGCGTCGCGGTCGGAAGGGCCACGCCCCGCGACGTCGTGGCCCTCGGCCGCAGCATCCGGGCCGCCCGGCCGATCATCGAGACCCTCGCGGCCCGACCGGCGTTCCAGGCGGTCCACGACATGCTCGAGTCGACCGTCGCGGCGCTCGAGGCCCTCGCGACGCGGATCGAGACCACCTGCGTCGACGACCCGCCCGCCCACCTCCGCGAGGGGGGCCTGGTGCGCGACGGCGTCGACGAGATGCTCGACGAGGCACGGTCCCTCGAACGCGAGGCGACCACCTGGCTTGGCGAGTACCAGGCCCGCATCGTCGAGGAGACCGGCATCGGGTCGCTGAAGGTCGGCTACAACAAGGTCTTCGGCTACTACATCGAGGTCTCCAAGGCGAACGACGCCCGCATCCCCGCGAGCTTCGTTCGAAAGCAGACGCTCAAGAACGCCGAGCGCTACATCACCGACGAGCTCAAGACGTTCGAGGACAAGGTCCTGACCGCGGGCGCCCGCGGCCTCGAGCGGGAGAAGGCGCTCTTCGCGGAACTCTGCACCGCGATCGCCGGGGAGCTCGGCCCGATCGCCGCCTTCGGCGACGGGATCGCCGAGGTCGACGGCACCCAGTGCC
>JAYZBK010000217.1:0-22842 GCA_036339295.1 Planctomycetota bacterium
CGCCGACGGCACCCCCGACTGCATCGATCTCTGCGACTCCGATCCGAACAAGATCGAACCGGGCCTCTGCGGCTGTGGCGTCTCCGACGTCGACTCCGACCAGGACGGCACCCCCGACTGCGACGATCTCTGCCCGGACGACCCCGACAAGATCGAGCCCGGGGACTGCGGATGTGGGATCAAGGAGGACGACACCGACGGCGAGGGCACGCCGGACTGCAACGACGAATGTCCGAACGACCCGCAGAAGATCGAGCCCGGCCGGTGCGGATGCGGCGTCTCCGACATCGATTCCGACGCCGACGGCACCCCCGACTGCGACGATCTCTGCCCGGACGACCCCGACAAGATCGAGCCCGGGGACTGCGGATGCGGCGTCTCCGACGCCGACTTCGACGGCGACGGAACGCCCGACTGCCTCGACGACTGCCCGCAGGATCCGAACAAGACCGAACCCGGCGACTGCGGATGCGGCGTCTCGGACGTCGACTCCGATGAGGACGGCACCCCCGACTGCATCGACCTGTGCGACTTCGACCCGGAGAAGATCGAACCCGGCGAATGCGGATGCGGCGTCCCGGACACCGACTCCGACGGCGACGGAACCCCGGACTGCAACGACACCGACATTCGCGTCCCGACCGACGTCGCGACGATCGGCGAGGCGATCGCCCTGGCCGACGACGGCTTCACGATCCTCGTGTCCCCCGGCGTCTATCCCGAGTCCATCGACTTCGCCGGCAAGGCGATCGTGATCCTCGGCGATCCGGCGGATCCGACCAACGTGGTCATCGACGGCACCGGCCTGAATTCAGCCGTCGTCCGGGCGTCGTCCGGCGAGACCGCCGGCTCGGTCCTGCGTGGCGTGACGATCCGCGATGGCGTCGTCGGCGACCTGATCGACGACGACACCCGCGCGGGCGGCGGCCTCTTCGTCTCGAACGCCTCTCCCGTCATCGAGGACTGCCACTTCGTCGACAACGCCTCGGCGCTGGGCGGCGGTGCGTACGCGAAGGACACCGGGCTCGTCGTCCGACGGTGCATCTTCCGCGACAACGCAGCGGCGATCGGCGGCGGCATCGTGATCGAAGGCGGCGTCGAAGCTCGCGTCGAGGACTGCCTGTTCGAGACGAATCGAACCACCGGCACGGGTGGCGGCATGCACGTCCTCGCCGGCGAGGGGAGCCTTGGGACGATCGTCCTGGGGACGATCCTCAAGGCCAACGAGTCGGGCGAGCGTGGTGGCGGCCTCTCCTGGGACTCGACCACGGGAACCTCGAGCCTGCGACTCGAGGGATGCTCCATCGAGGCCAACATCGCGCAGCTCGCCGGCGGCGGCCTCGCATCGACCGGCCCCCGGCCGGCCCAGGTGTCCGGATGCTCGATCTGCAGGAACGCTCCCGATCAGCTCGACGGCCCCATCGACGATCTCGGCGAGAACGAGATCTGCGAGGATCGACCATGCCCGGGCGACCTGAACGGCGACGGCATGGTGGACGGGCCCGATCTCGGGCTGCTGTTCGCGACCTGGGGACCGTGCGCCGGGGGCGATTGCCCGGCGGACCTCAACGGCGACGGCACGGTCGAGGGCCCCGACCTGGGACTCCTGTTCTCGCTCTGGGGCCCGTGCCCCTGAACCCACGGCCGGATACCCCCTGCCGCGACGTTTCGCCGCGTACCCTGCACGGACACCCACAGGAGGTCGCCCGTGCCGAAAGCCTCATCGAAGTCCCGCTGCTGGCTCGTGAAGACCGAGCCCGACGTCTACTCGATCGACGATCTCCGTCGTGATCGCCGGACGGGCTGGGACGGCGTTCGCAACTACCAGGCCCGCAACTTCATGCGAGACGAGATGAAGAAGGGTGATCGCGTGCTGGTCTACCACTCGAACGCCGATCCCCCGGGCGTCGCCGGCATCGCGACGGTCAGCCGGGAAGGCCACCCGGATCCGACCGCATTCGATCCCAAGGACTCCCACTACGATCCGAAGTCCGATCCGGACGATCCCCGGTGGATCCAGGTCGAGTTGAAGCACGTCAAGACGTTCAAGGAGCTGGTCCCGCTCGCCGAGCTTCGAGCGAAGAAGGCCCTCGACGGGATGCCGCTCCTCCAGAAGGGGCAACGGCTCTCGGTCCAGCCCGTGGAGCCCCGCCACTTCGACCTGATCGTCAAGCTCGCGGAGGGCTGAGGCATTATTCGAAAAGTCTGATAACCTTCATTCCGGATTCTTCTCGGAATTGAAGGCACGATCGTTCGACACAGCACAGATGGGTGGCACGATTGAGTGTTGCCCTTGCCCTTCGTCGGGCGTGCCCTGCTTCCGGGCACCCCCATTCGTGGCAGCCCGGATTCCCGATCCGGTTCTGGAAGCGGAAAAGGTCGTCGTGGGCCTGGAAACCCCACGACGGAGGAACCGGCATCGTCGGTTCCGACCCGGGCTCTCCGGGTTGCGGAAAAGGACACAGACATGTCATGTCTTCGTTTGGCGGCCCTGGCCGCCCTGTCCATGGCATCGGTCGCCTCGGCCGATCTCGAACTCCAGTTCGACGGGATGTACGCGCACGAGGCGATCCACTATTCGGCCGACCTCGACGTGTCGTGGGACGCCGACGCTCGCGAGCGCAACAGCTTCGCCTTCGCCGGCATCCTCGACCTGAACGGTGGCGAGCTGCGCGCCGCCTGCATCGAGCTCGCCCAGAGCGTGAGCGAGGATCTCGTCCCCTACGACAAGCAGCCGTTCATGCCCGGGACCAGCGAGTACGAGCGGAGCCTCGTCCTCGCGAGTCTCTTCGCCAACAGCTTCGACGAGGTGATCGCGAGTGGTTCCAACGCCATGGCCGCCGCCTTCGCCATGATGACCTGGGAGATCGTCACCGAGAACTTCGACGGCGGCCCCGAGGTCATCGCCGACCAGGTCGACGTCGAGCGCGGCGCCGTCCAGTTCGGCGACTACTCGATCGATGCCCTCGCCTACTTCGAGGAGATGCGGAGCGAGCTCTACGTCGCGATCGACAGCTCGGACCTGATCACCTATCGAAACGACCAGTACCAGGACTTCGCGGGCCAGGTCCCGGGGCCCGGCGCGCTCGCCCTGCTCGGCCTCGCAGGCCTGGTCGGACACCGCCGACGACGCCAGGACGACACGGGACGTGTTTCCGGGGCGTGACGAGGGCCCGCAGTCGTCGTAGGCTGTCGGCATGTCGAGCATCACCGCGACCGTCGACCGCCGGAGCATGCTCGCAGCGGGCATCGCAGGACTCGCCGCCCTCGGCTGCCCGGGCGTGGCGACCGCCACGAGGCCGGCGAGAACCGTCCCGGATCGGCCCATCCGATTCGGGGTGTTCGGCTACGGCATTCGAAGCCGGAATCTCCTCGACCGATTCATGCAGCAGCCGGGCATCCGGCTGGTCGCGATCGCCGAGATCGAGCCGCTTCGACTCGAAGCGGCGATGCGTCGCGTCGGTGGTGATTCCCGCGGTTCGCTGTGCATCGGATACGACGACGGCATGCGCATGCTCGAGGAGGCCCGACTCGATGCCGTCATGATCGGGACGCCGGATCACTGGCATGCGATCCCCGCGATCGAGGCGTGCCGCCGAGGAATCCACGTCTACTGCGAGAAGCCGCTGTCGCGGACCCTCGCGGAAGGCCGAGGCATCGTCGATGCCGCGCGGGAGGGCGGGGTTGCGTTCCAGGTGGGAAGCCAGCAGCGATCGGAGTACGGTCGAAACTTCGTCCGGGCCGCCGAGTTCGTTCGAGACGGGGCGATCGGGAGGATCGAGCGGGTCCATGTCGGCGTGGGCGATCCACCCGTGGCGTGTGATCTCGAGGAGGAGGCCCGGCCCGACCACCTCGACGAGTCCGCCTGGGATCGCTGGCTCGGACCGGCGGTGTCCAGGCCGTTCCACTCGGACCTCTGTCCGGTCGGCGTCCACAAGCGATTCCCGTCGTGGCGGCGCTACGTCGAGTTCGCGGGCGGCGGACTCGCGGACATGGGCGCCCACCACTTCGACATCGCCCAGTGGGCGCTCGATCGCGATTCGACGGGGCCCTCCCGGGTGATCCCGCCGGAGGATCCGTCCAGGCTCCGAGGACTTCGACTCGTCTATCCGGACGGGGTGGAACTGCACCACGGCGGGAACGTCGACTGTCGCTTCGAGGGGACCGACGGTTGGATCGAGGTCGGACGCGGCTACCTGCGGGCGGACCGGCCCGAGATCCTCGAGGCGACGGTCTCCGAACCGGCCCGACTGCCTCGTCCGAAGGACCACATCCGCGATTGGATCGAGGCGATCCGAGACGGCCGCCCGACCATCGCCCCGGCGGAGGCGGGCCACCGGACCGCGTCGCTCTGCCAGCTGGCCGCGATCGGGTACGAACTGCGCCGACCACTCGAGTGGAATCCCACCACCGAACGGTTCACGGGCGAGGGTTCGGACGAGGCGGATGCCCTGCGCCGCCGACCGGGGAGGCCCCTTCCGACGAGGATCGAGGCCGAGACCTCGCCCCGCGAGGACTCATGAGAGCGGGATCGACGCCGTCGTCGTCCGCCGGGACCGTCTCCGAACCGACCTCGGTGGCTTCCGCCTCCGGAGCGACATCCCCGGGGCGTCTTCGATGCGTTCGTTCCTCGCCGAGCGGGTTCGACGACCGTGGGATGACCACGACGCCCCGGCGCCCGGTCAATCCCGGGCCGGGGCCGCTGCTTCCCGAGCTGCAGGACGCCACGCGACGATCGGCCGCAGCTCGACCTTCCTGAACTCGATGTGCGCCCCCTCGCTCTGGAGCGCGATCCGACCCGGCACCTCCCTGCAGTCGGACGCCTCGTTCTGGACGAGACCATTGACCTCCAGCACCAGGTCGCCGCGGTCGAGCCGGATGCGGTAGCGATTCCACTCGCCGAGCGGCTTCTCGTTGGTGTCGTGGGCCTTCACGGTCCGCCGCCCCCTGGTCCTCGAGCCGTCCGCCTTCATGGGGAAGTCGCCGATGTTCCAGATGTCCCCGGCGTTGCGGGAGTGGAGCTGCGCCTCGATCGAATTCGGCCACACCGTGTCGGGGCCGACGGTGCGAAGGAGGACCCCGCTGTTCCCCGCTCCCTTCGTCGGATCGAATCGCCACTCGACCACGAGTTCGAAGTTCTCGAACTCCAACTCCGTCTGCAGGTAGCCGATCGGTCGCCCGGAACAGACGAGGATGCCGTCCTCGACGCTCCAGGCCTGCGAGGCGTCGGCGGATCCGTCACGGAAGTGCGCTCGCCAGCCGTCGAGCGAACGACCGTCGAACAGGGGGATCGCCGTGCCGAACACCGGCTCGAGGCGACTCGCGTCGTCCCGGACCTCCATGACACCTGCGCGGGATCCCGCCACGCCGGCGGTCACGACCGCGGCAGCGAGGACGAGGGTGAGCGCCGCGATTCGCGACCCGATTCGGTGATGCTGGTTCGTCATGCCCGGAGGATACGTCCGACGTCCGGAGCAAGGGCCCGCGAGCCTCCCGGACGCGCATCGGGATGCGAAACGGGCCGCGCCCCGGAGGGCGCCGCCCCGGGGCCGTGGTGTCGAGGGTCGATGATCGAGGTCAGCAGTCGCCCCAGGCGGCGATCAGCAGCCCGAGGTCGGCACTGTCGACCACACCGTCGTCGTTGAGGTCGGAGGCCGCGTCATCGGTGCCCCACGCCGCGATGGCGAGGCCGAGGTCGGCCGAGTCCACCGAGCCGTCGTCGTTGAGATCCTCGGGGCAGGGATTCCCGCCGATCGGGACGCAGTCGATGGTGAGGACGCCGTCGCCCTCCTGGCCTTCGAAGGGCGAGCCGACGCGGATGAGCAGCTGCTGTCCCTCGACGACCAGCGACTGGCCGCTCGAGTCGTCGCCGCAACCGCTGTCACCGCAGACGAGGGCGCTCGTCGGCCCCGTGGGGCACCCGCCGACGTACACGGAGAACCGCGAGTCGAAGCTGGAACCGCAGGTGCCGATGGTGGCGAAGCCGGTGCAGGGGGCCGTCCAGCTGAACCAGACGTCGGCGAACACCTGGCCACCCGTGGAGGTCGAGCAGCTCAGCGGATCGTCGAACCCGGATCCGGTGGCATCGACGGTCGTGAACTCGGTGGTCCCGACCTCGACCACGATCGCGTTGCTGCAGTCGTCGTTGGCCGGCGGGTTGGTGATCTCGTCGAACTGGAGGTCGAGCGTGAACGTGCCGGACTGGTCTTCCGGGCTGCCGACCTGCACGACGAGCTGCTGCCCCTCGAAGACGAGGGTCGACAGGACCGCGTCATCGCCGCAGTCGTTGTCGCTGCACGCCAGCACGGACGAGCCGTTGGTCGGGCAGCTGCCGCCGTTGTGCACGACGATCCGCGTGTCGAAGGGGCTGGAGCAGGTGCCGAGGGCGAGGAATCCGTTGCCCGGCGCCGTCCACGTGAACCAGACGTCGTTCTGGACGTCGGGTCCACCGGTGGTGCTGCAGCTGAGCGGCGCATCGACCCCGGAGGTCGTCGCACCGACGGACGTGAACTCGTTCGGCCCCTCCACGAGCGCCAGGGCTCCGGAGCACTCGTCGTTCTCCGGGGCCACGCCGCAGTCGTCGCACGGAAGCTGGACGCGGTAGTGGTCGAGGATGCACCGCATCCGCGCGTTCTGCTCGGGCGTGAAGTTGTTCATGCACGAGTCCTGCGAGTAGTCCATGTAGTTCCGGGCCGGATCCGGCGTGCCGCAGCTCGTCTGGGTGCACCCGGTGTAGTTCGGCTGGGCCTCGGGGTTGGTGTCGCAGATCAGGTCGCCGTTCTGGTAGCAGTTGCTCGCATTGGCGCATCCACCGCTGAACGTGTGCTCGAGTCCGAGGTAGTGACCGACCTCGTGGGTCGCCGTCCGGCCGCCGGTGTACGGCGAGGACGTCGCGCAGTTGCCGAAGGCCGAGTAGAGGATGACCACCCGGTCCTGCGCCTGGCCGTCGATGTTCGCGCAGCCGAGGGCGGGAACGTACCCGAGGGCACCGCTCGCGCTGTTGGTGTAGATGTTGAGGTACTCGCGGGTGTTCCACGCCAGCGAGTTGTAGTAGCCACCGCTGTCGTTGAACCAGGTCGAGTTCTGCGAGTAGGTGATCCCGTTGGTCGGATTGCCCTGAGGATCCTCGGTCGCGAGGAAGAACTCGATGCGGCCGTCGTTCCCGGGAGCCCCGGGGCTGCCGGCGAGGGCGTTGAAGTCCTCGTTCAGCGTCAGGATCTGGTCCTGCACGCAGGCCTCGGAGATGAAACCCTGGGTCCCGGCCGAGTTCTGGATGACGTGGACGACGACGGGGATCCGGTACACCGGTCCGTTGGCCGGCTCGTAGATCGAGCTCGGGTTCGTGCGGCTGCACGAGCAGTCGTTGGAGGAACCACCCGCGACGCCACCCTCGAACGGATCGATGGGTTCACCGATGGGACGTTCGTCGACCGGCGGCAGTCCGCATCGCCGACCGTTGTCCCGGAACCAGTCGCTGCCGACGTAGTCGTCGATGCTGGCGAAGAACAGCTGGCCGCTTCGATCGTTGACCTCGACCGTGCCGTCGTCGTGGATCCAGAAGGCCGGCGCCTGCTGGGGACCCTGGAAGGTGGAGAGCGACGGGCGGCCCTGGGCCGAAGCCAGGCACGAGATCGCGAGGACCCCGATTCCGAGGCCCACCGCGTGGGAGATCCTTGAAGTGATGCGCATCTTGAGTTGGCTCCTGCTGATGGATGGCCGCGAGCCTTCCCGGAAGGCCAGCTGACACAGCTTGGACTCCGACAAGGACTTGCGGTTTCTCGATTATTGACGGGACTCGCCCAAGAACATGGCTTCTTCCCGGTTTTTGGCGGATTCGGCCTCGGAAGCGCCTCGGAGCCGTCCCAAACGGGATTTCGGACGTGGGAGGGGCTTCCGACAGCGTATTCTCGTGGCATGAAGAACCGCCCCCGGAACCTCGCCGTCATCGTCCTCGGATCCGCGATCCTCGGTCCGCTCCTCGGGGGCTCGTCGAGCGAGGTCCCGGAGGCGACGGTCGGCGGCGAACGGGCCGCGATCCGGTACGGCCGGGACATCCGGCCGCTCCTATCGGACCGGTGCTTCTCATGCCATGGAACCGACCCCGAGACCAGGGCCGCCGATCTCCGGCTGGACTCCTTCGACGAGGCCACCCGGGATCTCGGTGGCGGCTATCGCGCCGTCGCTCCCGGCGACCCCGAGGCGTCCCTCCTCCTCGAGCGGATCTCGAGCCACGACCCGCACGAGCAGATGCCTCCGCCCGAGGCGAACAAGCCCCTGCTCGGTCCCGAGGAGATCGACGCGATCCGTCGCTGGATCGCCGATGGCGCCGAGTACGAGAGTCACTGGGCCTTCGATTCGCCGGGCCGCACGACCACGCCTGCCCTCGACGACGAGTGGTGCCGCAACGAGATCGACCGCTTCGTCCTCGCGGAGATCGATGCGGCCGGGCTCGCTCCCAACCCGGAAGCGGATCGACGGACCCTGGCGAGGCGGGCCTTCCTCGACCTGACCGGACTTCCCCCGACGCCCGAGGAGGTCGACGCGTTCGTCGCGGACGAACGCGAGGATGCGTGGGAACGCCTGCTCGACCGGCTCATGACCGAGGAACCCTACCGGTCCCGCTACGCCGAGCGCATGGCGACGCCGTGGCTCGACCTCGCGCGGTACGCGGACACCGCCGGGATCCACATGGACGCGGGCAAGCAGATGTGGCCGTATCGCGACTGGGTGCTCGCCGCCTTCCGCGACAACATGCCGTTCGATCGTTTCACCATCGACCAGCTCGCCGGCGACCTCGTCGAGAACCCCACCATCGACCAGCTGGTCGCGAGCGGATTCCATCGGAACCACGTGACCAGCGACGAGGGCGGCGCGATCGCCGACGAGTACCTGCTGGAGTACGCGGTCGACCGCGTCGAGACCACCGGAGCGGTCTGGCTCGGCCTCACGGTCGGGTGCGCCCGCTGCCACGACCACAAGTTCGACCCGATCACCCAGGAGGACTTCTACGGGCTGGTCGGCTTCTTCAACAACGTCGACCAGCCGGGGATCTACAGCCAGATCCCGGACGCGAACCGGGCCTTCGAACCCGCGATCGAGATCCCACGACCCGAGGACCAGTCGAGGGTCGAGGCGATCGACCGCGAGATCGCCTCGATCGAGGTCGCGCGGGCGACCCCGACCGACGAGGAACGGGCGGCCCTCGCGAGCTACCTCCAGGGCATCTGGCAGGCCGACGCCCCCACGTGGCGGACTCCCGAGGTGGTGGAGGCCACCAGCGAGGGCGGCGCGACACTGGAGGTCCTCGAGGACGGCTCGGTGCTCGCGACCGGCGACAACCCCGACGAGGACCGGTTCGAGTTCACCCTGCGCGTCCCGGATGGCCGGGTCGACACGCTCCTCTTCGAGGCGCTTCCGCACGAGACGCTTCCCGCCGGCGGCATCGGACGGGCCCCGAACGGCAATGCGATCCTCTCCGGCCTCGAGGTCGAGGCGATCTCGGTCGCGGACCCGTCGCGGCGGACGACCGTGCCGATCGGATGGGCCTGGGCGGACTACGAGCAGCCCAACGGCGACTTCCGCATCGTCAACGCGCTCCGCCCCGAGGACGGTCGCGTCTGGGCCCCCCAGTCGTACGACATCCCGGGACGCCGGACGCTCCTCTTCCTCGCGAACGAGCCGGTGGGCTTCGACGGCGGCACGGACCTCGTGATCCGCACCTCGTACCGGTCGCCCTACGCCCGGCACGTGATCGGCCGGAGCCGCTTCCAGGTCGCGCTCTCCCCCGATTCGATGCGCCGCGCCCTGCCGGTGGCCACGTCGAACTGGTACATCACCGGTCCCTTCCCGATCGCCGACGGTGCCGCGGGCTACTCGACCGCCTTCGGCCCCGAGACCGCCGGCCCGCTCGACTTCACGGCCCGATTCAACCAGGCCGAGGACGGCACCGGCGGTGACGCGTGGCGCTACGCCGCCGGCGTGGTCGACGGCACGAACGTCGGCCTCGCGCAGGGGCTCGGCGCCGAGTACGTGGGCCGCGAGCTCTGGAGCCCCGACGAACGGGAACTCCCGATCTCGATCGGCTCCGACGACGGGGTCCAGGTCTTCCTCAACGGCCAGCTCGTGCTCGAGGACCGCACCAATCGCGGCGTCGCCCCCGACCAGAACCGGGCCGTCCTCTCGCTGCGCCGAGGGGCGAACACCCTCGTCTACAAGGTCGTGAACACCGGCGGCGCCGGTGGCATGTACTTCCGCGCCGACGCGGCGGATCACGAGCTTCCGGGCGCGGCGGTCGCGACGATCCTTCCGGCCGAGGTCGTCCGTCCCGCCGCGATCGCGAGCGGGGAGGAGGCGCTGCGGGTGAGGATCTCCCCCCGCTACCGCGAACTCGGCGAACGATCGCGGACGCTCGCGGACGAACGATCCGCGATCCTCGCCAACGTGCCGAAGACGTCCGTGATGCGCGAGCGAGCCATGCCGCGGGCGACCTACGTCATGAACCGCGGCCGGTACGACGACCCCGACACCGACCGACCGGTCCCCCGGGCCGTTCCCGCGGTGCTCGGCTCGCTTCCCGGGCACGTCGAGAACCCGACGCGACTCGATCTCGCGGAGTGGATCGTCGGTCCGGACAACCCGCTGACGTCGCGGGTCGTCGTGAACCGATTCTGGCACCAGCTCTTCGGGCGGGGACTCGTCGAGAGCGTCGAGGACTTCGGATACCAGGGCGCGTGGCCGAGCCATCCCGAACTGCTCGATCATCTCGCGATCGAGTTCCGCGACGGCGGCTGGGACGTCCAGGCCCTCCTCCACCGGATCATGAACAGCGCGACGTACCGGCAGTCGACGAGGATCCGGCCGGATCTGGCGGCCGCGGATCCCGGCAACGAGCTGCTCGGTCGATTCCCGAGGCAGCGACTCGAGGCCGAGCAGATTCGCGACCAGGCCCTCTACGCCGCGGGACTCCTCGTCGAGGACTTCGGCGGCCCGAGCGTGAAGCCGTACCAGCCGGAAGGCCTCTGGCGCGAGGTCGCGATGCTCCAGTCCAACACCCGGAACTACGAGCGCGAATACGGCGACGCCCTGTACCGCCGGAGTCTCTACACCTACTGGAAGCGGGCCTGCCCTCCCCCGTCCCTGCTCGCCTTCGACGCTCCGACCCGCGAGTACTGCAACGTCCGCCGCATCTCGACCAACACGCCGCTCCAGGCGCTCGTCCTCTGGAACGACCCGCAGTTCGTCGAGGCGGCCCGCGTCCTCGCCACGAGGGTGCTGCTCGACGAGTCGACGACGACGGACATCGCCCGGATCGACCGCCTCTTCCGGCTCGTCACCGGCCATCCGGTGTCGAACGAGATGGCCCCGATCGTGCTCGACACGCTCGAGGCGTTTCGATCGCGGTACGCGGCGAATCCCGAAGACGCCCGCGGCCTCGTCGCGGTCGGTGATCTCGCCCCCGACGAATCGCTGTCGGTGGACGAACTGGCGGCCTGGACGATGATCGCCAACGCCGTCCTCGCGAGCGACGCCGCGATCGTCAAGGACTGACGCCCGGAAACTCCTGAATCCACTGTCCGTGTCTCGGGTACCTCGCTCTCATGACCGGGAGAGGGCCAGGGGGATCCGATTGATCTCGTTGGTGTTGACCCCGGTCCGGGATCGGTTAGTTTCGAACGAGTGTTGGTGGAACACCGCCGGAGCACGGAGACGACGAGATGGTGAAGACGAACGCGGACCGGATGGGCGTCGATCCCGAGTGGGATGTCGCGATCATCGGTGGAGGCCCGGCGGGCTCCACCCTCGCCTCCTTCGTCCAGAAGTATCGCCCGGGGTCGAAGGTCATCATCCTCGAGAAGGAGAAGTTCCCCCGCGACCACGTGGGCGAGAGCCAGCTCCCCGCGATCGGCGCCATCCTCGACGAGATCGACGCCTGGGATGCGGTCGAACGGGCCGGGTTCCCGCTGAAGGTCGGCGCCACCTATCGCTGGGGGCGGACCCCCGAGCTCTGGGACTTCGACTTCATCGACCCCGAGGTCGTGGAGACGATCGAGCGCCCCATGGCCTACGGCGGGCCGCGTCGCCAGACGGCGTTCCAGGTCGATCGCGCGATCTACGACGACATCCTGCTCCGGCACGCCGAGTCGATGGGCACCGAGGTCCGCGAGGAGACGCTCGTCCGCGAGGTCGTCCACGAAGGCGATCGGATCGACGGACTCCTCCTCTCCGACGGAACGACGGTGACCGCCCGCTGGTACATCGATGCGAGTGGTCACGCCGGCACGTTGAGACGGGCCATGGGCGTGGAGACCCGTCCCGAGACCAACCTGCAGAACGTCGCCTTCTGGGACTACTGGGAGGATGCGGACTGGGCGGTCGAGATCGGGACCGGCGGCACGCGGGTCCAGGTGCTCAGCCAGGCCGCGGGCTGGATCTGGTTCATCCCGATCGGGCCGACTCGGACGTCGATCGGGTACATCCTGCCCGCCGAGCACTACAAGTCGCTCGGCAAGTCGGTCGACGAGGTCTATCACGAGGCCCTCGCGAACGACCCGAGGGTCGCCTCCCTCACCCGGAACGCGAAGAGCCGCGGGATGGTCGAGGCGACCAAGGACTGGTCGTTCACCGCCTCGCGTGGTCACGGCGAGAACTGGTTCCTCGTGGGCGAGTCCCTCGGCTTCGCCGATCCGATCCTCGCCGCCGGCCAGACCCTCGCCCACACCGGCGCGCGGGAGCTCGGCTACACGCTCGTCGAACTGCTCGAGCGACCGCAGGCCGAGGATCGCGACTGGCTGGCGGAGACCGTGAGCGAGCAGCAGCTCCGCCGGGTCAAGCAGCACATCAAGTTCGCCGACTTCTGGTACGCGGCCAACGGGCAGTTCACCGACCTCCAGGATCACTGCACGCGGATCGCGAAGGAGGCCGGACTCAAGCTCCGACCCGACGAGGCCTGGCGATGGCTCGCCCAGGGAGGCTTCACCACGGACAGCCCGGTCCACGCCACCGCCGGCAGCTTCGATCCCGGCACCCTCAAGCAGGTGCAGTGGATGCTCACCGACCGGGTCAGCGACTGGCAGGTCAACCGGTTCAACGTCTACAAGACCGCCACCCGGAACGCCGAGCGGCGGACCATGGCGGTCTACGAGGACGGTCGCATCGAGCGACGGGAGTGCCTCGTGAAGGGCGAGCGGGTCCTCCCGCTCGGGGGCTGGTACCTCGCCATCCTCGAGGCGATCGAGGAGAACGGCCGGATCGACCGGATGATGGAGCGGATCTCCCGCTCCTACGGCGGTCACGGCGGCATCGCGGGTCCCCAGCAGCTCTGCATCCAGGCGCTCGAGGTGATGATCACCGACGGCTGGGTCATCGGACGGCTCGACAAGAAGGTGCCGAGGCTGACGGTGAAGCCCGCGGACGAGGAGTCGATCTTCGTCCACTGGAACCGGGACGACGCACCGCAGGCGGACGCGGCCGAGACGGGCTGAGGACCGGGACCCGGACGGCGGGCGGATGGTAGCGTCGACGCCTGGAACGCCGCCCCGCCTCCCCGACGAGTCATCCACCGTGGCCATCTCCGCCTGCGTCATCTGCCTCAACGAGGAATCGAACATCGATCGCTGTCTCGCCAGCCTCGACTGGTGCGACGAGATCGTCGTGGTCGACAGCGGGAGCACCGACGCCACCGTCGAGATCGCCCGGCGACACACCGACCACGTGCACCACCAGGAGTGGCTCGGCTACGGGCCGCAGAAGGAGTTCGCGTGGGGCAGGGCCTCGGGGGACTGGATCCTCTGGATCGACGCCGACGAGGTCGTCACCCCCGAGCTCCGGGACGAGATCCGGGATCGGTTCGATCGAGGCGACCTCCCGGGCGGCTTCGAGATCCCCCGGATCACCTGGTACATCGATCGCTGGATCCGGCACGGCGACTGGTACCCGGACCGCAACCTGAGGCTCTTCCAACGCGCGACCGCGCGGATGGTGAGCCCCGAGATCCACGAGCACGTCGAGGTGGATGGTCGCGTGGAGAGGCTCCGGCACCCGCTCCAGCACCACACCTACGAGGATGTCGACGCCCATGTCGCGGTGTCGAACCGGTACACCACCCTCTCCGCGAGGCAGATGTTCGAATCGGGACGGCGGTTCCGCTGGTTCGACCTGCTGGTCCGTCCCAAGTGGCGGTTCTTCCGCGGATACGTGATCAAGGGCGGGTTCCTCGACGGCTTCGCGGGGCTGAGCGCGGCCCTGGTCACCTGCTTCAGCACCTACGAGAAGTTCCTGAAGCTGCGTGAACTCGAGATTCGCCGGAAGTCGTCGAAGTAGGCGGTCCGGTCCGGGGTATCCTCGGGGCATCCCCGGAGCCGAATCATGAGCAAGGACAGCCCGCGCGAATCCTGCCACGACCCGCTCGAGGCGTACCTTCGCAACCTGACCCGACGCCGCTTCTTCGGAAGCATGGCCGGTGGCATGCTCGGCGGCCTCGGGGCGACCGCCCTGGGTTCCCTCGCGGGCGGCCGCCCCGCCTTCGCCGGGAGCCGGGTCGACGAGGTCGACGAGATCCTCCGCACGCTCCCCCACCACGCCCCGAAGGCGAAGCGGGTGATCTACATGCACATGGAGGGGGCGCCGAGCCAGCTCGACCTCTACGACTACAAGCCGCAGCTCCACGAACGCTTCGACGAGGAGCTCCCCGACTCGATCCGCGGCGGCCAGCGAATCACGACCATGACCAGCGGGCAGTCGCGGTTCCCGGTCGCGCCGACGATGTTCAAGTTCCAGCGACACGAGAACAACGAGGACGGCGTGATGCTGTCCGAACTCCTGCCGCACACCGGTCGGATGGCGAAGGACATCTGCTTCATCCACTCGATGAAGACGTCCGCGATCAACCACGAGCCGGGCATCACGTTCTTCCAGACCGGGAGCGAGATCCCCGGTCGCCCCTGCTTCGGTTCGTGGATGAGCTACGGACTGGGGAGCATGAACGACGACCTCCCGACGTTCGTCGTGATGATCACGCAGGGCCTCGGGAACATGCAGGCGCTCTCCGCCCGCTTCTGGGGAAGCGGCTTCCTGCCCAGCGAGCACCAGGGCTGCAAGCTTCGCGCCGGGCGCGACGCGGTGCTGCACCTTCGCGACCCCGACGGCGTCAGCCGCGAGGATCGCCGCAGGATGCTCGACCTCGCGGCCCGGCTGAACGAGGAGGAGTTCGCCGAGAGCCTCGACCCCGAGGTGAACGCGCGGATCGCCCAGTACGAGATGGCCTACCGGATGCAGATGTCGGTGCCGGAACTCACCGACTTCAGCGACGAATCGGCCGACACGCTCGAGATGTACGGTCCCGACGTCAACACCCCGGGGAGCTTCGCCGCGAACTGCCTGCTCGCTCGACGGCTCTCGGAGCGGGGCGTCCGGTTCGTCCAGCTCTACATGCGGGGCTGGGACCAGCACGGCAACCTGCCGAACGAGATCCGGGCGCAGGCGAAGGCGGTCGACCAGCCGCAGGCCGCCCTGCTCCGGGACCTGAAGCGACGAGGCCTCCTCGACGAGACGCTCGTGCTCTGGGCGGGCGAGTTCGGCCGGACCGTCTACTGCCAGGGTCGGCTCGCCCGCGACAACTACGGCCGCGACCACCATCCGCGCTGCTTCTCGGTGTGGCTCGCCGGTGGCGGGATCAAGCCGGGCATCTCCTACGGCCGGACCGACGACTACTCGTACAACATCGTCGAGAATCCCGTGGAGGTGCACGACCTCCACGCCACGATGCTGAACCAGCTCGGCCTCGACCACGAGAAGATCGTCTACCGGCACCAGGGCCGCGACTACCGGCTCACCGACGTCCACGGCCGGGTGGTCCGCGACCTGATCACCTGATCAAGCGGGCGCTGGATCGCGACCCGTCGAGTCCAGGTCGACGCTCCGACTCCACCGGGAGAGGAGAGGCGGCGACACCGCGAAGAGGATCAGTCCACCGACCACGCAGACCACGTGATGCTCGTGGACGAACATCGTGCTCAGCGACACGGGGACGGCCCACGCGAAGGCGAGCACATCCACCCAGCGACGACCGGGACCGCCCCAGCGACGCGCCAGGACCGTCGCCACCGTGAGCGAATAGGTCACGTGCAGCGAGGGCGTCTGGTTCCACTGCGAGACGTTCTTCATGCCGAGCGGCTCGAAGAGGTAGGCGCCCCAGACCCCGGTCGGCATGTCGTTGGTGTACGCGTTCTCGATCGGGAGCAGGACGAAGAACGGGGCCGCGACGACCACCTGGGCCAGGAACAGGGCCATGGGTGGAAACGCCTCGCGGGCGTTCCGGAACACCAGCGGGATCGAGATCACCGCGACGTCGAGCGAGAAGTAGAGCGGGAGGATCCACGGCTGGAACGGGATCCGCGATTCCCAGTCGAAGGTGAGGGGCAGCCGGACCGCCCGGAGATCGCTCAACTCGTGGGCGACCGTCCAGACGAGGCTGAAGAGGACGTAGTAGGCGACCGCCACCACGAGGACGCCCCACCGACCCGCGGGAAGTCGATCGAGGAACGAGGATCGGGTGGATTCGATGCTTCCGTCGGTGATGGTTCGACTCCGGCCCGGCCGTCTTGGCGGTGCCCCGACGGCGGTCGTCGACTACGGTAGCGTCCGGGGATGACGAGCGACGCGACGGGGAACGACGACCGCCAGGACCGCGTGATCTCGGGCACGAGCGCGATGGGGATCTGCATCGCGTCGATGATCGGAGCCGGGATCTTCACCGTCACCGGCACGATCGGCTTCGAGCTCGTCACCGTCTCCAACCTGATGATCGGCTGGATCATCGGAGGTCTCGTCGCCCTCTGCGGCGGCCTCGCGGTGGCCGAGCTCGCCGCGATGCGTCCGCGGGCGAGTGCCCAGTACGAGGTCGTCCACGAGGCCCTGGGGCCGTCGCTGGGGTTCCTCAAGGGGATGATCACGCTCCTGATCGGCTACGTCTCGTCGCTCGCCGCGGTCGCGATGGTCGCGGGCGAGTACGTCGAGAACGTCTTCCCGTCCGTCGAGCCCCGCCTCCTCGCGACCGTTCTCCTCCTCGGCCTCGGACTCGTCCACGCGACGACCGTGATCGGCGGCCAGCGATTCAACGACCTGCTCGTGGCGTTCAAGGTCGCCCTGATCGCGGCCTTCATCGTGTTCGGCTTCCTGCTGATGGGCGATCCGCTCGTTCCGTCCCCGGAGGTCCTCGAGCTCGCCCGGAACCTCGAGCCCGACTCGGCCCTCGGCACCGTGCCGCCCCTGGCGAACGACGCGGAGATCGTGGCCCACCTGCGGGGAGCGAGCGGCCCTTCGCCGTTCTCCGCCCCGATCGGACTCGCGGTGGTCAGCATCAGCTTCGCCTACCTGGGGTGGGCCACCGCCGCCGAGGTGGCGGGCGAGATCCGACGACCGGGCCGCAACCTGCCGCTCGCGATCCTCGGAAGCGTGCTGCTGGTCGGCGGCCTCTACCTCCTCGTCAACCTCGTCTACGTCGGCGTGGTCCCCCCGGCCGCGATGGTCGAGGTCGGGGACGACGGAACGCTGAAGCCGATGGCGGACATCGGGGCGGTCGTCGCGACCCACCTTCTCGGCGAACGTGGTGGCATGCTGGTCACGCTCGCGATCGTCTTCCTCTTCATCTCGACGCTGAGCGTGGGGATCATGACCGGGGGCCGGGTCGTCGCCGCGATGAGCTGGCGGCGTGAACTTCCCGAGGCCGCCGGGGCCCTGAACCGACGCGGCGCGCCCAGCATCGCGATCGCCCTGATCCTGGTCGGCACCCTCCCGATCATCTGGGTGTCCGGCCTCGCCGCCCTCTTCGAGTACGTGGGCCTCCTCACGACGATCGCGGTGATGCTCGCGATGACCTCGATCATCGTGATGCGGATCAAGCGGCCCGACCTCGAGCGGCCGTTCAGGATCCCGCTCTATCCGATCCCTCCGCTCGTCTCGCTCGGGATCGGCGGCTGGCTGGTCGTGAGCGCCGCACGCGAGGACTGGCAGCCGGTGCTCTACACGTCCCTCACGATCGGCGCGATCATCCTCGCCCGACCCGTGCTCGTCCGCGGAACACGGCCCACGCCCCCCTCGAACTGACCGGCCTGCTCAGGCCTCGGGCAGTCCGACGGTCTCGCCGTCGCCTCCGGACTCGATGAGTCGCCGATAGACGCCGGCGAGATCGGACGCGGCCACCCGGGGCATGCCCGGGAAGAGGTCGAGGATCTCCTGCGGGGACTCCTCCACCAGTCCCGGCGAGACCACGCAGGTCCGGACGGACCGACCTTCCGTCGCCGAGGCCGCCGCGAAGGCCCGCAGCGACGCGTTGATGATCGCAAGATGGCTCATGCCCGCCTGCGGCCGTCGCTCGAGGATCCCGCTGGTGAGCACCCCCGCCCGGCGGGGGCGGACGAGGCCGTGGGCCGCCTTCGCGATCGCGACCTGGCCGCGAAGCTTCGGCGCCAACCGAGGAAGGAACTGGTCGAGGTCGAGGTCGTCGACGGTGCCGAGGAGACCGCCCCCCGCGCACACGACGATCGCCTCGAGCGGGGCCTGCTCCCGGAGTCGGTCCGTGAAGGCCCGGATGCTCTCGAGATCCGCGAGATCGACCGCCAGTGGCGCGGTCCGGCCCGCGACCACGACATCGTGGTCCCGCGACATCTCGGCGACCACGGCCGAGCCGATGGTCCCGGTGCCGCCGACGACGACGATCCGTCCGCCGCTCACGAGCCCGCCTCCGGATCGACGGCGGGCACCACGATCTCGCCGGTGAAGACACCGCTCGGATCGCCTCGTTCGCCGAGCGTGGTCGCCATCGTCCCGATCGTCCGCGGAACGTTCGCCTCGAGGACCACGTCCTCGCCCCGCTTCACCGTGATGGGCCGCGAGAGATCGAACATCTCGTCGTCCACCCGGATCCGCAGGCCGCGTTCGGCCCCCTCGAGGATCGTGACGACGTTGCCGTCCCGCTCCACCACGATCCGCTCCCGGGCCTTCGGTTCGTCGACCGCCAGCCAGTAGAAGCGCGGATGCGTCACGTCGTCCTGGACCCAGACGATGCGTTCAGGTCGCAGGTTGCGACGATGCCGGGCCATCCACGGGACCGCCACCGCGTCCTCCCGCTCCATCCAGTGGCCCTTGCCTTCGTGGATGACGACCTCGTGCGGGTAGCCGCCCTCGTCGGCGGCCGCCAGCTCGGCGAGCGCCTTCTTCCAGTTCCGCGCGATCCCGTTGCGGTTGTAGGCGGCGTCCTCGCCGCCCATGTGCAGCGTGAAGGGAAGGTTCCTCAGGCCGTCGGGCCGCGTCTCGTTCGGATGTCCCGCCATCATCGCCGCGGCGGCCAGTCGGTCGGCCATCCGGGGCGCGAGTTGGTAGACGCCGTCGCCGCCGGCCGAGTACCCCATGAAGTAGACCTTGTCCGGGTCCACCCCCTCGAAGACGACGAGGTCCGCGATCAGCCGATCGTAGAAGTCGTCGATGTGGGCCTGGTGCCAGAGGTTCCACGTGTCCGTGGGTGCCCGGGGGGCGAGGTAGACGCCCTCGTCCGGTCGATACAGGCGCTTCTGGTTCTCCCACTGCTGGTCGTTCACCCGCTTCGGGGCACCGCCTCCGCCGTGCATCGAGATGTAGAGGGCACGGCCCTCGCCCTTCGGTGGATCGCCGTACACCGTGAACCAGAACGGCATCTCGCGATCGCCGATCCGGAGGACTCGCCCGTCGAACTCCTCTCGCCGCTCGCGGCGAACACGCTGCTCGTGGGCGGCCGTGAGACGACGGGCCGCCATGCGGGCCTGTTCCTCGGTCAGCGGCGTCGATGCGTACTCCTTCCCGGCGAGCTCCCCGAGATCGGTGCGGGAGGCGTCGCGTCGCAGGGCGAGCAGGGCCCGCCGACCGGCGTTCCGCGCTTCGCCGGCCTCGTCGTCCGTCGTCGTGATCTCGAGCATCTGCTCGTCGCGGCCGAAGCGCTGCCCCGCCTCGATCACGCCGTCGTCGAGTTCCAGCCTGACCATGAAGTCGGTCCCGAGGGGAAGGACGAACTCGAGGTGATCGTTGGCATCGAAGCCGTCGTCCCTGGTCCGGCCCGTCCCGACCGCCTCGCCGTCGACCAGGAGGACGGCATCCGCGGCGATCCGGCGTCCGTCGTCCGCGGCGAGACGAACGTACAGCCTGCCGCTCCCGGCCGGCACGGGCGTCGCCTTCGTGGTGTACCGATCGCTCACGTTGACCGCCCGGACGCTCCGATCCCCCGGCGCCCAGACCATCGGGAAGGAGGACGGCGAGTCGTTCCAGGTGGTCGCCCAGACGGCTCGTCTCGGATCGTCCCGGACCGCGCCGCTCGCACGGCCGGTGAACCAGCCCCGATCGAGGTCGTTCCCCGTGGGCTCGGCGGCGCCGGTGAACCTCCATCCACCGTCGTCCCACACCTCGACCCAGCTGTGGTTGCCGCTCCCGTCGGACCAGAGCGGCACCCCGACGAATCGGGCGGGCACGCCGACGGCGCGACAGGCCTCGATGAGCAGCACGCTCAGGCCGGTGCACGAGGCCATGCCGGCCTCGATCGACTCGAGCCCCGACTGGTCCGCCTTGGGACGCTGCGTCGAGTACCTGACCCCGACGGAGGGGAAGACCTTCTGGTTCAGGAGCACCGCCGCCTCGCCGGGCGTCGAGGCCTGCTCGACGAAGCCGCCGAATCGCTCGCGGAAGTCCGCACGCCAGTCGTCCCGCCGCTCGTTGATCGTCGCGTAGGGGAGCACCGCGTCGAGGAAGACCTCCCGGGGCACCGCGTCACGCCAGGGCGCCGAGTCCCACGCGTCGTGGGCGAGCCGGCAGTTCTCGACAAGGAAGGCGGCGTCGAGCGTCCTCAGGTCCCCCTCGGGCATGCGGGCCACGAGCCAGCGCATCGCATCCCGCTGCTCGGGCGGGACACCGTCGATCGCGGCCTCGATCTCGCCTCGATTCGACCCCGCCGCCTCGAGGGCGGCGTCCAGCCGGTCGTCGGCGGCGTGGACCTCGAGCGTCGCGAGGACCAGGACGAGGAACAGGAACGGCTGGGCGAGTCGTCGCATGCGGGAATCCTCCTGCTGGAATCTAGCAGAGTCCCCCGGCGAGACGTGACGTGGCGCGTTACAACGTCGTGGGACACCGAGGAGACCAGTCATGAACGACAGGATCGATCGCCGGGAGGTGCTCGCGGGACTGGCCGGCGTCGCCGCCTGCACGACCATCGGAGCGGGACAGGACGTCCCCGGGACGAGGCCGGAACCGGCGGCCTTCCAGGGGGGTCGCAGTCCGTGGCCGATCTGCCTCGACACCGCGACCATCCGACCGGTCCCGCTCGAGGAGAAGATCGACATCGCGGCCGAGGCCGGCTACGACGCCATCGAACCCTGGGAGGGCGAGCTCCGCGACCACGAGTCGAAGGGAGGTTCCCTCGAGGACGTGCGGAAGCGGATCGAGGATGCGGGCCTGTTCGTGCCGAGCGTCATCGGCCTCTGGAACGCGATCCCGCCGACGCGCGAGGCCTGGGAGGCCGGCCTTCCCGAGACTCGGGACCGCATGCGCATGGCCTCGGCGATCGGCTCGGAACAGGTGCAGGTCATCCCCCAGCCGGCGCGGCCGTGGTCGGAGTTCGATCTGGCCTGGGCGAGCGCCCGGTACCGCGACCTGATCGAGATCGGCATCGCCGACTACGACCTCGTCCCGGCCATGGTGTTCGTGCAGTTCCTTCCCGGCTGCGCCCGACTCGGCCAGGCCGCGGCGATCGCCCTCGACGCCGATCATCCGGAGGCGAGGATCATCCCCGACGTCTTCCACATGCACATCGGGGACTCGGGCTTCGAGGGGCTCCGCCGGCTCCAGGGGGACTTCATCGCGATCTTCCAGTTCAACGACGCCCCGGCGACGCCGGGGAAGGCCGAGCTCAAGGACGAACACCGCGTGTTCCCGGGGGACGGGATCCTCCCGCTGGAACGATGCCTGCGCGACCTGCGGGACATCGGGTACCGCCGGTGCATCTCCCTCGAGCTCTACAACCCCCACTACTGGAAGCGCGACCCGCGCGAGATCGCCCGGATCGGTCTCGAGAAGACCGTGGCCACCGTCGAACGCGCCCTGGCATGAGCGACGGACGACCGTCGACGCCTCAGGATCGCGGGGTGCTGCGTCCGATCGCCTGGACCAGCTGGTCGATGTCGAACGGCTTCGTGAGCAGGGGAACGTCGTCCTCCAGCTCGCCGTCCTGGGCGTAGGCCGTGATCAGCACGACCTTGAGCCATGGCTGGCGGCTGCGCATGATCCGAGCGAGTTCCCGACCGTCCATCTCCTCGAGCGAGATGTCCGCCACGAGGACGTCGTAGGGCTCGAGACGGCGGTTCACGAGTTCGAGGGCCGCCTCGGCCGACTCCGCCTGCGTCACGTTCCACCCCTTGGACCCGAGGAGCTCGGCCGTGACCAGTCGGGTGGGCGCGTGATCCTCCACGAGCAGGAGCGACCGCCCCGACGCCTCGGCGCCCCCACCCTCGACGAGGCTCCCGTCCGCGGAGCGGACGACCGAGGGCAGGTGGACCCGGAAGGTCGTGCCGACCCCGACCTCGGACTGGATCTCGATGGCGCCGCCGGAACGCTCGATCAACCACCAGACGGTCGAGAGCCCGAGCCCGGTTCCTTCGCCGAGGGACTTGGTCGTGAAGAAGGGCTCGAAGATCCTCGCCTGGACCTCCTCCGTCATCCCGGCGCCGGTATCCACGATCTCGAAGACGATCCAGTCGCCCGCGGGTCGTTCGCCTCCGTGCATCGCCCGCGGCTCGTCGTCTCGTTCCCGGGTCGCCCGCAGTCGGACGA
>JAYZBK010000218.1:0-2864 GCA_036339295.1 Planctomycetota bacterium
CCCCCATCTTGGGTTTGGGGGGAAACATTTCGCCCCCGGCCGGCCGGCGCAACGACTCCCTGATCCACCCCTGGACCGGACCGCTGAATTGCAGCAGGTCGGACATCGCATAGGCGGAGAGGTAGGCGGGCACCGCAAGCGGCAGGAGCTGTGCCCAGCCGAGGATCCTCGAGCCCGGAAAGCGACAGGTCACCAGCAGCCAGGCGACGCCGACCCCGACCACGCTCGAGATCAGCCCGACACCGAGCGCGAGCTGGATGGTGTTGCTCGCGTAGGTCGACAGTCGCGTCGAGGCGAGGTGCGACCAGTCCCCTCCGGAGGACCGGAAGATGCTCGCGAAGATCACGGCCACCGGGACGGCCACCACGAGGGAGGCCGTCCCGGCGGCGAGGATCCACGGCCATCCGCTTCGAGTGCCTGGCGACGTCATCTGGTTCCCGAGGCTATCCCGATGCGTCGGATCGGGGCGAGGCCCACCTCCGGATCAGCGCCAACCCACCCGATCCATGACCCGAACCGCCTTCTTGTTGTTGGCGCCGAGCTCGGAGGCATTCAGCCGGTCCGCCTTGAACTTCCCGAATCCCGCGAGGATCTCGCTGGTGGGCACGTCCTTCATCGAGGGGTACTCCTGGTTCCCTTCCGCGAAACGACGCTGTGCCGGCTCGCTCGCGAGGAACTCGATGAAGCGGATCGCGTTCTCCCGGTTCGGAGCGGTCTTGACGACGCCCGCACCACAGATGTTGACATGGGTGCCCCGATCGTCCTGGTTCGGGAAGATCACCCGGACCTTGTCCGCGACCTCGCGATCCTCCGGCTTTCCGCCGACGAGTCGCGCGAGGTAGTAGTGATTCACGATCGCGACATCGCCTTCCCCGGCGGCGACCGCGCGGATCTGGTCGGTGTCCCCTCCCTGGGGGGGGCGTGCGAGATTCGCGACGAGACCACGACACCACGCCTCCGCCCCGCTCTCGCCTCCGGCCGCGATCATCGACGCGACGAGCGACTGGTTGTAGATGTTGGCGGAGCTCCTGATCAGGACTCGGCCGTTCCATTCGGGCTTCACGAGATCCTCGTAGTCGAGCTCGAGATCCGCAGGCACCCGTTCCTTCGATGCCACGATGACTCGGGCCCTCTTGGTGAGACCGAACCACAAGCCATCGGGATGGCGAACGGAGGCCGGCAGGGAGGCTTCGAGGGCCTTCGACCTGACGGGCTGGAAGACGCCCTGGTCCTCCGCCATTCGAAGGCGACCCGCGTCGACGGTGATGAACACGTCCGCAGGGCTCAGGTCCCCTTCCTGCCTCATCCGGGCAAGGAGCGTGTCCGACTTGCCCTCGATGATGTTGACTTCGATTCCGGTCTGGGCGGTGAACTGCTTGATCAGCTCGTCGTCGGTGTCGTAGTGGCGAGCGGAATACACGTTCACGACCTCGTTGGCGTGGGTCGTCGTGAACGAACCGAACACGGTTGCGAGCAGGATGGCGATCAGGCGATGAGACATGCCGGGGCTCCTTGATTCTGAGACTCATTCTCAATTGGGCAGCCAGTCTAGCCCTACAGCCCCGGCCCGGCAACCGCCGCGGCCCCGAAATCCGACCTGGAGGGAATTCAGAATCGCTTGTGTGCCGGACGATCACCCCCGCCCCGAAGCCCTGCGAGGGCCCGGGCGATCTCGAGATCGTCCGCCGCGGTGATCTTGAGGTTCCGTTCGCTTCCGGTGACCATCGCGACCGGAACCCCGAGCCGCTCCACGAGCATCGCGTCGTCGGTGGCGCCGTCGAGTTCCCCCGCCGCATAGGCCCGTCGCAGGAGGTCGAGCTCGAAGAGCTGCGGCGTCTGGACCCGCCAGAGCCCCCGCCGCGACACGGTCTCCTCGACCTCCCGGGCCTCGACCTGGTGGCCCGGCGCCGGGGCGTCCGAGGAACCGGTGTCGACCGGCTCGTCGCCGCCCAGCCCGAGGATCGCGTCGACCGAGGCGTCGCGCTCGGCCGCCTCGAACGTGCCCTCGCCGCACCGCTTCAGCGTGTCGCGGACCGGAACTCCCGGGACCACGGCGGGGCGGGTCCGTCCGGCCTCGAAGACGCGATCGACGAGTTCGTCGTCGAGCAGCGGCCGGGCGCCATCATGGATGGCGACGTGCGTGCAGCCCTCGGGCACGGCCTCGAGGGCGTTCGCCACGGTCTCCCATCGCTCCGCTCGACCGCCCTCGACCACGGTGCCGCCGAGGAATCCCAGCTGGGCGCCGTAGCGATCCCGAAACGACTCGAGGTCGTCGGGAGGCCCCGCGACGATGATCGCCTCGACGTCGTCGCGCTTGGTGAACGGCTCGATGGATCGAAGGAGGACCGGTCGACCCCCGAAGTCGGCGGCGAGCTTGTCGCCCTCCCCGAAGCGGGTGCCCGAACCGGCCGCTGGAACGATGACGGCGACTCTCATGGCCGGCCGCCCCGATCGTTCGCCGACGACGGCGTCTCGTCGTCGACGGGCTTCCCGGCCTCCACCACCAGGGCCGGAGGGTCCGGCATGCCCCTCGTCCTCGAGGATTCCTGCGGCTGGGTGAGGGCCAGCAGCGCCATCGACGTCCCGTAGGCGGTCGAACGATCGAAGACGCGGTCGTTCCATCCCCCCTCGACGTCGCGAACCTCGACGAGACGGTCGACGAGCCGATCCCGCCACGCCGGCCGCTCGTCCTCCGGGAGCCGCTCGATCGCTTCCGCGACGGCACCGTGGCCGTACATGAAGTAGTACGGCGCGACGCCGTAGGGAGGCTGGTGCGTTCCCGACTTCCCCTGGCGCTTCAGGAGCTCGTCCCAATGCTCGAAGAACGCCGCGCAGGCGGTCCTGACCTCGTCCGCGTCGGCGGC
>JAYZBK010000219.1:0-5441 GCA_036339295.1 Planctomycetota bacterium
CGATCATCGAAGGCGGAGCGTCAGGCCTCGCGGATGGAGTCGAGCGAAGGAAAGTTCCCGGCCGGACTCCAGGGCCTTGCGGAGCTTTTCCCGGTCGATCTCCACGGTCATGAACTCTTGCGGGACGTTTCGCGCCTCATAGGTCATCGACGCGTAGACCTGCTCCTCGATCTTGAACTTGAACGAGGTCGTCTCGAACGAATCGAGACCTCGGGCTTCGAGGTACTCCCGAAGTCGTTCTCGAAGAGTCACCACCACCTGGCGGTCCACTTCTGCTCGCCATCGGAGCCGTCGCCCCTCTTCGCTCCGGAAGCTGCACCGGGCCTGGATCTCGGCGAGCAGTCGACCGAATCGCTCGAGCCGATGCGCGGTCTCTCCCGGGCCCCGCTCAAGCCACTCCTTCAGCATGTTCTCCCGTTCCCCATCGGGTTCGAAGCCGTCGTTCTCCATCAACGTGGACTCGATGGACTGCAGGCTCTCGTGAATCTCGTAGACGATCGACATGTCGGGGCTCCGTTGAGTGAGGGGTCTGTCCTTTCCGGGGTAGCCGACATCCGATCGTGCCGTCAACGACCCGATCGCGAGAATTCCCCGCTCCCCGTAGGGGAGATTTTTTTCGTATCCAGCGTCTCCGCCCTCCGACTCGGCGTGCCGACCGATGAAATGAGGATCGACGAGAGTCAAATCCCCGAACGCGGGCCTCTCGAAGACGTACGCGATCTCAAGCAGGCTCGCGGAATCGGGGGCCACCCCTGCGTCTTCCGACAGACGCCAGCCGACCGCGACGGCAGGCCTCGTGATTCGCTCCCGCCGACATCCCCGACGAACGCGACGCGGGTCCGACTCCGCGCCGCACCGCCGGGGTTCCGGGCTCCCTCACCCGTCGTCGCAGTGGCTCATTCGTCGTCGGTCTCGTTCATCATCGCCCGGGCCTACGGGAGACCGGTCGGCCCCCCGGAGGAAAACCGGGGTTCGACGGGAAAACGCCGATCCCGGAGGGATCTGGACGGGTACCTCCCGAGCAGGACGCCGGCCTTTCGTGATGGGCTCGGCGTCGCTCAACGCTCGATCCGACCGGTCCGGAACCTCGATGGCACGACTCATCCCTTGCGGTCTTCTGCTCGCCGGCTGCCTGCTGGCCGGCTGCTCCGCCGGCCCCGATCCTCGCACCGCCGCGGTCGTCGACGAAGTCGATCGATCCGCGGCGCTGCTCTGGTACTCCAGGACTCCCGTGGTCGCCACCGGCACCTGGCTCGGACCCGACCATCTCGTGACCACCCGGCATGGAACCGATCACGGACGCGATCCGAGCACGGAGGTGGTGAGGACCTGGCGGGTCGCGCAGGGTGGAGCGTGTCCCTGCCCGGTCGTCGCGGGCGGTGACGGACGACCGTTGCCGACCACCGAACAGACGACCACCCGCGGCGAGATGCTCGAACACTGCCGCAGCGACTGGATGATCCTCCAGATGCCGCCGAGCGAGACCATGGAAGCACGACCGGTCCCCTGCCGGGGCGAGGTCCAGATCGGCGACGAGGTCCTGGTGGGCGGATGGGTGCTCGACCCGCGGTCGACGGCGCCGGGAAGCCCCGTCCCCGCGTCGAAGCGGCGCACCACCTCGGGTCGGGTGACCGATCTCCACGAAGGGGGCGTCTTCTCCTTCGAGATCGAGCACGGCGACGACCTGGAGGGTGGGATGTCGGGCGGACCGATCTTCGTGCTTCGCGACGATGGACCGGCGCTCGCCGGCATCTACCTGGGCTACTGGGTCGAGTCGGCCACGGGCCTCTTCCCGAGGTCGACCACGACCCAGATGGGATTGTCGATCCCCTGGGACTCGATTCCCCAGAGGACCGACCCGGTCGCGGACGCCGGAGGCCGTCCGGTTCCCTGGGTACCCTTCGCACCCGTCCTTCGGCGACCGAACCATCCTCGACACGGCCCCGTCGGCCATGATCCGATCGCGATCACCGGGTTCGCGGCTGCCGGCCCCACCTGATCGGACGTGATGGTGGTCGCCCGACCACGATGCGGCACGCGCCGAACGAAGACCACTCCGATCGGCTCCCGGCACCCGGGAGGGACGCCTCATGATCATTCCGTCCCTCGTCGTCCTCGCCGCCACGCTCGCACCCCTGCCGCAATCCGAACCCGGCGCGACGAAGGTCGCCGTGGTCGAAGACGAGCAGACGGAGTCGACCCGACGTCTCTACGAACTCGTGATGGAGCCCGACACCACCCCCGCGCAGATCGCGACCATCCTTCGCGCCGGGGCTGATCCCGATGCGTCGGCGAAGTCGATCGGGATTCCGGGGTTCCGGAGCCTCATGCACCGGCCGGCGGTGAATCTCCGTGATCCCCGGGCGATCGGAGTCCTCTTGAACGCCGGGCTCGAGCCGAGTCCCTCCGCCGTCGAAGGAGCCGTCCGTTTCAACCCGAGCGCCGAGGTCGTGGCGTTGCTCATCGAAGCCAACCGGATCGCGGCGGCGAGGAATTCGAGCCGAGGGAATCATCGTCGACGAGTGGAGGTCATCGGATTCGCCGCCCAGGCCGGGGTCGACGCCTTGCCGTCGTAGCGCAGGTCGCTGAACCGCGTGCTCATGACGTCGCCGTCGCGGGTGCTGGTCACCATCGCCCGCAGGGCGACCCCTTCCGCATCGGTGCCGGTGTACCGGATCACCATCCGGTCCTTCGAGATCGACACGACCTCGCCCTGGAGGGCCATGCCGGTGCTTCCCACGTAGGACTGTCGGATCGTGCGGGTCTCCAGATCGAACCACATCAGACTCGTTCCGGTCGACCGGATCGATCCATCGGGTTCCATCGGTCCCTCCTCCGCCACCACGCATCGCCTCCCGGCGCTCCAGCGAGCATCGCTCGCGATCCTCATCCCCCCGAGGTCCGTGATCCAGGTGCCCACGGGATCCCATCCCCCGAGGGCGTCGACGAGGTGGTTCACCCGCGTGAACTCCTGGACGAGGGGCGTGCCCTTGCCGTCGGCGCGGGCGATGGTGCGCCGTCGCGCGTTGTCGCTCGTCCGTTCGATCGTCGTTCGCAGCTCGTACTTCTCGCCCTCGGCCTCCTCCACCGACGCGACGACCATCCGGGTCGGGTCGAAACCGACGAGCCGGCCGGAGTCGGCCCAGGGAAGGTCGCCGTCGAAGCCGCTGATCGACCAGATCGCGTTCCTCGACTTCTCGTCCCAGACGATGGTCTCGGATCCCGAGGAGATCAGATTCCCATCGCCGTCGACGTAGGTGAACGTTCGAATCACCTGCCGTCCGGTCGCGTCGAGGTGGACGTGGGCGCGGTAGTGGTAGTCGATGCCGGCCGGCAGGGTCTTCCACACGTCGGTGGTGGTGCCTCGGGCCTCCCACCAGCCGAGGTCGCCCCCGTCGACCAGGTACGAGGTGAATTCGGTCCAGCTCTTCGGCTGGGCGAGCTTCGCTTCCGACGCCTGGCCGCAGGCGACCTCGGTCGCGAGAAGCAGGGCGAGCAGCGGTGCGAACCGGGCGAAGGCGATCGACATGGCGGACTCCGGGTCACGGATGGTTCGACGGAACGATTCCCGCCGGCTCCCGTAGATTGCCAGAAGTCGATCCCGCCCGCCGAATGGAAACCACATGCCCATCCCCGCCCTGCTCGTCTCCGCCCTCGCCTCGCTGTCCGGCTCCGACCCGGTCGACCCCGCCGCGATCGACGTCGGCGATCGCGTCCAGCCGATGGTCGACCGTCATCTCGTCGGCTCGATGGACGGCACCGAGCTTCGACTGACGCGTCCGCGGGACGAGGGCGTCGTCTTCCGGTTCGATCGACCCTGGGAAGGACTCTTCTGCGGCTACTCGACCGTCATCCACGACGGAGATCGCTTCCTCCTCTACTACCGGGGTCTGCCGGTGGCGGGGAAGGACGGCACCGATCGAGAGGTCACCTGCGTCGCCACGAGCCGGGACGGGATCGAATGGACGCGACCGGCGATCGACCGCTTCGAGGTCGACGGAACCCGGAGGAACAACGTGGTGCTCGCCGACGCGGCGCCGGTCACCCACAACTTCAGTCCGTTCCTCGATTCCCGCCCCGGCGTGCCCGCCGACGAGCGGTTCAAGGCTCTGGGCGGCTCGGAGCACTCCGGACTGGTCGCCTACGTCTCGGCGGACGGCCTGGAGTGGCGACGCCTCCGGGACGAACCGGTCCTCACCGACGGCATGTTCGATTCACAGAACGTCGCCTGCTGGTCGGAAGCCGAGAAGTGCTACGTCTCCTACTTCCGAACCTGGACGGGCGACGGATACTCCGGGTTCCGCACCGTCAGCCGGGCGACCTCGCCGGACTTCGTGAACTGGAGCGAGACGGTGCCCATGCGCTTCGGCGATGGTCCGATGGAGCACCTCTACACCAACCAGACCCACCCCTACTTCCGAAACCCCGAGATCGGGATCGCGATCGCGGCCCGATTCATGCCGGGACGTCAGGTCGTCGGCACCGAAGAGGCGAAGGCCCTCGGCGTCGATCCCGGATACTTCCGCGACTGCTCCGATGCGGTCCTCCTCACCACCCGCGGCGGCGATCTCTACGACCGGACCTTCCGCGAGGGCTTCCTTCGACCCGGGCTGGGACTGGAGAACTGGGTGAGCCGGTCGAACTACCCGGCCCTCGGCGTGGTGCAGACCGGCCCCGCCGAGATGTCGGTCTACATGAACGCCGACTACGCCCAGCCGAGCGCCCATCTGCGACGGTTCTCGATGCGGCTCGACGGCTTCGCGTCGATGCACGCGGGCGCCGGCGGCGGCTCCTGGACGACGAAGCCGCTGACCTTCGCCGGCGACCGGCTCGAGTTGAACCTGGCCACGAGCGCGGCCGGCGAGATCATGGTCGAAGTGCAGGACGCCGACGGAATCCCGATCGAGGGCTTCGCGTTCGGCGATGTCGTCCCGGCGATCGGGAACGAGATCTCGAAGGTCGTCCGCTGGAAGGGCGACCCCGGGCTCGGCGACCTCGCGGGCCGTCCGATTCGTCTCGCCTTTCGCATGCGGGACGCGGATCTCTTCGCGTTCCGCTTCGCCGCGGATCGACCGGCGCCCGCCGGACGATGATCAACCCCATCCGGCCAGGATGCCGGCGAGATCGGCCCCGTTCACCTCGCCGTCCCGATTGAGGTCCGCGGCACAGCCGAGACACGACTGCCCCCACCGCGCGAGAATGCGGGCGAGGTCGGCACCGTCCACCCGTCCGTCTCCGTTCAGGTCGGCGGCGTTGCATCCCGCCGGATTGAAGCTGTTTCCGCCCCGGTCGACCCAGGCGCCGGCGATCGGGGATTCCGAGTAGTCGCAGAAGCGCGTGTCCCGGACCGTGGAATCGCCACCGAGCCGGCAGACCGCGAGTTCGATCGGTTTCTGGAGACAGAGGAAGGGAAGGCCGAAGCTCCCCGAGATGGTGCACCG
>JAYZBK010000220.1:0-23449 GCA_036339295.1 Planctomycetota bacterium
CCCCCGGCGGCGCCCGACTCCCCGCACCGACGGGCCGCGCCCCGCGGCCCCCCCCCGCGCCGGGGCGCGCCCCCCCCCCCCGCTTCCATCGCCGTCCGGGCGGAGAAGAGCAGCAGGTCCGTTCGTCCGATCCGCTCGGAGAGCTCCATCAGGGCGAGCGACTGGGGGATCGCGTCGGGCGAGGCACGGATCCTCGCCTCGAGGGCCAGGATGGCGTCCTCGATCGGCATCGAGGCGATCAGCGTTCGACCGCCGGCCGCGTAGATGGCGTCGGCGACCACCGTCGGGTTGGTGGGGCCCGGCGTCTCGAGCAGCCAACTCGGGGTCCCCGACGAGCCGTCGACCAGGTAGAGGCCGTCGACGACCGGGACCACGACGCCGCCTTCGATCACCTGGACCCGCCCCCGGACGCCGGACTGCGCCGGAAGCCCGAAGGGCAGTTCGCTTTCGGCGAGCCGTTCCCGCAGGCTCCAGACCCGTCGGCCGGGATCGGCCGGGTCGAGCGCCACGACGTCGTCCGGTCCGACGGCGAGGAGCAGGTCCCCGTTCGGTCCGACATCCGCGAGCGCGTGGAGGCTCGTCGCCGTGCCGGCCGCGGTGCCGGCGCCGATCGGACGCCGGTCGACCAGGGCACCGGTCTCCGAATCGAGGAGCATCCAGTCGCTTCGACCGGCCCCCAGCACCGCGATCCCGCGATCGAGGACCGCCGGTCCCCCGAGCTCCCACGCATAGGTGCTCTGCCTCAGTTGGAGCGGGACCTCGTCCCGACGCAACCACCGGACCTCGCCCGACCGTCCGTCGAGCCGGGCGATCGCGCCGGCGGCGGACGCGAACACCACGTCGTCCTCGATCGGAACGAGCTCCGAGAGTGGACGGCCGGGACTGGATCGCTGCTTGCCGCTCGAAGCGATCGTTCGGAGCCAGCGGAATCGACCGTCGACCCGATCGACCGCAAGGATCATGTCGATCGTCTCGAGACGGGTGGTCGACTCGCGAAGGGGCAGGAGGAGGAGCTCCCCCACCACCACCGGCGTTCCCACGGGGTCGGCCTCGCCGACCTGCATCCCCGCGAGCAGTTCGTCGACCCGGACCTTCCAGCGTTCCACGCCGGTCTGCGGATCGAACCGGATCACCTCTCCGCCGCTCGACCGGCCGGTCGGGAAGTGATGGCCGAGGATCGTGTAGGCCTCGTCGCCGAAGAGGACGATGCGGTTGAGGTCCGAGGGAAGCCCGGTCGGCGTGATCCCCCGGGAAAGACCTCGATCCCGATACCAGACGAGCCGACCGGTGTATCGATCGACCGCCTCGACGAGATACCCCTCGTTGAAGATGACGAGGTCCTCGTGCACCGCCGGAACCGTGACGAGGTATGAACCGGCCTCCAGGTTCCGCTTCGCATTCGTCGGCGCCAGCACGCGGCCCGTCGACATGTTGGTGGTCTTGCGAAGGAACAGGCTGTCCTCGAGGGGAACCTCCCAGAGAGGCGTCCAGTCCCGCGTCGACAGGTCCTCGAAGCTCGCACGCCTGTCCTGGAGCGGGACCCCGGCGTTGCGTTCCGCGACACGCTCGAGCTCCCGGCTCGCGTCCGGGTCGAGGACGCGAAGGGCCTCGACCACCCGACGCAACTCGAGTCCGAGACCCGGGTCGTCCTCGGATCGTCGAGCGAGGTCGATCAACGCGAGTCCGCGGAGGATCGTCATCCGCGTCTCCTCGGCCTCGACCCCGGGCCACGCCTCCATCTCGTCGAGGACCCGGAGTCCGGCGTCCGGCGAACCGGTCTCCACGAACCGCTGGGCCAGCCGAAGCCCCGCCTCCAGCCCACCACGGGTGAACGGGCGACGCCGGTAGGTGGCCTCGAATCCCTCGCGGTCGAGCATCGCGGTGGACCGGGCATCCTCCGCCCGTCGCCAGGCCTGGCGGACGCCCCGGTCGGATCGGAGCAGCTCGCCGACCCGTCCCCGGACGGACTGGAAGAGGTCCTCGTCACCCGCAGGAACGACGCGAACGCCGTACTCGTCCAGGAGGTCGGCGATCAGGCTGGCGGTTCGCTCGGGATTGTCCGCGGCCTGGGTGTACGCCTCGTCGAGGGCCCGCTGGGCGGTCGGGGAATCGTCGAGGGCGACCGGTGCGAGTTCGCCCACCTGGCCGTGGACCAGGGTCGACGACACGGCGAGGGCGGTCGCGGCGACTTGGAGGATTCTCGAGGGCATGGAGTGGCCTGTCGGGCTCCGCTTCGCCCCACCCGAAGGAATGGGGACCGATCACCGGTACAGTACGCCAATGCCGACCCGCCACCGCGACATCGCGACCCTTCGACTCCTGCCGCTCCTTCTCCTGGTCGGGCTGCCGGTCGGCTGCGGATCGGCCCCGCAGGTCCGTCCCCTGGCCGCCCGCCCCGTGGTGGTCGCGGGCCCCGAGGGATCCCCGGACGCGGTCGGGTTCCGCATCGATCTCGAGGTCTCGAACCCCGGGGACGAGGACATCCCGCTGGAGCGGTTCGAATACACGTTCCAGGTCGACGGCGTCGGCCGTTTCGAGGGACGCTGGGCGGCCTTCAGGACGCTCGGTCCGGACGCCTCGGCCACCATCACCATTCCCGCGTCGATGCCCCTCCCGACCGATCTCGAACGCCGGGTCGACCTCGAGGACGAGTTCCGATGGTCGATCGACGGGGGCGTCCGATACCAGGCGCCGGGGCTCCTCGGACAGATCCTCTTCGACGCCGGCGTCCGTCGCCCCAACCAGCCGTTCTCGGGTTCCGGGACGTTCCGACTGGTGCGACCCGCAGGATCGGAATCCGGACGCGAGGAAGCGACGGGCGAGCGAGGACCGGATGCGGCCCCGGACCCCACCGCCGAGTCCGATCAGGCACCCCCGACCGGATCGTGAGGGTCCTCACCCCCTCCCCGGCCCGACTTCCCGCGAAACACGGCTCCTCGGTCAATTCGGCCCCTCCATCGACCGATTTCCCCGGGGACGGGCGTTTCATGCGCCCCCCACGGAGCGGCCGATGCACCTCAACGACATTCTCCGACAGGCGTTCGAGCAGGACGCATCCGACATCCACCTGGTGGCCGACCATCCACCGATGGTCCGCGTCCACACGGTCATGCAGCCCATGGACTGCCCGGCCCTCACGGGTGACGGACTGCGTCGGGCCCTCGAGCAGATGGTCAGTCCGGCCCAGCTGGCGACCTTCGACGCCGAATCGGACCTCGACTTCTCGTACGAGGTCGCCGATCTCCAGCGATATCGCGTCAACGCCCACATGCAGAAGGGCAAGGTCGCGATGGCGCTTCGCGGCATCCGCACGTCGGTCCCGCCGCTCGAGCAGCTCAACCTGCCCGACGTCATCTCCCGGCTCACCTACCTGCCGCGAGGACTCGTCCTGGTGACCGGTGACACCGGCTCGGGCAAGTCCACGACGCTCGCCGCCATGATCCAGGCGATGAACGCGCGATACCGCAAGCACATCATCACCCTCGAGGATCCGGTCGAGTACGTCTTCCAGAGCGAGCAGTCCCTGATCGAACAGCGGGAGCTCGGCGCGGACATGCCCAGCTTCTCGAGCGGGCTCAAGCACGCCCTTCGGCAGGACCCGGACATCATCCTCGTCGGCGAGATGCGGGATCTCGAGACCACCGCGCTGGCGATCAGCGCCGCCGAGACCGGCCACCTCGTGCTCTCGACGCTCCACACCGTCGACGCGTCGCAGACGGTCGAACGCATCATCGACATGTACCCGGCCGGGCAGCAGAACCAGATCCGGTCGATGCTCGCCAACACGCTCGAGGCGGTCGTGAGCCAGACGCTCTTCAGTCGGATCGACCGACCGGGCATGGTTCCCGCGATCGAGATCATGCTCTGCACGCCCGCGGTCCGGAACATCATCCGCGAGGCCCGGACCTTCGAGATCCCCAACGTCATCGAGACGAACCGCCAGCTCGGGATGATCAGCCTGGACAACGCGATCGCCGAGCTCTTCTTCAACGGGATGATCAGTCGCGAGGACGCCGTCGCCCAGTCGGCGCACCCCGAGAAGATCGAGCGGATGCTCGCCGCCTGAGGCGAGGAGGACCACGGGAATGCCGCAGTATCGCTACCAGGCAAGGAACGGAACGGGAACCGTCGAGGACGGTGCGCTCGCGGCCTCGGACGCCGCGACCGCCGCGGCGATGCTGCGCGGCAAGGGCCTCCACGTCCTCCAGCTCGCCCCCGCCACGACGGGCACCGGGCTCGGGAACCTCTCCGCCGCCCTCAACTGGTCGAGCGGTCCCTCGAAGAAGGACATCCTCGACTTCACCACGCAGCTCGCCGTGATGATCCGGGCCGGGATCAGCATCCGCCAGGCGCTCGACGGCATCTCGGAACAGACGACCAACGCGAAGTTCAAGTCGGTGCTCCAGGAGATCAAGGCCGACATCGAGAGCGGCCGCCAGTTCTCCGAGGCGATCGCGAAGCACCCGAAGCTCTTCGGCCCGCTCTACATCAGCATGGTGCAGGCCTCCGAGATGAGTGGTGCCTTCGCCCGCATGCTCGACCGGATCGCCGCGTACCTCCAGCAGGAGCTGGAGACCCGCAAGATGGTGGTCGGGGCGAGCGTCTATCCCGGCATCATCGCCACGATGGCGATCGGGGTCACGGTGTTCCTGCTCACGTTCGTGCTGCCGAGGTTCGCCGGCGTCTTCGAGGGCAAGGAGGAGGCCCTCCCCGGCCCCACGAAGTTCCTCATGACGGTCTCGGGCTTCATGGTCGAATCCTGGTGGCTCATCCTGATCGTCGTCGCGGCGGCCATCAGCGGCTTCATGCTGTTCATCCGCACCGATCTCGGGGGCTTCTGGTGGGACCGATTCAAGCTCTCCATGCCCATCGCGAAGCGGATGTTCCGGGCGCTCTACATCAGCCGGTCGCTGCACACCATGGGCGAGCTGCTGAACGCCGGCGTCCCGATGCTCGACACCCTCGCGATCACCGGGGACATCTCCGGGAACCGGATGTTCAAGCGGATGTGGCGAGGCGTGCACTCGTCGGTTCGACAGGGTCGGAAGATCCAGTCGCAGCTCGGCAAGTCCAGCCTCCTCCCCCGCAGCGTGGTCCAGATGGTCGCGGCGGGCGAGGACTCCGGCAAGCTCGGGGAGGTCCTCGAGGAGGTCTCCGACTACTACCACCGACTGCTTCGCGACGCGATCAAGTCGGTCACCAGCATGATCGAACCGCTCATGATCGTGATCATGGGCTCGATCGTCGGCTTCATCGCGATGGCCATCATCCTGCCCATCTTCAAGATGAGCAGCCTGGTGTCCAACTGACCCCTGGCGACGGAGGGAGGAACCGATGCGGCAATCGAACCTCGTCCGACGTCCCGGCAGGACGGTCCGCGCCCGACGTGGCTTCACCCTGATCGAGGCGGCGCTGGCCACCGTCATCGTCGGCACCGGCGTCCTCGCGATCGTGTTCGCCCAGCAGACCTTCCACCGCCAGAACGACTGGGCGCAGCGCTCGGCGGTCGCGATGCGACTCGCCGGCGAGATCCGCGAGCTCGCGATCAACCTCCCCCGCCACGATCCGGTGACGGGGCTCGAGTTCTGGGGCCCCGAGGCCACCGAGGTGGCGCTCGTCGACTGGGACGACGTCGACGACCTCGACGATGCGGTCTTCAGCGGCGACATCGGGAACGGACCGATCAACGCCCTCCGCGACGTGCTCCCCGACTTCCCCGGCTGGAGCCAGCGGGTGGTCGTGACGAACGTCGACCCCTTCGATCTCTCGACCACCGTCGACGACGGCGCGAGCGACATGCTCCGGGTGTCCGTCGTCGTCTCCTTCCAGGGCGTGGACGACCTCGAACCCGCCGAGATCACCCGACTGACCTGGATCCAGCCGCGATGACCGGCCGAGACGTCATGCGAGGAGGCCCCATCCCCGTCCGGCGATTCGATGCACCGGACGCACGGAGAGGTCCCATGCCCCGACCTTCCAGCCGAACGCGTCGCGATCCCCGCCGCCACGGCGTCGCCAGCGTCCTCGCGATGATGTTCCTCGTGATCTTCGGCTCGCTCGCCGCGGCCATGGCCGTCGTCGCGACCGGCAACATCCGGACCGCCGACGTCTCCCTCCGGGTCAGCCGGGCCACCAGCGCCGCTGAGACCGGTCTCGTCTACGGGACCTGGATCCTCGAGCGGGAGGCGCGTCGATTCGTCGTCATGAAGGGCGAGATCGACGCGGACTACGCGGACGACCTCTGGAACGGCAGCTGGGACGTGGGCGCCGACGGGGCGGTCGAGATCCTCGATCCCGAGGGCTACGTCGTGGCCTCCTCCGCGGAGAGCCTCGCCGACGCGGTTCGCGACGCCCACCTCGCCGGCGATCATGCGGAGGCGATCGAGCCCGGGGATGCCGCCCTTCCCTCGATCGGCGAGGACGGGGCCCTCGACGTGCGACCGATCCGGGTGTCCGGCGACGACGGTTCGGCGTGGTTCCGGCTTCGCTACGAGCCGGTCCCCGGGGTCAACGCGATCCGGATCGTGAGCGAGGGCGTCGATCGCGAGGTGCGGCGGACGCTTTCGATGCTCGTGGAGCTCGACAAGCGGATCGAGTACGCGGTCGTCAGTCCGAACCGGATCATGATCGGCAAGAACGTGATGATCCTCGGGCCGCTCGGAACCCGGTTCGGCGAGAATCCGGACGAGCTCAACGGCGGCAACGGCGATCCCCTCGACATGCGAAGCGACGTCCGCTGGCTGTCCGCCGACCTCGACGCGAGCCTCGACGCCTTCGAGGCGCTCGTCATCGCGAACGACGCCGACGACGACGGCCGCCTTCGGCCCGACCACCCCGTCGAGGGAAGCGGGCTCGAACCGGACTTCATCGACCTCGACGGGGACGAGTTCGTCGACGAGTTCGACCTCTTCCTCGCCGCGTTCGATCTCGACGAGGACGGCCGGGTGGTCTACGACGCCGATCTCTCGGGCGGTGCGACCGTCGAATTCGACGGCATCGACGACCAGTACGCCCACCTGCTCGACAACGCCGTGCCCGATCGCAACGCGGACGGCGTGGTCGACGACGCGGACACCGATCTCGGGTACCGCGACGGCGTCCTCGACTCGTGGGACCGCTACGCCAAGGTGCAGGGACGACTCGCCTTCGCGGTCGAACGATCCGACTGGGAGGCCGAGCACGGGGCGCCCGTCCGGTCCGTGGTCCGGGGTTCCGTGCGTCCGGAGCTCGACCAGGCCGCGATGCGTTTCGGTCTCGACGAGGACGAGCTCCGCGTCGTGACCACCGACATGTTCGCCGACAGCGCCGGGTACTTCCTGGACGTCGCGAACGCGGGCGACGACTTCGATTCGCAGGTCGCCGCGGGCGTCGCGGCTGGCGGCGAGGCGCTGGTCCCGGGTGACGACGACCACCCCGGCTACGAGACCACCCCGCTCGGAAGCTCGAACCCGTACGACCTCTACCTCCGACCGATCTACCGCGGGATCACGTTCGAGGACGTGAAGATCCCGGTGGGCACCAACGCCCTCTTCGAGGACTGCAGGTTCGTGGGCGTGACCTACGTCGAGACCGACCCGCAGTGCACCGATCCGAACTGGAACTACGCGGGCTCGCTCGAGGACGCGGATCCCGGCGAGGGGTTCCTCATCCGAACACGCTTCGAGGGCCTCGTCTCGAGCCACCCCGACCTGGGCGAGGTGCTCGACAGCAAGCCGCTGAGCAACAACCTCCGCTTCGCGGACTGCACCTTCCTCGGGTCGCTCGCGGGCGACACCCCGAACCAGTACACCCACTGGCGGAACAAGGTCCAGGTGACCGGCGCCAGCCGTTTCTTCAGCGATCCGAGCGACCCCGACCTGCTGGCCCAGCCGGACGGCGAGATGCTGCAGGACCTCCTCGAGGCGCTTCCGGCGGAACAGCTGGCGGAGATGCGGAAGAGCTCGATCATGATGCCGGGCTGGTCGGTCGACGTGGGATCGTTCACCAACGAGGTCGTCGCCGACGATCTCGATGCGACGCCCCGGGTCGAGCTTCGCGGCGTCATCGTCGCCGGCATCCTCGACATCCGTGGCACGGCCCTGGTCGAGGGCACGCTGCTCATGACCTTCCGACCGACCCCGGGCGAGGGCCCCCTCTTCTACGACGGCCAGGCCGACGCCTTCAACACGACCATCGGGTACTTCGGCCCCGACGACGGCGACGGCGAGGGATCGGATCCCCTCGATCCGTCGTTCAGCGGCTTCGGCGAGATCGTCCTCGAGTACGACGAGGATGTCGTCCTGCCGGACGGCATCCCGTGGCCGATCGTCGCGGAGCCGATCGCCGCGAGCTACCGGGAGGGCACCCCGTGAACCACGTCCATCGCCACCGTCGCCCGGTTCGACGTCGAGGCTTCAACCTCGTCGAGGTGCTGATCGCCCTCGCGATCACCGCTTCCCTGCTCGCCGCGACGCTGGTCGCCCTCGACGCGAGCTTCCGGGCGTACCAGTCGACCACCGAGGAGGTCTCGACGCAGTCGATCGGTCGGATCGTCATGCACCGGGTGCTCACGCTGTTCCGGACCGGGACCGAGTTCGGGCCCTTCCCCGAGGACCCGAGGGTCACGCGGATCCGTTCCGACTTCGTCGAGTTCCGCACCCAGGAGGGCGACGTCGTGACGATCCGCTGGGACCGAGCGAACGAGGTCCTCCTCTACGAGCTCGACGGCCAGGCGCCGGTCGAGCTCCTGGACGGCGTCGTCGGCACCCGCGACGCCGACGGCAACCTGCTCGAGCCGTTCACCCTCGAATTCGAGCAGGGACGCAGGCTCTACCGGGCCTCGATCGACCTGACGGTCGAACCGAACGACGTGATCCAGCTCGACCTCGAAGGCGACCTGGCCCGGCCGATCCGACTCGTCGGCTCCGCCATGCCCCGCCTCGAGGCGTTCTGAAGGACCGTTCCTTCGCCCATTCCGATTGACCTCGGCGTCGCCTCGCCTAGCATGGGCCGGGGTGCCATCGGGGGATGTCGAACATGACGGAAGAACTCGAGCCACGCGTCGCCGAGGCGGTGGATGGTCCGGCTTCGGACACCACCTGGCCCATCTCGTGGCCGGAACTGCGTGACGTCAAGTCGGTGACTCGGGCCGTGGTCTGCATCCTCGTCGGCGCGATGCTGATCGGCATCCTGCTGCTGGGCGGCCTCATCTGGACGGGATCGACGATCAGGATCCCCGGATTGGGATGGGGGACCCTGCTGCCCTACCTGATCGTTCCGTTGCTCTTCATCGTCATCCCCGGCTGGCAACTCCTCTCCTGCCGGCGACGAGCACGGACCTGGCAGGACCGGGATGCTCTTCGCGTCTGGAAGTCCGGCGGACTCGTCTGCCCGTGGTGCAGCGCCGACGTGGGCGACGAACCTTGCCGACACGGGATCGGCCCGGAACATCGCGCCCTGCTCGTACGCCACTACGTGGCGGAGGTGACGCATCAGCCCGAGGACGGCCTCGCCCTGGCCGCGGCGGTGAAGCACCGTCGATTCGACTGGCGTCGCCTGTTCCGTTGGCGGACGAAGCTCGGCGAGCTCCGTCGCCAGGCCCGCGATGCGGACACCCCCCCTTCGAGGCGGGCCAGGGCCCGTCGCATCGTCATGGCCGCCGAGATCACCTGGTGGCTCGTCGTGATCGCCGCCCTCCGATTCATCGGCGGGATTCCGTGGATCCTCGTGACCGTGGGCGTGCTGGCGTGCGCCAGCCCGTGGCTGCAGCTCCAGGGTTACTTCGGAGGCCTCCTGCTCCAACGAAGGTGCAGCCGCTGCAAGCAGCAGTGCCCGGATCTCGGGCAGGTCCGATGCCATGAATGCGGAGCCGACCTCGAGGCGGCGGGAGCCATCGCCTACACCCGCGTGAAGGAACGATCGACGAGCGATCGCATCTCCGTCCTCGCGACGTTCGGCGTGGCGGCCCTCGCCCTGCTCAGCTTCCCGTTCCTCGTGAAGTCGCTGCTCCCCACGGCGGCCCAGGCCTCGGTGTACTCGTGGACCGGCACCCCGACGGGTTACTTCCAGGACCTTCAGGTCACGGGCATGTCTCCCGAGGAGGCCCGCCGACAGGCCGATCTCCTGATCCACGAGGCCGCCACCCGACCGATGGGGGTCCTCTTCGACGGCGACTTCCTCGAAACCGTCCTCGCGGCCGGCCTGGTCCCCGAGTCCTACCGCGAACGAGCCGCCCGGGCGACGGCGGATGCGGACCTCGAGGTCGTGAAGGGGCCCTCCGGCTGGTCGGCGGTGGTGACGCCTCGTCTTCGCCGCCCGGTGCTCGACGCTCCCGAGCCGAGCGTGTGCGTCGGACGAATCCTCGTCGATGGTCGCCCACGGGGCGGTCCGTTCCCCTGGCGGGTCGGCGAGAACAACCTCAGCGAGTTCATGCGTTCGTCCTCGGCGGGCCGGGGGGACTGGGTCCTTCCCGAGGAACGGATGGTCTTCGAGGCACCGCTCGATCTCCAGCCCGGCGAGCACGTGATCGAGGCGAGGTGCTGGATCCTCCTGCACGGCAGGACCTGGCAGGAGACCGAGATCGAGTTCGACGACGAGGGACGACCCGTCCTTCCCGCCGAATCCCACGCCTACGAGCTTCCGTTGGTCCAGCGGATCGTCGTTCCGTGAAGCGTCGAGGGTCGACCTCGAGATCGCGGCCCGACTGGATGCGCCGCTACCTGGTCCGATCGGAACGACGATTCCGCCGCCGACTCGATCCACGATCCACCGTCGCCGACGCTGCTGCAGGGACTGCGGGTACCCGGTGCCGGACGGGAACGCGGGGCGATGCCCCGAGTGCGGGAAGGTGCTCCAGGGTCGGTTCGCCACGGTCCTGAAGCAGCACCCGTATCGCCATCGGTCACCGACGATCGGCCTCCTGCTCCTCGTCGGCGGACTCACCCTCGCGATCGCGGGGTTCGTCGGCGGCGTCATGCTCGACTGGTCGTGACGCTCGGCCGTCGAGGACGGTACTCAGCCTTCGATCCGCTCCCGCGTCAGCCTCATGAGCTGCGCGTGCGTGCCTTCGAGACGAGGGTCGTCCGGGTCGAGCCTGCTTCCGTCGCGAAGGGCGTAGGTGCCGTCGGGACGCATGTCCCACGCCTGTCGATGATCCTCCAGCTCGATCTGGAGGACCTCCCACAACCGCTCGCGGAGAGCCCGGTTCTCGACCGGCGAGGTCGCCTCGACGCGATTGTGCAGGTTGCGATACATCCAGTCGGCGCTGCCGATGAAGAAATCGCCGTCGAGCGGATCCTCGCGACCACCCGAGAACCAGAAGATCCGGCTGTGCTCGAGGAAGCGGCCGATGATCGACGAGACCCGGATGTTCTCGCTCAACCCGGGCACGCCCGCACGAAGACAGCAGAATCCTCGGACGATGCAGTCGATCCGAACGCCCGCGTTGGAAGCGCGATAGAGGGCGTCGGTGATGCCACGGTCCTCGAGCTGGTTCATCTTGCAGATGATCCGGGCGGGTCGTCCGGCGCCGGCCAGCAGGATCTCCCGATCGATGAGCTCGAGGAACGTCTTCTTCATCGTGGTGGGCGCGACGAGAAGCTTGTTGTACTCGTCCTGCCGACTGCGTCCGGTCATGTAGTTGAAGAGCGAGACGAGGTCCTCGGTGATCGCCGGATCGCAGGTGAAGAGCCCGATGTCCTCGTAGAGCTTGGCCGTCTTCGAGTTGAAGTTCCCGGTCCCGACGTAGGCGTAGCACCGGATGCCCGCCGCCTCCTGCCGGACCACGAGCACCGTCTTCGTGTGCGTCTTGAGCCCGACGACGCCGTACGCCACGTGGACGCCCGCATCCTCGAGCTTCCGGGCCCAGTGGATGTTCCGCGCCTCGTCGAAGCGGGCCCGGAGCTCCACCAGCACCGCGACCTGCTTTCCGCTCTCGGCCGCCTTGATGAGGGACGGGATGAACGGGCTGTCGCCGGAGGTTCGATAGAGCGTCTGCTTGATGCAGAGCACGCGGGGGTCGGCCGCCGCCTGCTCGACGAACCGCTCGACCGTCGCGTCGAACGACTCGTACGGCATGTGGACGAGGATGTCGCCCCGGCGGGTCGCCGCGAGGATGTCGGCCTCGTCGTCCCCCTCCAGGCTCCTCGGGACCTTCGGGCTCCAGACCGGGAAACGCAGGTTCGGCTGGTCGATGTCGGCGATGCCGTTCAGGATGCCGTAGTCGAGGATGGGATCGGTCTCGTACACGTCGTCCTCGTCGAGGTCGAGCTCGTCGAGGATGAGCCGCAGCATCCGTTCATCCGGCTTCCGACCGATCTCGAGGCGGACGGAGCGGGCGAAGCGACGTTCCCGGAGCTGCTGCTGGATGTGTTCGAGCAGGTCCTCGGCGTCCTCGCTGTCCTGCTCGATGTCGGCGTTCCGGGTGACCCGGAACGGCATGATCCCGAGGATCTCCATGCCGGGGAAGAGATCGTCGAGGTTGTGCTCGATGATCTCCTGCACCGGTACGAAGCGCCGTCCGTCGCCCAGGTCGTGGAGGCGGGTCGGGACCTCCGGCACCTTGACGCGGGCGAACAGTTCCTCGGTCTCCCCCACTCGTCGCACCAGGACGCCGATGGAGATGCTGAGGTTCGAGATGAAGGGGAAGCGGTGGCCCGGATCGACCGCGAGCGGCGTGAGGATCGGGAAGACGTTCGCCCGGTACCACGCCTCGGCGTCGCGGCGCTCGTCGGACGAGAGTTCCTCCCACGCCAGCAGCTCGATCCCCTCTTCGGCCAGTCGTGGTCGGACATCCTCGCGGAAGCAACGCTTCTGCAGGTCCATGAGCTCGAGGACCACTCGACGCAGCTCGAGCAGCTGCTTCTCCGGTGGAAGCGGTTCCCAGGCCTGGCCCCCCAGCCCCATCGCCTTGCGACGCTTGAGGCCGCCGATCCGCTTCATGAAGAACTCGTCGAGGTTGCTTGCCGTGATCGACAGGAACCTGACCCGCTCGAGGAGCGGGTTCCGGGGATCGATCGCCTGGAAGAGGACCCGACGATTGAACTCCAGCCACTGGATGTCCCGGTTGAGGAACCGTGCGGTGTCCTCGAGGCCGATCGTGCCCGGATCGACGAAATCGGTGTCGGTGCGACTGATGGTGGAGCTGGTGGTGGATTCGGTCATGAAGGGCGGTTCGAGGGTGTGGGCCGGTGCGTGGCCCGCGAGTCCCCCATTCTGACCGATCGACGGCCCTCGGGCATCAGGAATCGCGGGATCCATCTCCAGGATCGGCTGGAATCCACCGGGCGATGCAGCCTGGCGCCTCCTCGACCGAGACGGAGACCAGTCGCCGACCGTCCGGTACGACTTCCTGGATGACGGTCCCGACGTGCTGGGCGACCCGTTCGGCGGTCGGCGCGACCCGGTCGAAGGGCGGCACGCCGTTCATCGTCCGCCCGGCGTAGGGGGCGATGGCGTCCTCGAGGCCTCTCTCGAGCGCGTGGAAGTCGACGAGGAGATCCTCATGGTCGAGGGCGGGCCCGGCGATCACCAGCACGACCCGCCAGTCGTGGCCGTGCAGCTCCTCCATGACCCCTCCGACGGAGACCTGGTGGGCGGCGGAGAAGCGACGGCTGACTTCGATCTCGAACATGACGACGATAGTAGCGATCCCACCCCCGCCCGGCCGATGGTCAAGGCGGATCCCGAACCCAAGGACGGAGCCGAACCGTGGCCGCTTCCGACGCCCCCCTCATGCTCTCGATCTCCGGTGCCCGCGGCATCGTGGGCAGCACCATGACCCCCGAGACGGTGTCGAGGTACGCCGCCGCCTTCGGCTCCCTCCTCCGGGAGGAGGTCCCCGGCCGGCCCCCGCGACTGGTCGTGGGATACGACGGTCGGCGGTCCGGGGCCGCCCTCTCCGCCGCGGCCGTCGCCGGTCTCGCGGCGACCGGGTGCGAGGTCGTGTCCCTCGGGGTCACCACGACCCCGACGGTCGGCGTCATGATCGGTGAACTCGGGTGCGACGGCGGCATCAACGTGACCGCCAGCCACAACCCGATCGAGTGGAACGGCGTCAAGTGCCTCGACTCGGACGGGCTCGCCCCTCCCGCCCCGATCGCCGACCGGATCATCGCCCGCTTCCGCGAGGACCGGGTCGACTGGGCGGATGGCGGCGGCTGCGGCACCGTCGCCCATCGCGACGACGCCGCCGCGCTCCATGTGGAGAAGGCCGCCGGCCTGGTCGACGCTTCGGCGATCGGCGAACGTGGCTTCCACGTCGTGCTCGACTCGGTGGCCGCGTCGGGCTGCGTGGCGGGGCGGGCGCTCCTCGAGCGACTGGGCTGCTCGATCAACCACCTGCACGGCGAACCGACCGGCATCTTCCCGCACGTCCCCGAACCCACCGAGGCGAATCTCCGGGAGCTCGCCGAGCTCACCAGCTCCGACGACGACGCCGTGGTCGGATTCGCCCAGGATCCCGATGCGGACCGACTGGCGATCGTCGACGAACGGGGGCGGTACATCGGCGAGGAGTACACCCTCGTCCTCGCCTCCCTCCGCATGATGCAGCGACGCGGCGGCGGTCCGATCGCGGCGAATCTCTCGACCAGCCGGATGATCGACGACGTGTGCGCCGGCTTCGAGGGCGCCCGGGTCGTGCGGACCGCGGTCGGCGAGGCGAACGTCGTCCAGGGGATCCGCGAAAGCGGCGGGGTGATCGGAGGCGAAGGCAACGGGGGCGTGATCGTGCCCGAGGTCTGCTTCATCCGCGACTCGCTCTCGGCCATGGCACTGGTCCTCGAACTCCTCGCGGAGGACCCGGAACGCCGCCCCCTCTCCTCGATCGTCGACGCCCTCCCCCGCTACGCGATGATCAAGCGGAAGTGGGATCTCTCCGCGATCGGAGGCCGGGATGCGGTTCCCGGGATCCTCGATCGCGTCCGGGAGCGGTGGGCGGACGGCCTCGTCAACGACTCGGACGGCGTTCGGGTCGACATCGGCGATCGATGGGTGCACGTGCGCCCGAGCAACACCGAACCCATCATGCGGCTGATCGCGGAGGCCCCGACGACCGAGGCGGTCGAGGCGATCGCCGACGAGGCCGCCGTCGCCGCGGGCATCGCCTGACCCCGGGCTTCCGGGTCAGCAGTCCTCGACGACCCGCCAGACGAGGTCCTCGCCGCCGCAGTCGATCTCGACCATCACGAAGCCGGGGCGATGGCGTCGATCCTTCAGGAGCGGCCAGAGGATCCTGCGGTCGGTCTCCGGGAGATTCAACGACTCCACCTCGTCGACCGGGATCCACTCGAGGGTGCCCTCCTCGAATTCGGTCCGGGGCAGCTCCGAGGGATCGATCCGACGGGTGACCTCGAAGCAGAAGAGCATCCAGTGCATCTCGTCCTGGTAGGCCTTCTCGGCCACCATCCCGAACATGCGGATGTCCTCGTCGGGGATCTCGATGCCCGCCTCCTCCATGATCTCCCGCCTGGCGCACTCGTGCGGCGTCTCACCCTGCGAGATCTCCATCTTGCCGCCGATCGGGGAGTACCGATCGGGGTTGGGTTCCTTGCGTCGATGGAGCATGAGGAGCCGGTCGTCCTCGGTCCAGAGGTAGCAGAGGACCGCCATGCGATACGGCAGGTTGGTGGGCTCGTACCGCTCGTCGTGGAGATCGCTCACGTGGTTCCTCCGGCGGCCGCCTCGCGGAGGAGCCGCTTCATCTCCCTCACCGCCTCGCGCATCCCGGTGAAGATCGCCCGGCTGACGATCGCGTGCCCGATGTGGAGCTCCCGGATGCCCGGAAGGGCCGCGACCGGCTGGACGTTGAAGTAGTTCAAGGCGTGCCCGGCGTTGAACCGCATCCCGGCGTCGACGATGAGCCGCCCCGCCTCGGCGACGGAGGCGAGGGCCCGGACCACCTCGTCGGCCTCCCGGTCCCTGCCATGCTCGTGGAACGCGTGGGCGTACGGCCCCGTGTGGACCTCGCAGACGTCGAAGCCGCAGGCGTGTGCCGCCTCGACCTGTCGGGGGTCGGGGTCGATGAACGCCGACACGGGAACGCCGACCTCCGAGATCGACGAAACGACGTCCCGGAGCCTCGCGGCCCCCTCGACGACGTCGAGGCCTCCCTCGGTCGTGACCTCGTGACGCCCCTCGGGCACCAGCATCACCACGTGCGGACGAAGCTCACGGGCGATCCCGACCATCTCGTCGGTCGCCGCCATCTCGAGGTTCAACTTGATCTGGACCAGTTCCCGGAGCCGGCGGAGGTCGGCGTCCTGGACGTGGCGACGGTCCTCTCGCAGGTGGACGGTGATGCCGTCGGCCCCCCCGAGGTGCGCCTCGACGGCGGCCCAGACCGGGTCCGGCTCCCACGTCCGACGGGCCTGTCGCACCGTCGCGACATGGTCGATGTTCACGCCAAGTTCGATCATCACCCGATGCTACCCGGTCTCGACCCCCGACCGGTCCCGACGACCCGAAACCTCCCCGCCGACCCGGGGTCGTATACTCAGGAAGCCCCCTCCCCCCCGCCACCCGAAGACGACGCCGCGAGTGAACGACTCCGACTTCCAGTCCCGGCTCGACCGCCTGCACGCGGACATCGTCGCGCAGGGCGATCGCGTGCTGGAACAGGCCACGCTCGCCTTCGACGCGTACTTCGACCACGGCCAGGACCTGGCCCGACGGGCCACGGCGATCGAGCCGGAGGTGGATCGCGTCGACGTGGAGATCGAGCGACGCTCCATTCCCCTGCTCGCCCTCGGCCAGACCGACGAGTACGCCATCCGCTCCGTGCTCACGATCGTCAAGATCAACAACGAATTCGAGCGGATCGGCGACAACGCGAATGCGATCGCCGAGGCCACCCTCGACCCGAGGCGCGTCGGTTCGAGCCTGCCAGACACCTTCCGGGTGATGGCCAACAGCGTGCTGGGGATGCTGCGGGAGAGCAACCGGGCGATGGCGAAGCGGGACGCCGATCTCGCCCGCCGCGTCCTCGCCTTCGACGACACCGTCACCCAGTTCAACATCGAGATCCTCCGCCACACCCAGGACCGGATCGCCGAGGGGACCCTCGCCGTCGACGGCGCCTTCCGCATCCTGACCGTCACCAAGGCGACGGAGCGGATCGCCGATCACTGCACGAACATCTGCGAGCAGGTCATCTACCTCGAGACCGGGAAGATCGTTCGCCACGATCCCGACGGTTGGACCGACCCCCAGAACCCCGATCTCCCGGTCTAGGTCGCCGAGCCGGACTCGGTGCCCTTCGCCGCCGCGACAGGAGAAGGCATGCTGCCCGAATCGCTCTCCCTCCGGCTCGAAGACGTCGTGGCCTCGCTCGAGGCCCATCACCAGACGCAGCTGCTCGCCGGTCTCGATCGGGACGACGAGGCGATGGTGGAGGCGTTCGTCTCCCAGGTCGAGTCGATCGATCTCGTCGAGGTGGACGGTCTCCTCGCCGCGAAGGGCGGATCCGAGTCGACGGCCTTCGACACGGTCGAACCGGCTCGCTGCGTGGGTCGACATCCCGAGGGCGAGGAGGGATACCGCGAGGCCGGCGAGGCGCTGATCCGCGACGGCGGGGTCGCGGCGTTCACCGTCGCGGGCGGCCAGGGCACGAGGCTGGGCTGGAACGGACCGAAGGGCACCTTCCCCGCGACGCCGATCACCGGGAAGCCGCTCTTCCGGGTCTTCGCCGAGCAGCTCTCCGCGGTCGATGCGAAGTACGGCGTCGAGACGCCCTGGTACATCATGACCAGCCCGCTCAACGACGCCGACACCCGGGCGTTCTTCCAGGACAACAACTGGTTCGGACGGGACCCCGAGTCGTTGCTCATGTTCCCGCAGGGCGTGATGCCCGCGGTCGACGACGACGGCAGGCTCATGCTCGCGTCGCCCGGGGTCGTCGCGGTCAACCCGGACGGCCACGGTGGTTCCCTTCGGGCGCTTCATCGGAGCGGGGCCCTCGAGCACGCGCGTCGGCGCGGCGTCCGACACCTCTCGTACTTCCAGGTCGACAATCCGACGGTCCGGGCCATCGATCCCGTCTTCATCGGACTGCACGCCGGTCATCCCGATTCCTCCGGCGAGATGTCGAGCAAGATGGTCCCGAAGGTGGACGCCTCCGAGAAGGTCGGGGTCTTCTGCCGGGTCGACGGGCGGACGCAGGTCATCGAGTACAGCGACCTGCCGCCGGAACTCTCCGAGGCGGTGGACGAGTCGGGAGGCCTTCGCTACCTCGCGGGCTCGATCGCCATCCACGTCATCGGCCTCGACTTCATCGCCCGCCTGACCGAGGGCGGCCACGAGGTCTCCCTGCCGTTCCACCGGGCCCGCAAGAAGGTCCCCTACTGGAATCCGGAGACGGGCGAGTCGGTCGCCCCGGACGAGCCCAACGCCACGAAGTTCGAGATGTTCGTCTTCGACGCCCTTCGATTCGCCGGGTCGGGCCTGGTCCAGGAGACCGATCGCGTCGAGGAGTTCGCGCCGATCAAGAACGCCGAGGGCGACGACAGCGCCCTCTCCAGCGCCCGGCTCCAGACCGAGCGGGCCGCCCGCTGGATGGAATCGGCCGGCGCGACGGTGCCACGGACCTCGTCCGGAGCCGTCGACGGACGCCTGGAGATCGCGGCCGGGACCGCCCTCGAGGCTCGCGACCTGTCCGGACGCGACCTGCCGAAGATGGAACCGGGCCAGGACCTCGTCTTCTGAGGACCGGGTTCGGCGGTGCGATCCGGTCGGCGTCCCGACGGGCTCCCGGATTTCAGCCGCTCGGGCGGATGTCGGCCACGACGAATCGAGCCCGCTCGCGGCCCCTCCAGTGGTCGATGTCGGGGCTGCCGACGATGTCGATCCGGCCTCGGCCGATCGCCGCGTCGATCGCCTCCCGATGTTCGCCCGCCCTGAACCAGACGCCCTTCAGGGTCCGCCGACCCGAACCTGCGAGTTCGATCTGCAACGTGTCCCCGGTCGCCCCCACCCAACGGAGCCCGATCGGCTCGATGCGTTCGAGCAGCACCACCGGACGGGGGTTCCCCTGGCCGAACGGCGCCAGCGATCGAAGACGCTTCAGTCCGGGGAGGTCCACCAGGTCGTCCACCGAGGCGACGAGGTCGTAGGACAGGTCGGGAACGCCGGTTCGGGCCGCCCCCAGGGCCTCCCGGGCGTGCTCGACCAGCGCTTGCCGCAGGTCGTCGACCCGCCCGGACTCGAGCGTGAACCCGGCGGCCGCCGCATGTCCACCGAACCTGACCAGGCATTCCGAACAGGCTTCCAGGCCGTCGTGGATCGAGTAGCCCGGCGTGGAGCGGGCGGACCCGCGGGCCAGGCCGTCGTCGGAGGCCTCCATCAGCAGCACCGGCCGATCGAATCGTTCGGAGAGCCGCGCGCAGGCCGGACCGACGAGGCCGCGACGCCAGCCGGGATCGGCCAGCACGATCACCGGGTGATCGGGTTCGAGCTGGCCTTCCGCCTCGGCACGATCGACCGCCTCGGCCACGATCCGCTTCTCCTCGTCCCGCCGGCGCTGGTTCGCCGAATCGATCGCGGTGGCCAGGACGTCCGCCCGACCGGTCGCGTCGTCGTCCAGGTCGCAGAGGAGCTCGAGCGCCGGGGTCGCCGGTCCCAGTCGTCCGAGGGCGTTCACGCGAGGCGCCAGCTGGAACTGGACGGTCTCCTCGTGGACGGGGCGAGCCGGGTCGTCGTGGCCGCAGAGGGACAGCAGCGCTCGAAGCCCCGGAAGACCGGTCCTGGGCAGGAGGCGGAGCGCCATCGCCGCCAGGGCCCGGTTCTCGTCGGTCAGCGGCATCACGTCGGCGAGCGTCCCGAGCCCGGCCAGCATCGTCGCCTCGAGGAGTTCCCGCTTGAGCGGTTCGGGTGAGCCGGCCTCGCCGAATCGCTGGACGGCGAGGGCCCAGGCGACCTTGAACGCGATCGCGGCACCGCATCGCTCCCGCGGGCCGACACCGCTCCCCGGGACCTCGAGGTGCGGGTGCACGACGACCGAGGCGGCCGGCAGGTCGACGCCCCCGTCCGCATCCCGTGGAATCGTGTGGTGATCGAGGACCATCGTCTCGAGGCCCAGCTCGTTCCCCCGGGCGATCGCGTCGTGCGCGGTGATGCCGCAGTCGACCGCGACGACGAGGTCGGTCCCGTCCGCCCGGAGGGCGGCCAGGCCCTCGACCGAGAGCCCGTATCCGGACTCGTATCGATCGGGAAGGACGACATCGGCCCGGATGTCCGGCCTGATTCGACGAAGGACCCGGAGCAGGATGGCGGAGGCGGCGATGCCGTCGAAGTCGTAGTCGCCGTGGATCGTGATGCGAAGCCCCTCGTCGATCGCCGAGGAGAGACGCGCCGCGGCCTCGACCGCGCCGTGAAGCGACTCGGGCGGCTCGAGCTCGCCGAACCAGAGATCGTCGAACGGGGTCGGGGATCCACCTCCCCGGGTCTCGACGAGCCGGGCCAGCAGGTCCGACCGACGCCCGGAGGCCGACGCAGCCGATCCGGATCCACGAGGGACCCATCGACCGATGATCCCGACCCCGCCCTCGCCGTCTCGCGGTCCGGCGACGTCGATCTCGATCACTGGATCGGGGGTGGCCGGTCTCCGGCCTGCCCCCGGAAGGACGTTGGGGTCGTGGTCCATGACGTTCCTGGGCCGCCTCCGTCAGGGTGGACGCGGTCGCCCGCGACTCCTGAGCAACCCTCGCGGAAGTCGGCCGCCATCAACCTACGGCCGGGCCGAAGTCCCGCCAAGCGAAGGGAAGTTCGGTGGATCTCCTGTCATCCGTGGCCGGTCGCACTGGCCGAACGAGCGGGGATCGTCGATACTACGACCGGACCGCTCGATTTCCGGAATGCAGGAGCTCCACCGTGGCCGACCGATACCGGACGATTCTCCTCTTCGGCGCCCCCGGTGCCGGCAAGGGCACCCAGGGCAAGATCCTCGGCAAGGTGCCCGGCTTCTACCACCTCGCCTGCGGTGACGTGTTCAGGTCGCTGGACACCACGAGCGAACTCGGGAAGAGCTTCCTCGAGTACTCCTCGAAGGGCGAGCTCGTGCCGGACGAACTGACCGTCGAGATGTGGCGGCAGAACATGCACGCCCAGACCGTGCTGAGCCTGTACAAGCCCAAGGTCGACCTGCTGGTACTGGACGGAATCCCGCGGAGTCTCGGGCAGGCGAAGGCGCTGGAGCCCTACATCGACGTCCTCCAGATCATTCACCTGGTCTGCCCCGACGTCGGCGCGATGGTCGAGCGGATGAAGAAGCGGGCGATCCGCGAGAACCGGATCGACGACGCGGACGAACGAGTGATCCGAAGACGCTTCGAGGTCTACGACCGCGAGACGAGTCCGGTGCTCGCGCACTACCCGAGCGACATCGTGACCGAGGTGTCGGCCATCGGCTCCCCCGCCGAGGTGCTGCAGCACGTGCTTGAAGCGGTCGTCCCGGTGCAGAACGAGCACTTCCGAAACCCCCTCGGCGAACGTGCCTAGCGGTTCGTCCCGCCCTCAGGGCCGGGACGGCACCGTGTCCGCCGGCGGTGGGCGGAGGAGCTTCCGGCTCGGGGGATCGCCCCACAATCCGCGGACCTGGTCGACCACCATCCGACGACGCATCGTCTCGGCGTTGGTGATCCCGCCATCGTCGCCGAGCTGCTCGAACGATCCGAGGCGAAGCTCGACCTGGACGGGCTCGAACCAGCGTCCACGATCGCCCTCGACCAGGCGGGGCGCCGCGAGCTCGCCCTCGGCGGGGGCGGGCACCGGGCGAAGGAGTTCCACGGACAACGCGTCGCCGGGCTTCATCCGCTGCACGTGCAGGATGAGGTCCTCGTTCTCCGAGACCACGACGTCATCGAGCTTCTGCAGGACGTCCCCGACTCGAAGGACCCGCTCGGCGGGGAGACCGGGGATGACCTGCTGGATCTCGATGCCGGCGGGCCGCGACCCGAGCGGGCGACGCTGCATGCGGATGCCCACGGCGCCGCGAGGCCGGTTCATGATCCGCCACTCGAGGATCCCGACGAGCCGGAGTCGCTGCTCCTCGGACAATCCGCCGGCGGCAAGGGCCGCCATCAACGCCTCGTCGGGAGCGGGGTGTTCCCGCAACGCCGTCGTCGCCTCCATCCGATCCTCGAACCGGTCGGCTCCGAGTCGGGCGACGAGTCCCTTCACCTGCTTCGGGACCGCCATGCGACGGATGCGCTTGACGTCGAGCCGGTCGTCGGTGCTCCCCGCACGATCGAGGATGCCGGGCACGATCTCCTGCTGGCGAAGCTGCCGACCGGCCTCGGGAAGCCGACCGGGCCGGGCCTGGGCGTGGAGCGACCCCGTGAGACCGAACACCGCCAGCATCACGAGACGACGGCTTCGCAGGATTCGGCGGAAGGCGAGCATCCGTCCACGGTAGTCGCTGGAGGAGCCCCGGATCAACGAGACGGCCGCCGATCATGCATCGAGCAGGGAGGAGATCGCCGGGGCGTGTTCCGCGATCCAACCGGCCTTCCGCGACACCATCTCGAGGAAGGCGTGGCCGGGGACGGCCGCGAACCGGCCGTGCCGCGCGATCGGAACCACGCTCTCCGCCACCAGCGCCTCGATCATGAGGGCGGGGAGCATCGACCCCTCGCCCGGAAGCGGCGGACCGACGATCTCCCGCCATCCGGACACCATGGCCTGCATCCGGGACGGCGAGAGGGAGATCGGCCAGTCGGCCGGGGATCGATCGCGATCGCTTCGCATCGCGAAGTGGAGCAGGCCGTTGGCCAGGTCGACCAGTCGGGGCTCCCGACGGGAGGAGTCGAAGTCGATCACCGCCCGGACGATGCCGGGCTTCCGCTCGGTTCCCGCCCCGGGGGTGAAGAGGACGTTGCCCGGATGCCAGTCGCCATGGATCGGCTGGTTCGGAAGCGAATCCCACCCCCCTGCCTCCACCTCGTCGCGGGCGCGCTCGAGCGCTCCCTGGAGTCGGCCGATCACGGCCCCGAGGGCCGGGCGGTCGACCGTGGGGTCGGCGCGGACGATCGCGGGTTCGACCCGCTCGAAGGCGTGCGTCACCGTTCGAGCGGCGTGGAATCCGAGCACGCCGGACTCGCCGGGCGGCTCGAATCGCTCACCGGAGCGATGCAGGCGACCGAGGATCCTGCCGGCGTTCCTGACCTCGGGGGCGGCTCGAACGATCCGCCGACCGTCGACCCACTCGAAGAGCTCGTACACCTGCTCCTCGAGGATGAGCATGGAGCGATTCTCGCGAAGCGTCCCGACCAGTCGGGCCACCGGAACGCCATCGGCCTCGAGGTGAAGCTGCAATCCGTGGTTGAAGACGACGCGTTCGACCAGTTCCGGTCGGGCCGCTCGCCGCTTCAGGAGGAACTCGCCCTCGGAACCCGAGATGCGGACCTTCGGCGCCCGCCGCGACCCCGCCTCGAGCTCCGTGATCCCGCTGAGCTCGCCGAGTCGGTAATGGGCCAGGACC
>JAYZBK010000221.1:0-3059 GCA_036339295.1 Planctomycetota bacterium
GTCGAGCTCGAGTCCGCGGTCCCGCGCGATGCGTCGGAGCTTGGTTATGCCGGCCTCCGAGACGTCGACGCCCACCAGCTCGAATCCGGCCTCGGCGAGCGGCAGCATGAGTCGGCCCTCGCCGCACCCGAGATCCATGACGCGAGCCCGGGCGGGCAGCGTCGGCACGAGCTCCAGGATCTCCGGGTTCGGCGGACCGAACGTGTCCACCGCATCTCGGTTGGCGTAGAGTCCCTCCCAGAACGGCGAGTCGGTCTTGTCGGGCATCGGAGTCCCTCCGGGGGGCGATCTTTGGGAACGGCGGATGTCGGGCTCGACGCCCCACACCGTCCCCATGGTGGCGAAAGTAGCCGGGCGAGGCAAGGAGCAGCGCATGACCAGGGCGATTCTGGCGGCGGGCGAGGGACGGGAGATCCGGATCCGCAACGGCAGCGTCGTCTTCAAGACGGTGGGGGCGGAGACGAACGGACAGGTCGGAATCTTCGAGCAGACGATGCGGAAGGGCGATCCGGGACCGGTTCCGCACTTCCACAGGGAGACGACCGAGATGTTCTTCCTGTTGGAGGGGAGTCTCGAGTTCACGCTCGACGGCGAGCATCGCACGGTCGAGCAGGGCGGATTCGTGCGGGTGCCCCCGAACACCGTCCACCACTTCTCGCAGCGAGGCGAGGAGCCGGCCCGCTTCCTGATCATGTTCAGTCCCGGGAAGGCCCGGGAGCGGTACTTCGAGGGCCTGGCGGCGATCGCGGCCGAGGACGGGCCGCCGGACCGGGCGAAGCTGGTCGCGTTGATGCACGAATACGACCAGTTTCTCGAGGACGAGGACGCCTACCTCGACGAGAACTACTGAGTCGTCGCGTTCGCGATCGGCTTCGGAAGCCCCAGCGCCCGCCGACAGTTATCGCTGAACATAGCGACGATGTCGTCGTCGTCGATCTCGTCCTCGATCAGCGGCACGAGTTTCGCCAGCATGGTGCGATTTCCGTCGGGAAAGGACTCGGAGTGGACCTGTCCGAAGTCGCTCGCCAGGAGCACGCGGTCCGGTCCCGTGGCCTTGATCGAGGTGGCGAATCGCTCGATCGGTACGTTCTCCAGGGTGTGGATGGCCATGCAGTGTTCGAGCCACACCCCGGGCCGCGAGGAGAGGTGGACCAGCTGCTCGTCGGACAGATCGGTGCACGGATAGTGGGGATGGGTGACCACGATGCGCTCGACGCCTCGTTCGATCGCGATCTCCACGAGATCCATCGTCTCCTCCGGGCCGAGGTGGCCGGTGGCGAGGGTCGATCCGGTCTCCACGATCGCATCGACGACGTCGATCAGCTCGGGAAGCGGTCTCCCCCTCGGGTCGAACGCCTCGATCGGCGCGACTTCTTCGGTCGACAGCGACTCGAACTCGCCGCCCCCGCAACCGAGCCACCGAGCGTCGAAGGTGCCTCCTCCGTGGAAGCGCATGTGGGCGGCGGCGTGCACCGTCGGCATCCAGACGACCATGGGAGGATCCGCGGCCTCCGCTCGGTGGAGATCCGTGTGATTGCCGGTCACCGCCGCCCGCACCGCGTGGGGATTGAGGCCTCCGACCCCGTGGTTGAGTACCACGCTTCCCACGAACGCGGCATCGAACTCGAGTCGGGCGAGGGAGGCCAGGGGCGTGGTCGGCCAGGTGTGGCACTTGAGAACCATGGTCGCGCCGACCTCGCGGGCCGCTCGGGCAAGGGTGAACACGTCGTACTTCCGGGGCACGAACTCGGGCCCGATGTGGAAGTGGGTGTCCACCAGTCCACGCTCCACGATGGTCGACCAGAGGAATTCGATGCGTTCGTCAAACGACATGGAGCTGTTCCGGGGAGGGGGTGGTGAACCGGGGGGCGGTGTGGGTCAGCCAGGTCTCGAGCACCAGGAGCGACCACAGGCGGCCGGCGACGTGCTTCGCCGACTCGGGATCGTCGAGCCTCTCCACCAGGCCGGCGATGTCCACCCGGTCGGCGAGCCGGGGGTCCGCATGATGCGCGAGATCCTGGACCCGTGGACGGAGCGACGACCGCAGCCATCCGAGCACCGGACCGGTGAAGGGCTGTTTGCGACGCTCGAGCAGCCAGGTCGGAAGCAGGCGGGCGGAGGCCTCGAGCAACGGGATCTTCACCCGGGCTCCATCCCGCTTCCGCGACCCCGCGAGCTGGAGCGCGAGGTGCGAGACCGTGGCGTCGAGGAACGGACACCGGGCCTCGAGGGCGTGGGCCATCGAGAGCTTGTCGATCCGCGAGAGGTGGTAGTTGCGAAGACGATTCCGAACCTCGAGCCGCATGATTCGATCGAGCGGGGGAAGCTCGTCCTCGATCGGCACGCCCTCGAGATAGGAGTCGGGGGGCCGGTCGAGACCGAGTTCCTCCGGTTGGAACACCATGGCGCGCGACAGATACGCTTCGATGGACTCCGGGGGATTCTCGAAGCGGTCGTAGCCCCCCCAGAACTCGTCCGCTCCGTCCCCGGTCAGGATCACCTTGGTCTCGGTCGCCGCCACCCCCGCGAGCTTGAAGAAGGGCAGGGTGATCGGGTCGGCGACCGGATCCTCCAGGAAGTCGGAGGCTCGCTCCAGGAGTTCGGGGACCTCGGCCGCCGGCATGGTCACGATCTCGTGCTGGACCCCGAGCTCCTCGGTCAGTCGTCGAGCGTGGCCGGTCTCGTCCTCGGAGGTTCCGACGTCGTATCCGATGCTGAGGGCCAGAGGTCTCAGATCGGGATCCACGAGTCGTTGCACGCCCGCGGTCACGATCGACGAGTCGAGTCCGCCGCTCAGGAAGACCGTCGGACGAAAATGGGGCGTGAGGCGTTTCTCGATCGCCTCCAGAAGAAGCTCCCGGAGCGACTCGGGCGATGCCGTCGGGCGGGACCCGGGCTCGGGCAGGTCGTGCCAGACGCCCCGGGAGATCCTTCCGTCCCCGTCGATGCGGAGCCAGCCCCCGGGCGGAATCTGCTCGACCTCCTCGAATCCGGTGCGACATCCTCCAACGCTCTTGAACAGCAGGCACTCGTCGATGGCATCCTCCCGGATTCGCAGA
>JAYZBK010000222.1:0-3427 GCA_036339295.1 Planctomycetota bacterium
ATCTTCGGTGCCAATCATCGACAGATCGGGATCGGGCTGCTCCTCTGGTCCGAGGACCACAGCGGCCACCTTCCAGAGAGCCTCCTCCAGGACAACAACGAGTTCGCGGAGATGATGGCCGTCACCACCGGAGCCACCGGCGAGGACTCGCGGACCACCGCGCAGTACGACGGCCTGGGACGACTCTGGGAGTATCGCTACATCGACACCCCGCAGTGTCTCCACTGCCCTGCCCACCACCACAAGCACACCTTCGAGGCCAATGTGCCCGACTACGGCTCCCTGGTCGGCGACACGCCGAATCGGGTGTACGCCAACTACCAGTACACCGGTCACTGCACGCTCGAGTCCTGCCTCGGCGAGGGCGGCCGCGTCCCTCGCAACATGGCTCGCGGAGGCCGGTTCGTCCTGCTCACCGACGGACTCCGAAGCCGCGAGGACTTCAACCACGACGTGGGCATGAACGTCCTCTTCGCCGACGGGTCCTACGAGTGGCGGGCCGACGTGGGCAACGCCATCGCCAAGGCTCTCCCGTTCGACGGGGCGGAGTCCTCGAGCGACGGCTTCTCCCCGAACGAGGCCGTCTCGAACATCTGGCAGCTGATCGGGATCGACCAGAACAACTGAGTCCGGGACCGATGGCCCTCGTCGGGCCTTCCCGAAGGGCTTCGATGGGGCATCCCACGAACCCCGAGCGGTCGTTCACGACTCGCTCGAGGCGGCCTGCCCGGCACCGAGATCGAGCAAGAGCCCCCGGTGGCCGCCGAACCCGGGATCGAAGGTTCGAAGACCGACGACGTCGAGGCGATCCCCACCGAGGGCGAAGTCGATCCGCAGGACCGGCGACCGGCGCGGCCAGGTGGCTCCCCAGCCGACGCCGGCCCTCGGAAACAGGTCCTCGAGACCCGGGACCACCTGGTCGATGCCTCGAGTCCTCGGCGTCAGGTTCAGATCGCCGAGGACGAGGTCGGGAGCGTCCGCACCCGACCCGCCACCGTCGGCGACCGCTTCCGCGAGCGCTCGCAGCACGCTCGCCCGGTCGACGTCGGGCGAGGACGGGAGATCGACGACAAGCAGCTGCCGCACCCCCGCCCGCCGGACCATCTCGTCCTCGATCTCGACCCGCATCGCGACGACGTCACCCTCCCGCTTCACCGTGCGGATGCGGGCGTCCCCCTCCCGGGATGCGACGAGGATCGGATGGAACCAGCGGATGCTCCATGGCCCCACGTCGCCGTCGTCGATCCGTGAGCGCCACAGGGGGCCCAGCCATCCGGGATTGGCGATCACCACGAGGTCCGCATCGGCCTCGAGGATGGCGTCGAGAACGGTCCCCGACTCACCCCGGGGTGGATCCTGGGCCGAGAGGAAGAGGACGCGAGCGGTCTTCTCGAGCGGTGACCGGGATGGTCCGATGGACCACTCCCGACGCTCCACGCCCCACCCGATCGCCACGAGGATCGCCGACACGGTGACCCACCGGAAGACCGACGCTCCGGTCGCGCCTCCTCCCCGATCCAGCAACGCCAGGGCCGGGATCAGGGGGATGCCGATCGCCAGCCAGAGCCACTCCGGCATCCAGACGAGCCACTGGATCCCCGCGAAGGCTGCTGCGACCGCGGGTGCGATCGCCCAGCCGGTCCCGAGCGTCACCGCAAGGATGAAGGGGACCCATCGCCACGCCCCCCTTCGGCGGGAGGGGGCGGAACGGGAAGCCGAGCGAAATCGTCTGGTCGGTTCGTTCACTGGTGCCAATTCGGCAGGGGGATCGGTCGGCAGGACGCGGGAAGCCGGTCATCGGGGCGTTCAGGCACGCCCGCAGCGAACGGCATTCTGGCATCCCGGTTGCGTCTTGAGCATCAACGGCTGCAATTCAGTCGGATTCAGTGACCGACCCGCCGCTCGGCAGCGGACGGCAGGATCGGATCCGGAATCGGAAAGGCACATCACCATGGCAGAGAACACAGGAAAGATCATCGGCATCGACCTCGGCACCACGAACTCCGTGGTCGCCGTCATGGAGGGCGATCGGCCGACCGTCATCATCAACTCCACCGGGAATCGCACGACTCCTTCCGTCGTGGGCTTCACCGAGAAGGGCGACCGCCTCGTGGGCCAGCCGGCCCGCCACCAGCAGGTCACCAACCCCAAGAACACCGTCTTCTCCATCAAGCGCTTCATGGGACGTCGGCACAGCGAGGTCGAGCAGGAGGAGAAGCTCGTCCCCTACGAAGTCGTCGGCTCCGGCGACGACCTCGTCTCGGTTCGCGTCCGGGACAAGGAATTCAGTCCGCCCGAGGTCTCGGCGATGATCCTGCGGGACCTCAAGAAGACCGCCGAGGACTACCTGGGCGAGTCGGTCGACCGCGCGGTCATCACGGTCCCGGCGTACTTCAACGACGCCCAGCGACAGGCCACGAAGGACGCCGGCGAGATCGCCGGCCTCAAGGTCGAGCGGATCATCAACGAGCCGACCGCCGCCGCGCTCGCGTACGGACTGGAGAAGCAGAAGAACGCCCGCATCGCCGTCTTCGACCTCGGTGGCGGCACGTTCGACGTCTCGATCCTCGACGTCGGCGACGGCGTCTTCGAGGTCCAGTCGAGCAACGGCGACGGCCACCTCGGTGGCGACGACTTCGACCAGCGGCTCATCGACTTCCTCGCCGACGAGTTCAAGAAGGCGGAGGGCATCGACATCCGGAACGACTCGATGGCGCTGCAGCGGCTCAAGGAGGCCGCCGAGAAGGCGAAGATCGAGCTGTCCCAGCAGATGGAGACGCAGGTCAACCTTCCCTTCATCACGGCCGACCAGAACGGTCCGAAGCACCTGCAGGTCACCGTGACCCGGGCCACCTTCGAGTCGATCTGCAGCGATCTCTTCGACCGCCTTCGCGGCCCCTGCACGCAGGCCCTCGAGGACGCGAAGATCGCCGCTTCCGACATCGCGGAAGTCGTCATGGTCGGTGGATCGACGAGGATTCCGAAGGTCCAGGAGATCGCCAAGCAGATCTTCGCGACCGACGACCTCGATCGCTCGATCAACCCCGACGAGGTCGTGGCCGTGGGTGCGGCGATCCAGGGCGGCGTCCTGCAGGGCGACGTCAAGGACGTGCTTCTCCTCGATGTCACGCCCCTCTCCCTCGGCGTCGAGACTCTCGGCGGCGTGATGACCAAGCTGATCGAGCGAAACACGACCATCCCGACCTCGCGGAAGGAGACCTTCTCCACGGCGAGCGACAACCAGGGCTCGGTCACCATCCACGTCCTCCAGGGTGAGCGCGAGTTCGCCAAGGACAACCGGACCCTCGGCCAGTTCGACCTGACCGGCATCCCGCCCGCCCCTCGCGGGACGCCGCAGATCGAGGTGGAGTTCTCCATCGACGCCAACGGCATCCTCAACGTCTCGGCCACCGACAAGGCGACCGGG
>JAYZBK010000223.1:0-12794 GCA_036339295.1 Planctomycetota bacterium
GAGACCGATGCGTCGATACTCGACCTCGTTCAGGATGTCGGGGAGGTCGTCGAAGCCGCCGCGCTCGCTCGCGAGCTCGATCTGGGCGAGGTAGCGAGCGGCCCGCTCGGTGTCGTGCACGTCGATGTCGCTCGCGACCTCCGCCCCCTGCCGAAGCAGGACACCGTCGAGTCCCCGGAGATCGGTGAAGATCCCGGCGTCGCGATCGGGCCGGTCGAGCAGTTCGTCCACCACCTCCAGCATCCGACGGCCCGGGGCCCCGCGCTCGCCGGTGCGGGCGCCTCGGAACTGCCGGTACAACGCCTGAGTCGCCCGCCGACGCGCGAGCTCCCAGGTCGGGTGGCTCGGGGGCACGCCGAGGAGGACCTCGAGGTCGTCCTCGCCCGGGTTCTCCTGCACCACGATCTGGCGAACCAGCAGGGACGGGGCTCGATCGTCCGCCGGGAACGCGTCGACGAAGCGGGTGGAAAGCGAATCCCGTCTCGCCCGCGCGTCGTCGGCATCGGGGCCCCCGGACTCGACGATCCGGTCGAGGGCGACGATCGCCCCCCACAACGCGTCGGCTCGACGATCGCCGTTGGAACGTTCCGCCGCGAACTCGAACGCATCGGCCGCCTCCGCCGGCTCGCCGAGTTCGAGCAGGCTCCAGCCGACGAGGGCGAGGCATCCCGCACGGGCGGCCGCGAAGCGATCCGCCTCCGGTTCGTCGGCCGCGGCCCGCAGCTCCTCGACCGCCTCGGCGAAGGCCGCACGGGCCGCGACGTCGTCGCCGGCATCCCGGGCCTCGAGCGCGACGCGATAGGCCTCGACGCCCCGGACGTACCGGAAGATGAACCCGTCGCCGCCGAAGGACGTCGTCCCGAACCGGGTCGCGAGGTCCTGGACCTGCGCGAGTTCGCCGCGTCCCGCGAGGGCGGCCAGCGCGGTCGCGGCCACGTCCCGGGCCCCACCACCTTCATTCGCCTTCCGGAGTCCGCCCACCGCGGCGAGCCGCAGCCACGACGTCGGCAGGAGCTCGTCGCCCTCCCGACTCGCCCGATCCTCGAGATCGGCGAGCGAGGCGAGGACCGCCGGCCAGTCGGCCGCGTCGATCAGGGCCGCCAGCCGCCAGCCCGGCGCCAGTCGTCGAGTGCCGGGATCGGTGACCGGATACTGGAGCCGCTCGAACCACTGCTTCGTGATCGACGGGGTCTCGAGGATCGCACTGGTCATGCCCATCCCGAGCACCGCGCGGGCGAAGCCCTCCACGGCCTGGAGATCGACCGAGACCTCCGACGGCGCCGGCACCGGATTGTCGCCTTCGAGCACGACCCCGAAGGCGAGCTGGGCCTGTTCGAGCCGGGTCCGGTCGCCCCGGGCCCGGCCGACGTAGTAGCGGCTCCAACCCTCCAGGAGGGCGGACATCGCCTGCCACTGGACGAGCTCCTCCAGCCTCCGCTCCACCCGTCGCGACCTGGACCGGGACAGGGACTCGACCTGTCGCGAGATCGAACGACGGATCGTCGCGAGCTCCTCCGCGAGTCCGTCGAGCTCCGCGACCGCCTCGGCGACGTCTTCGGGGGTCGAGAGTTCGATCCGGTCGTCCTCGAGCGTCCGGGACGCGTTGAGGTAACGATTCCGGGCCAGCGCGATCCGGAGGCTCGCCGCCTCGTCGCTCGGGACGATGTCGAGGAGACGTCGGCTCTGCGTCACCAGGGCGTCGCGACGCTCCGCGTCCTCCTCGGCCCGCAGGATGCCCGCGTAGACCTCGGCAAGCCGCGATGCGACCCGGCGGCGGGCGTCGGCGTCACCGGTGGACTCCACGAGCTGCTCCTCGAGGTGGAGGGCCAGCAGTTCGTCCATGCCACGATCGGACAGCCAGCGGGCCGTCCGGTCCTGCCCGTGCACCGGCGCGGTCGCCGCGAGGACGCCCCACAGGACGACCAGGAGGGCGGTGGGCCCGCACCCGCGGCGGAGCGGGCGGCTGGTTCCCGGCTCACTCCACCACGGGGACATAGGTCACCTCCTCGAATCCCGCGTCGCGGCCGGACTGGATCGCAGCCGCGGCGGCGGCCACGGTGGGCCCCGCGTGGACCCGGACGAAGAGCCCCGGGGCCTTCGGGAGTTCGGACAGCGCCTCGACCAGCGGGGCGCGATCCCGGAAGAGCCGGGAGCCGATCGAGTACTCGACCTCGCCGTCGACCAGCTTCACCTCGAGGACCTGGGGCTGGAAGTCGCTTTCCGCCGCGGCCCCCGCCGAATCCTCGATCGCGAGGTTCGGGGAGAGTCGATCCTCCCGCTGGGTGATGATCGTCGTCACGATGAAGTAGGCCAGCAGCAGGAACACCACGTCGATCATCGACGAGAGCGACAGCGTCACTCGTCGGTTCGCGGATCGATGTCGTGGTGCGAGTCGCATGCGTGCGGTCAGTTCCCGGGGGCGGTGGCGATCCGGACGGCGGGGATGCCGGCCTTCTGGAGCGTGGACAGGACACGATTGAGGGCGGCGGTCGGGGCGCTCCGATCGGCCCGGACCAGCGGACGTGCCGCCTTGCCCTCGAGCTCGGACGTCGTCTGCACCTCGATCGCGAGCAGCCGCAGGCCGTCGAAGTCGAGGATCTCGCCCGCCACCTCGAGTTCGCCGCTCGCGAGCACGTTGATGATGAGCCCGGCCTCGGACTGGTCGTCCACCTTCTCGCCGGCCTCCTCGGGCAGGTCGAGGTCCGCCCGGGAATGCTGCGACAGCTGGGCCGTGACCAGGAAGAAGATCAGCAGCTGGAAGACGATGTCGATCATCGGGGTCATGTCGAACGGCAGCTGCCGCTCGCGGACCCGCCGGCCGGAGAACTTCATGAACCGCCCCCGGGCGCGGTCGGCGTCGGCGCCATGCCGCCACCCGGCCGTGAGAGGCCCGCGGGGCCGCCGGAACTGGCCCCGCTCGACTCGAGCATGAGGACCATCCGGTCGAGCTCCTGCCCGGCTTCGGCGGCGATCCCGTCGATCCGGTTGCGGAAGACCGTGAAGAGGGTGACGCAGGGAATGGCGACGATCAGGCCGAGCATGGTGGTCACCAGCGCGAGCTTGATGTTGCCCGCGAGGGCGGCGTAGTAGTTCGCGTCGTTGACGGCGCTCAGCTCGACCGTGTCGAACGCGCCGATCATGCCCTGGACCGTGCCCAGGAGGCCGAGCAGCGGTGCCACCGTCCCGATGATGCCCAGCCCGTCGGTGGTCCGGTAGAGCCTGGCCGCCTGCTCCTGGCCGGCCTCCTCCAGCACCTGCTTGATCTCGAACGCCCCGAACGGCGATCGGAGGAACCGGGTGAGGCCCGGCGACAGGATGCGGGTGAGGAACGAGTCGTTCGCGCCCTCGCTGCAGTAGTCCAGCGCCTCCTGCACCTGGCCGTCGCCGAGGTAGTTCCTGATGGCCAGGACCTGGGCGGGCGGAAGCAGCGCGGTCTTGCGGATCTGCACCGAGTGCACGACCACGAGCCCGACCGCCACCATGCTCAAGGCGATGATGATCCAGCCGATCACGCCGCCGGCGGTGACGTAGACCATCAACGACGAGCCCGATTCGGCCGCCTCTGCGACGGTGTCGGCCTGGGCAAGCAGGGGCAGGATTGGATTCACGGCGCGGTCTCCGTCTGGAACTGTTCGGGGAATTCGATCATCAGCGTGGTTCGTATGGTCGACGCCTCGTCGTCCCGTCCGACCGCATCGAGCGCGGCCACGAGGGCCTGTCCCGCATCGAGGCGCATGGCCGGGGCGACGGCGTCCTCGAGGGCGAGGACGGTGACGAGGTCGAGAGCGCCGCGCAGGACCTCCGCATCGGACGTCGCGTTGCGGATCGCCGAGCGACCCAGGCGATGCCTGATCCAGCCGACCTGCCAGGCGGGGGCCTTCGCGGCGACGGCGACGAGCCGGCGACGCGCGGTCTCCCGCACGCGAGGCTCGGCGGCATCGACCCGCGCGAGGTCGAGCAGGAACCGGGTCCCCGGACCGAGATCGCCATCGGGGACCTCGGGGGGACCTTCGGCCTCGAGCAGGCGAAGCCACAGGTCGCGTCGGAGGGACGACTCGGCGTCGACCTGCGGGAGGCGACGCATCGCCCCCTTGAGTCGGACGAGATCCGCGTCGCCCCGGACGGGGGCGACCAGCGGCACGAGGTCGAGCCGTTCGTCCAGGAGGTCGTCGCCCAGCCGTCCGTCGGAGATTCGACCGGACCGGCCGCCCGATGCCTCGAGTTCACCGAGGAAGAGGGCCTCCGCCTGCACGAGGTCGCCGCTTCCCTGCATGATCGCGGCGGCGACCAGGCCCTCCTGGGCGATCGCGAACAGGGAGGGCGAATCCTCGATGCCGAGATCGAGCGCCTCGCGGAACGCCTCCTCGGCGAGCCGGGCGTCCCCTCGGCGAAGTCGGACCTGTCCTCTCCAGAGTCGGTCCCCCCGACGAAGCCCCCGGTCGATCCCGATCTCGAGCGGCCCCGACGCCGGAGGCTCGACGACCGCCACGCGATCCCAGGGAATGAGCTCCTCCCGCGCCGGACCGAGATCGATCCGCACGACCGCGAGCCCGTCGGGCTTGTAGGTGGCCCGCTCGATGCTCACCGGCCCGTCCCCGCCCCGCCGGTGGACGAGGCGGTCGCGGCCGTCGGTCGCATCGGCGGTCGCTGCGATCGCCGCCAGGGCCAGGCTCGCGATTGCGACGCGAGCGACGAGGGCTCGTGATCGGAACTCGATCATGGTCGCCCTCCCCCTTCCGGGACGAATCGGAAGACGCCGTCGGTCCGCGCAGCGATGCCCCGGAGCACCTCCTGGCTCGCATCGGCGCTGAACGCGATCGTGTTGATGACCGCGGCTCGCCTCCGGGAGCCCTCGTTGAGGAGGACGACCTCCTCCTCCGTCTCCCGCGGGATGATCCCGTCGGTGAGGAAGAAGATGGTGTCGGGCGGCTCGTCCTGGCCCTTGAAGAGGTACTGGAACGCCGGCATCGGCTGCGTGCCGCCTCCCGGCTGGACGTAGGTGTTCAACCAGGTCCGGATCGACCTCACGGTGTCGCCGCTCGCGCGGAGCCAGGTCTTCTGGAGCGGAGGCAGCAGGGCCCCGTTGGAGTACAGCACGACCTTGAACTCCGCGTAGTCGGGCAGGGCCGCGAGCGAGCGAACGAGCTCCCCGAGGGCCAGCTCGAGCCGACCGTTCTGGCCCATCGACCCGCTCACGTCCACCACGTAGGCGAACCGCTGTCCCCTCGCCCGGATCCCGAAGAACTCGGCGCCCGCACCGGCACCACTGCCGAGGCCCACCCCCAGACCGGAACCCTCGGTCCCGACGCTCGAGTCGAGTCCACTGATCGACCCCACCGCATCGAGCTTGGGCAGCTCCATCGCCTCGCTCGCCTCCAGCGCCAGGGTCTCGTCCCCGGCATCGGTGTCGAGTTCGGGCGTCAGGGCGTCCTCGGTCTCGAGCGGCTCCAGCATCTCGGTGAGCGTCTCGTCCGGAAGCACCGAGAGATCGAGGACGACGGGGGCCGAGGGCGGCGGGCCCGGCGGCCCCTCGACCTCGGAGAAGTAGAGCCAGATCATGATCGCGATGTGGACCGGCAGGCTCACCGCGACCGCCAGGAGGACGAGGTGGATCCGCCTCTGCCGCAGCAGTCGTCGACGATCGGCTTCGAGCGCCTCGATCCGAGCCGTCAGGGCCGAGCGTGCCTCGGACTCGCTGGGGGATGTGCTCGGGGTCGGGGCCATCGACGTACTTCTCCGTTCGGACGTGCGGGCGGGATCCATCGGCCTCCCGTCCTACGCAATCCGGACGCCTTTCTGCCGCTCATCCTACGAATCGGGAAGAGACCCCGCGCAACCGGCCGGGACGGGCGAGAGGCCCGCTCCAAGCCCCCGGAGGGGTGGTATCTTCCGGGGGTCGCCGATCGTGGCACCCGGAGTCCCCAGATGAGCGAGAACCCGCGTCGGGTCATCCTGAAGATCAGTGGCGAGAGCTTCTCCGCGGAGGGGAGCCTCGGGATCGACTCGAAGGAGCTCGCCCACATCGCGAGCGAGATCGCGGCCGCCTGCCAGCTGGGGGTCCAGGTCGCCGTGGTCTGCGGCGGCGGGAACATCATCCGGGGCGCGACCCTGGCGAAGGACGGGACCATCGACCAGTCCACCGCCGACTACATGGGCATGATGGGCACCGTGATCAACGGGGTCGCCCTCAAGGAGGCGCTCGAGCGGCAGGGCATCGAGGCCCGCTGCATGTCCGCGATCAACCTGACCGCGGTCGCGGAGCCCTTCATCCGGCTTCGAGCCCTCCGGCACCTCGAGAAGGGCCGCGTGGTCATCCTGGTCGCGGGTACCGGCAATCCGTTCTTCACCACCGACACCTGCGCCAGCCTCCGGGGCATCGAACTCGACGCCGACCGGCTGCTCAAGGCCACCAAGGTCGACGGCATCTACACCGCCGATCCGAAGAAGGACCCCTCGGCCAGCCGGTACGACCACCTGACCTTCGCCGAAGCGATCGAGAAGCAGCTCGGCGTCATGGACATGACCGCCCTGACGATGTGCCGGGAGCACGACCTCCCGGTGCAGGTCTTCGACTTCCAGGTGCCCGGGAACATCGCCCGGGTCGTGGGTGGCGAGACGATCGGGACCCTGGTCGACAACCGGGTCTGAGCGATCGGAACGCGGGCGGATCCCCTACACTTCGAGGAACCAGCGCGGGACCGACCCCGCGCCGAGGAGACCACCGATGGACATCGACGAGATCCTGCTCGACTGCGGCGAGACCATGGACAAGTCGCTGGAGTACCTCCAGAAGGAACTCCGCGGCATCCGGACCGGCCGCGCCAACACCGCCCTCCTCGAGTACGTCAAGGTCGAGTACTACGGATCGAACACCGACCTGCGGGAACTCGCCGCGATCTCGGTCGCCGAGAGCCAGCAGCTCCTGGTCAAGCCCTTCGACCCCGCCGCGAAGAACGACATCATCAAGGCGATCGAGGCCGCGGAACTCGGCCTGAACCCGATGAGCGAGGGCAACGCGATCCGGGTGACCGTTCCCGCGCCCTCGGCCGACCGGCGGAAGCAGCTGGTCGCCCAGGTCAAGAAGATGGGCGAGGACGCCAAGGTCTCCTGCCGGAACGCGCGTCGCGACGCCATCAAGCACGTCGAGTCGACGGGCAGCGAGCAGAAGCTGTCCGATGACGACGTCGATCGCGCGAAGAGCGAGATCGAGGACTCGACCAAGGGCCACGTCGCGAAGGTCGACGAGATGATCTCGAAGAAGGTCGCCGAGGTCGAGGACGTCTGAGCCCCCCGCCCGCGGCCCGCTGCCGAACGGTTTGACCCAGCCCCCTCCTTTCGGCGACCATGGACGCGGACCAGCCCCCACCCGGGAGACGACGTGCGCTGCCCCTTCTGCGACTCGGACAGGATCAAGGTCGTCGATTCGCGTCCCAGCGACGACGGCACGACCATTCGTCGGCGACGCGAGTGCGAGTCCGAGCACTGCGGCAAGCGATTCACCACCTACGAACGGGTCGAGCAGGCTCGCCGGCTCGTCGTCGTGAAGCGTGACGAGTCGCGGGTGCCCTTCGACGCCGAGAAGGTCCGGCGCGGCCTCCAGGCCGCGTGCGGCAAGCGGCCGATCAGCGAGGAGGTCAAGGAGGAACTCGTCCGCCTGCTGGAGGACCAGCTGCAGCGGGAGTTCGATCGCGAGGTGCCGACCGCCGAGATCGGCCGCCGGGTCTCGGCCGCCCTGCGGAGCATCGATGCGGTGGCCTACATCCGCTTCGCCAGCGAGCAGGAGCAGTTCGGCAGCGCCGACGACTTCGCCGTCCTGCTCGACGAGCTGAAGCGGAAGCCGCCGCCGCCGCCGAACCAGACCGCGCTGTTCGGCGACTGAGGACCGGCCCACCGTCGCCCATCGGCCGTACACTCCGGGCCCACCCCGCCCCGAGGATCCGCCCATGCCGCTCATCACGCTTCCCGACGGGAGCGAACGCCCGTACGACGCCCCCACCACCCCCGCCCAGGTCGCGGCGGACATCGGTCCGGGACTGGCCAAGGCCGCCCTCGGGGCGACCATCGACGGCGTGCTCTGCGACCTCGACACGACGATCGACCGCGACTGCGAGATGTCCCTCGTGACCGCGAAGACCCGCGAGGGCGACCTCGACGAGAACGCCCTGTTCCTGATCCGGCACTCGACCGCCCACGTCATGGCCGAGGCGATCACGAACCTCTTCCCCGGGGTCCAGCTGGTGTACGGCCCTCCGGTCGAACAGGGCTTCTACTACGACATGGCCTTCCCCGACGGGGCCGTCGTATCGAGCGACGACTTCGAGCGGATCGAGGCGGAGATGAAGCGGATCGTGAAGGAGGACCGCCCCTTCACCCGCTACGAGATGCCGATCGCGGAGGGCATGGAGAAGCTCCGGGCCGAAGGCTCGAAGTACAAGATCGACAACGCCGAGCGGGCGGCCGAGGCCGGTTCGGAGGAACTCTCCTGGTACGCCACCGGCGAGCCCGGCACGAACTGGGAGGATCTCTGCCGGGGGCCGCACGTCCCGTCGACCGGCCGCATCGGCGCGTTCAAGGTGATGAACCTCGCGTCGAGCTACTGGCACGGCGACGAGAACAGCGACCGGCTCACCCGCGTCTACGGCACCGCCTTCGCCGACAAGAAGCAGCTCAAGCAGCACCTCGAGCGGCTCGAGGAGGCGAAGAAGCGGGACCACCGCGTGCTCGGCCGCCAGCTCCGCCTCTTCCACATCGACGAACAGGTCGGCCAGGGGCTCGTGCTCTGGACCCCGAACGGAGCCGTGGTCCGCCAGCAGCTCCAGGACTTCATCGGCGAGGAACTCCGCAAGCAGGGCTACTCGCAGGTCTTCACGCCGCACATCGGCAAGCTCGACCTGTACCGCACCAGCGGGCACTTCCCCTACTACCAGGAGAGCCAGTACACGCCGGTCATCGACCGGGCGCAGATCCACGAGCTGGCCACCGAGGGCTGCTCCTGCGGCGACCTCGCCAACCGGCTCGACGAGGGCGAGATCGAGGGCTACCTCCTCAAGCCCATGAACTGCCCGCACCACATCCGCATCTACGCCAGCGAGCAGCGGAGCTACCGCGACCTGCCGCTCCGGCTCGCCGAGTTCGGCACGGTGTATCGCTGGGAGCAGTCGGGCGAGATCGGCGGGCTCACCCGCGTCCGCGGCTTCACCCAGGACGACGCCCACCTCTTCTGCCGCGAGGACCAGATCGCGGACGAGGTCCGCGGCTGCCTCTCGATCGTGAAGCTGATCTTCAACACCCTCGGCATGACCGACTACCGCGTGCGGGTCGGTCTCCGCGACCCCGACTCGAGCAAGTACGTCGGCGATCCCGCGAACTGGGACAAGGCCGAGGAGGCGTGCCGCAACGCCGCCCGCGAACTCGGGGCGAAGTACACCGAGGAGCCGGGCGAGGCCGCGTTCTACGGCCCGAAGATCGACTTCGTGGTCAAGGACGTCATCGGCCGCGAGTGGCAGCTCGGCACCGTCCAGGTCGACTACAACCTGCCCGAACGATTCGGCCTCGAGTACATCGGGGCCGACAACGCCCGCCATCGCCCCGTCATGATCCATCGCGCACCGTTCGGCTCGATGGAGCGGTTCGTCGGGGTGCTCATCGAGCACTTCGCGGGGGCCTTTCCCTGCTGGCTCGCCCCCGAGCAGGTCCGGGTGCTGCCGATCAGCGACAAGAGCGCGGACTACGCCCGCGAGGTGCACGACAAGCTGAAGGCCCTCGGCATCCGGGCCACGATCGACGACGGCTCGGAGCGGATCCAGGCCAAGGTCAAGGTCGCGACCGACATGAAGGTCCCGTACCTCGCGGTGGTCGGCCCTCGCGACGCCGAGAACCGCGAGGTCTCGATCCGGGCGTTCGGCATCGAACGCAACCTCGGTTCGATCGGACTCGACGACTTCCTCGAGACCGTCTCGGCCGAGAGTCGCACCCGCGGCGAGACGAGGCTGATCGATCGCTTCGAGGCGGTCGAGGCCGGCTGACTCGACACCCGACCGATGCGCGATTCGAACGACTTCCGCGAAGGTCGAAGTCGTGTCCCCGTTCCTTCCGATGAACCGGGGCCACGCTTTCGTCGCGTGATTTCCCGACCCCTGTCTCGGAGCCTGACCGTGAAGCTGCCCCTTGCCGCCGGCCTGCTCGTCCTGCCCCTCCTCGCCTTCAAGGCCGCCCCCGCCGTCGTCGACGATCACGCCGACGACCCGGCCCCCAACCCGATCTTCGGCCCGCTCTACCCCGACGCCGCGACCGACACCATGCGCCACTTCGACGCCGGGGTGAACGACGTGCTGTACGGGGCCGACGGCGTCCTCGGGGCCAAGAACGCCCGACTCATGGCGGTCGCCGCCTCGGCCGCCATCAAGTGCGAGTACTGCGTCATGGCCCAGAAGGAACTCGCCCGCGCCGCCGGCGCCACCGAGGAGGAGATCGAGACCGCCCTGCTCCTCGCCGCCGACCTCCAGTTCCGCAGCACCATGCTCTACGGGCACGGGTACCCCGAAGACGTCCTGAAGGCCCAGATCAAGCAGATGACGGGCGGCTGAGCCGTCGATCGCCTCGTCTCGCGAACGTCCCGAACCACATCGCCCCGGCGTCGCCCGATCATCGCTGGATGATCCGGCGAAGCCGGGGCGTTTCGCGAGGCGATGGGAACGACATGTCCTCGAGGACCGGAAAGGTGCCGGAAGGCCACCTTCCCCGGATCCCCGCGGGTCAGGCTCGGCGACGACGGTCCCGCGTCGTGAGCCCGATGCCGGCGATCGCGGCCAGCGCCAGCGGACCCGGCACGACCGGGGTCGCTGCCGGGAGCGTGAACACCTGCGAGTCGCTGTCGAAGTACACCCCGGGGGACTGGAAGTTGTAGGAGAGCTCGCCCGACACGGTGAAGGTCCTCTCGGTGTCGGCGTCGTTGGCGACCACGAACCGACCGACGAAGACCTGCCCACCCGCGACGACGTTGCCCTGGCCGTTGGTCGGATCGTCGTTGTACCAGCCGGCGTTCGCCGAGACGCTTCCGGCGACCGCGCCACTGAAGTTCGGGTCGAGCGCGGCCAGGAAGGGGTCGTCACCGGACATCGCTCCGAAGGTCGCGAAGCTGTCGATCGCGGTGTTCGCCCCCATGACGTTGTAGGCCGCGGACCAGTGGCCCGCGGAATCGGCGTCATGGTGGACGAAGGCACCGGCGTCGAGGGCGATGTCGACGTTGAACACCGAGAGCAGGCGGAGATCGCTCGCCTGATCGTTGGCGAGGTAGAGATCGAGGATCGTGAAGTCGCCGAGCCCGGCGGCGAGACGACCGCTGTCCGCGGTGCGGCCGTAGATGTCGGCGGAGAAGGTGAACGTGCTGCCGGCCAGTGCGGGTGCGACGACGGCGGCCACCGCAGCGCAGACGCAGAATGCTTGTCTCATCGATCTTCCTCGGCGATGTCGTGGCCGAAAGGCCGGGGTGAACTGGGGAGCGGTTCGAGCGGGACCTCGACCTGCAATCTAACCCCCCCCCGGGCCTGGACCGAGCTCTTTCCTCCCGATTCCCTCGGACTCTTCGGGATCCCTGGACTCCCGGGGGGCCCTTCCGACCGCGCCACGGACTCGCCGAAACGGCCCCGCGGGCCCTCGACCCGGGTCAATCGTCTTGATTCGCCTGTTCGGTCGATATACCGTCAAGGCCCGGGTCGGCAAGGTGCCGGCCCCACCCGCGACGAATCGGGGCTCACGCCCCCACGGAAGTCCAGCGCATGCTCGACCCCGCCCGGCCCGCATCATGAGGACGCCTTGCGTCCCCCCCATGCCGGCCATCGTCGCAGCCCCCCTCGACGATTCGACCCCGACCCGGAACCGCGGCGGTTCCGGACGGATGTCCTGTTCCTGACCCCAAAACCGCCGCCCGAGAGGAATCACACCATCGCCATGCGACGCAGAGGATTCGGACGCGAGGAGATGCGGCCCACCGGGCCCCGCATGAACGAGCGGATCCGGATCAGCCCCATTCGACTGATCGACGAGAACGGCGAGCAGGCCGGCGTCGTCGAGACGCAGGACGCCCTTCGCCGGGCCCGTGACCTCGGCATGGACCTCGTGGAGATGGCGGCCGACAGCCGTCCTCCGGTCTGCCGGATCATGGACTACGGCCGCTACAAGTACGAGCAGTCGAAGAAGGAGAAGGCGAACAAGGCCAAGACGAAGACGTCCGAGCTCAAGGAGGTCCGGATGGGCCGATCGATGAAGATCGACCCGCACGACGTCGCGATTCGCATGCGTCAGGCCCGGAAGTTCCTGCTCGAGGGACACAAGGTCCAGATCGTCCAGCAGTTCCGCGGGCGGGAGATGGCTCATCGCGAGCGAGGCAACGAGCGGATGCGGGAGATCATCGCCGAGCTCGAGGAGATCGGGAAGGTCGAGACCGAACCCCGCATGGCGGGCCGTCGGATGAACGTCATCATCGGCCCCGACAAGCGGAAGATCGAGGCCTATCGCCGGAAGATGGAGGCGGAAGGCAAGGCGACCGAGGAGCACGATCCGAAGGTCGCCGAGGAGGCGAAGGCCGTGGCGGCCGCGGACGCGGCGGAAGCGACGGAGCCCACGGGCGAGGAGTGACCCACGCCGCTCCGGTCACGGCGGCTCGGCCGACGGGACACGATGGAATGAACACGCCGCGGGCTCCTCTGAGCCCGCGGCGTTCTTCATGTCCTGCCTGGGTCGCCGGCGGGCCAAGCCCGGCCGACGGCAGCTCAGCGGCGTCGACCACGGACGCC
>JAYZBK010000224.1:0-8362 GCA_036339295.1 Planctomycetota bacterium
GATACCGCATCGACTCGGTCGAGATCACGGTGACGATCGCGGACGAACTCGCCGGTGGCTACGACCCGACGCAGGACGACTGGCGGACCTACCTCGAGCCCAGCGATCCCGACCACGTCCCGGACGACGACCCGGGACGACCGATCGAACTCTTCCCCACGGGCTTCCGCAACGGCGTCACCGCGGCCGACTGGACCGAGACGACCGACTTCAGTCTCGTTGGACCGTTCGGCTCCGGCGTTCGAACCGCCTTCGCCGCCGACCTCGGTCGCAAGGGCGTGCTCCTCGACGTCTCCAACTCGATCACCGACCGGCGGACGCCCCAGTCCCTCGCGGTCGGCGTGGTCGACGGCGCGACTGGTGGCGGCAACCTCCCCGAGGGCTCGGTCCTCCGGTTCACCTTCGACGGCACCGACGATCGCGTCGCGGCCTGGCTGGGCGCGGGACTCGATGCCGGCCGACTCCACTTCAGCCTCAGCTCGCTGATCGAGGCGCAGCAGGAGGGCGGCGACTTCGTCGACTTCTACATGCGCGAGAACCCGCTCGTGACGGTCGGCGTGAGATCGGCGGCCACCCTTCGCATCGTGGGCGCGATCGAGGCGGGCTGCGATGGCCCCGGCGACCTCGACAACGACTGCGACATCGGTGGCGGCGACATCGGGATCCTGCTCAGCCTCTGGGGAACCGACGACCCGGACGCGGACCTGAACGGCGACGGCACGGTCGACGGCGCCGACTTCGGCATCCTGCTCACCCTCTTCTGAATCGATCGCGGGATTCGTCCCCCACCAACGAGGACGCCCCCGCGGACCGGCGAGCGGTCGCGAGGGCGTCGAGGTGTACCGTGCCTCGGTCGGTCGAATCCGGATCATCCCTGATCACGGTCCGGGTCCACCTGCCGAATCCCGTTCGGGCATCCTTGCCCTTGCGATCCCTGTTCCGTTCCCAGCCGCCCGTCCCTGGTTCGACCGATCACGATCTCGAGGATCGTCGTTCGCCGGGTCGTCCGTCCCTGGTCGTTCCCGCCGAAGACGACCATAGAACCCCCCGACCCGGGGGTTCTTTCGCCACTCGTCGATCATGGAGGTGCTCACCCCATCGGAGGCGGGCGGGACCTCAGCCCATCGTCGATCCCATCTTGAAGATCGGGAGCAGGAGGGCGATCGCCACGACCCCGATCACCGACCCCAGGACGAGGATCGCCGCCGGTTCCAGGACCACTCCGACCCGCTTGACGGCGACCTCGAGATCCTCGTCGGCCGCATCGGCGACCCGCTCCAGGACCTCGGGAAGCTTCCCGGACCGTTCGCCCGCAGCGACCATCGCCCGGACCGAGGCGGGCACCATGCCACCGCTTCGAAAGCGTCCGGCGAGGTTCTCGCCGTCACGGACCGCCGATTCGAGTCCGTCCCAGAAGCGTCGCCAGCGGGGCCATCGGGACATCCCGCGACAGATCTCGATGGCGTCGAGCAGCGGCACGCCGGCGGCGAGAAGCAGGCCGAGCGTCCGCGTGGCCCGGGCGAGATCCGCGGGCCGGACGACGCTCCGGACGACCGGCACCTCGAATCGAAGCCACTCGAGGATCCCGACCCCCGACGACGTTCGAAGGAGCAGGGCGAGGCCGGCGAGACTCGCGAGGAGCGCGGGGCCCCAGGCGGCCCAGCCTCCGACGACGCCGCGCCCGAAGGCCAGCACGAACTGCGTGATCGGCGGAAGCTCCGCCTGTCGAGAGGCGTAGATCGCCTCGAAGCGAGGCATCACCAGGGTCACGAGCAGCAGGGTGATGACCGTGCCGACCACCGCGAGCATCACCGGGTAGGTCAGGGCGGTTCGGACCTGTCGGCTGAGCCGACGTTCCCGCTGCATCCAGTCCGCGAGTCGGCCGAGCATTCCCGGCAGGTCGCCGACCGCTTCCGCGGCCCGGAGCAGGCCGGTGGCGACCGGTGGGAAGAGTCGGGGAAACGCCTCGAAGGCCTCGCTCGGCGGCGTTCCGCCCTCCACCGCGTCCCTGATCGTCTCGAGCTCCACCTGGAGGCCCGGATTGGTCTCGATCTCGATCGACAACGCCTCGGGCAGCGTCACGCCCGCCTCGAGCATCACCGAGAGCCGACGGATCATCGACGCGACGGCCTCGCGATCGACCCGCTTGAACATCGTCGAACCGCGAACACCCCGGGATCGCTCCGCCCCGACGCTGCGGTCGATCGCGATCACCGTGCGTCCCTCCGCCCGGAGACGATCGGCGACCTCCGCGGCGTTCGCCGCCGCGAGGGTCCCGCGTCGCAGCTCGCCGCTGCCGTCGCGCGCCTGCCATGCCCAGTTCGCGGTCTCGCTCATGGGTCTCACCCGGCGGTGGCCGCCAGGACCTCCTCGATGGTGGTGACGCCTTCGGCGACCTTCCGCAGGCCGTCGGTCCGCATGGACTCGAGCCCGGCGGCCGATGCGACCTCGATCAGCTCGCGATGGGAGACGCCCGCGGCGATCGCATCGACCACGGCGGGCACCGGCTCGAGCAGCTCGAAGACGCCGATCCGCCCGCTGAACCCGGTGCCTCGACACCGCGTGCATCCCGTGCCCGCCTGCAGGCGATCGATCGTCGCGACCTGCTCCACGAGATCGCGATGCGCGGAGTCGATCTCGATCTCCCCCGCGCACTGGGGACAGTTCCGCCGGACCAGGCGCTGGGCGAGGGCTCCCCGGAGGATGTTCGCCACGAGGAAGGGCTCCACCCCGAGGTGGGCCAGGCGGATCGGGGCGCCGCAGGCGTCGTTGGTGTGGAGGGACGAGAGGACGAGGTGACCGGTCAGGGCGGCCTGGGCCGAGATTCCCGCGGTCTCCTCGTCACGGATCTCCCCCACCATGATCACGTCGGGATCCTGTCGAAGCATCGACCGGAGCGCGCCGGCGAATCCGAACCCCGTCCGATCGTTCACCTGGAACTGGTTCACGCCCGGGATCACCGCCTCCACCGGATCCTCGATCGTCGAGAGGTTCCGCGTGTCCGCGTCCATCGAGCCGAGCGCGGAGTAGAGCGTGGTGCTCTTGCCGCTGCCGGTCGGTCCGGTCACGAGGACGATGCCGTTGGGGCTCTCGAGCAGCGACGTCCACCGTCGTCGAACCTCGCCGGTCATCCCGAGACGCTCGGCCGAGACGATCGCCCCCTGGCTGTCGATGATGCGGATCACGACCTTCTCACCGTGTCGTCCCGGCATGGTCGACACGCGAAGGTCCACCCGACGGCCCTCGACCATGACGTGGATGTCGCCGTCCTGCGGGCGACGCCGCTCGGAGATGTCCAGGTCCGCCATGATCTTGATGCGGCTCGTCAGCGCCGGTCCCATCCGGTGCGGCGGGCGCAACCGCTCCTGCAGGACCCCGTCGATCCTGCAACGAACGCGAAGCGTCCGGTCCCCGGGCTCCACGTGGATGTCGCTGGCCCCGTCCGCGACCGCGTCGTGCACGATCCGGTTCACGAGGCGGACGACCGGACCACGACCCGCGATCTCCGCGAGGTCGGTGAGTTCCGCGACCTGTCGTTCGAGCACCGTGAGCTCGGCGTCGCCCTCGTCCTCGATCTCGTCGATCACGAAGACGTTGGCCGCGGGGAGCCAGCTCTCGATGGCCGCGAGCACGTCGGCGGCGGCCGCCGCCGCGACCTGGACCCGGTGCCCGGTCCGCCGCGAGATCTCCTCGAAGAGGTGGAGGTTCGACGGCTCGGCCGCCGCGACCGTCAGCACCCCGCGGACGAGGAACAGCGGAAGCACGCGGTGCTGCGCCGCGAAGTCCCTCGGCAGGAGTTCCACGACCGTCGGGTCCGCGACCCTGGAGACGTGGCGGACGAACGGGATCCCGGCGGCCTCGGCGAGCGCCTCCGCGACCTCCGGCTCGGTCACGAGGCCGAGGTCGACGAGGATCTCCCCGAGGAGGCGGTGATCGGCCTGGAGATTCTGCTGCTCGAGCGCGCGAGCGAGATCGGCCGGTTCGATCCGACCGCGAGCGACGAGCGTCTCGCCGAGCGGGGCGGGCCCCGCCGTGCCGATCGTCGGTCGTTCCCCGGTACGGGGACTGCCATGCGCGTCGGTGTCGATTCTCATGACTCCTCCTCGCTCAGCGGATCGTCCGCGCCGCGGTCTCGACCGCGTCGTGGATCTCGAGTCGTTCGTGGAGACGGGTGCTCGAGAGGATCGAGCGCACCGCCTCGTCGGGTTCCGCGATCATGCACCGACCACGCCTCGTGGCGGTCGCATCCGCGAGGGCGAGCATCGCCTCGAGGCCCGCCGAGTCGACCATCTCGGTCGACGAGAGATCGAGGATGAGATCCCGGATGCCCGAGTCCACCCGGTCGAGGCACGCGGTCCTCACCGGATCGACGGCGTCGCCGATGAACTCGCCCTCGAGCGAGACGATGCAGAGGGTCCCGTGATCGTCGAATCGCGCATTCATGCCGCATTCCTCCGGGGGGGATCGCCGTCGACCTCCGGTTCCGCGCGGGTCAACTCCGCGGCGTCCCGGGCGAGCAGGCGGTCGTACTCGGCGAAATCGAGCCCGAGGAACACCGGCACGAGCCGGGGATCGTAGAAACGGCCGGCGCATCGCCGGATCTCCTCGAGGACCTCCGCCCGGGGCATCGCCCGTCGGTACGTCCGGCTCGAGCTCATGGCGTCGAAGCTGTCGCAGATCGCGATGATCCGGGCGAGCAGCGGGATCTCCTCGCCCTCCATCCCGGCGGGGTATCCGGAGCCGTCCCACGCCTCGTGGTGGCAGAGGACGCCCGGAAGCAGCTCCCGCACCTGCGGGATGTCCTTCAGGATTCGATGCCCGATCTGCGGGTGGCGACGGATCATCGCGAACTCGTCGTCGTCGAGTCGCCCCGCCTTGCGGAGGACCGACTCGGGAACACCGATCTTCCCGATGTCGTGCACGAGGCCCGCGAGATGGGCGTCCCGGACGAAGGTCTCGGGAAGGCCGATCGCGGCGGCGAGGTCCCGGCTCAGCAGGGCCACCCGCTGGGAGTGACCACGGGTGTAGGGATCCTTGGCGTCGATGGCGGCGACCATCGCCTGCAGCGTGCCGAGGAACATCGCGTCGAGATCCGCATAGAGCATCGCGTTGCGGAGGAAGACGCCGACGTGCCCCGCAGCCGAGGCGAGCAGGGTCAGCTCGATGCTGCTGATCGGTTCCCCCGGACGGCCGCCCGCCAGGAGCGTTCCCATCCGACGGCCGCCACCCCTGATCGCGGCCACGCCCACCTCGCCATGCTCGCCGGCGTCGACGGCGGTCGCGATCGCGTCCTCCGCCAGCGCGGCGATCTCGCGAAGCCGGGTCCGCTCGGGAACGGCTTCGCCATGGCGGACCTGGTCGTCGTCGCCGATCGCGCTCGATTCGTCCACCAGGAGGGCGATCCACCGATATCCGGCGGTCGCCGAGAGTTCGGCGCAGGCCTTCCGAAGGAACTCGTCGGCGTCGCCACCCACCACCAGTCCATCGATCAGCGAGTTGAGGAGGTGCAGCTCCTCGTAGCTGTCCGCCAGCCTCCGATCGACGGACTGCTGCGATTCACGGTCCCGGATCCGCTCGAGGGCCGACTCGTGCGCGCGTCGAAGAAGTCGAGCGATCGAGTCCACCGCGTCGTCGGAGGGCGGTTCGCTCGTCTCCGCGAGGCCGCGCACGACCTTCTCGTCGAGTCGGGCGGTGCTGCAGAGCATCGCCAGCGATCCCTCGGCGAAGAGCGTCCGCGTCGCGAGGAGGATCACGCCCCGGGATCGGTCGTGGCCGTCGACGCCCTCGCATCCGATCGCCCACACGCCCGGCATCAGTTCGACCGGTCCGGCTCCCGCGGCGAGGCAGCGGTCGAGCGAACGCTCGAGCGAACGTCGGATCGCGGGCGACCCGACGAGGAGCCGCTCGCGCCAGCGGGCGATCGGATCGTCGACCACGGGCCATCGCGGCCCGTCGGCGAAGACCGGGATCCACGCGGCACCGACCGCGGCGGTCTCCGCCTCCATGAGCAGGTCGATCGAGTGCCCGGAGCTGGTCGAAGCGTGACTCATGCCGCCGCCTCCCCGCCCCGGCGGGCCTCGAGATTCGCTCGGATCCGCTCGACGAGGACTCGGGGGGAGAACGGCTTGTCGATCAACTCGATCACGCCCGCGGAAGCGAGTTCCTCGGGCGTCAGTCGAAAACCCCGCGCGGTCAGCATGACCACGGGGATGTCGGCGGTGCGAGCGTCCGCGGAGATCCGACGGGAGAGTTCGATCCCGTCCACGATGGGCATCTGGCGGTCGGTGAGGACGAGATCGACCTCCTGCTCGCCGAGCCTCGTCCAGGCCTCCTCGCCGTCGAAGGCCTCGATCACCTCGAAGCCGGCGGACCGGAGCTTGAACGCGACGACGCGGACGATGTGGTCTTCATCGTCCACGACCAGGATCACGGGTGGCTTGTCGGACCGAGTCTCTTGCATTATCTGGCTGCAATCGACGAGTCGTGCCGGGCCGGGACCCCGAACCAGAATCGGGCCCCTTCCCCCTGGGTTGAATCGACTCCGATCCGGCCCCGGTGAATCTGCTCCACGATGTTTCGGCAAAGATCGAGTCCCAGACCGCTTCCACGGGCGTTTCGCTCGTAGCGGCCGATCCGATAAAACTTGTCGAAGACCCTCGGAAGGTCCTCGGGGGGGATGCCCAGCCCGGTGTCGGTCACCGTCACGACGACCGATCGGGTGAGGTCGTCCGGAGCCACCTCGACGACCACCCGCTCCCCCGCCGGGACGTACTTGATGGCGTTCCCGACGAGATTGCCGATGACGGTCCCCAGCATCTCGCGATCGCCTTCGGCCACGAGCTCCTCGTCCCGCCGCCTGACCGAGAGATCGATCGAGCGTTGCGCGGCCGCGGCCCGCAGGCCCTCGACCACCTCCTCCGCCAGGCCGACCATCTCGACCGCGCCGATGCGGGGACGGGCCACGCCCGCCTCGATCCGGCTGATGTCGAGCATGTCGTCGACCATGCGGGCGAGTCGGTCCGCCTCCTCGGAAGCGATCCCGACCATCTCGGTCCGGGCCGCCGCGTCCTCGAGATCGCCCTCCTCGAGCATCTCGAGCGTCGCCCGGATCGAGCTGAGCGGGGTGCGCAGCTCATGGCTGGCCTTCGCCACGAATTCACTCTTGATCCGGAGGATCTCGCGTTCCCGGGTGGTCTCGTGCACGACCACCAGGACCCGACCGGAGTCGTCGAGTCGCCGCAGGGACACCGCGAAGTCGCGGACCTCCCCACCGGCATCGACGGCGGAGAACTCGGTTCGTCGGACCTCCTCGTCCCCGGCTTCGGCGAGTCCCCGGGCGAGGTCGCGGACCTCGCGGGCCGCCACCGAGACGGGGATCAGTCCTTCGACCGTCGAGGTCGGCGGCGTGCTCGTCCGCCCGACCGTGCCGAGCTCGATGGCCGCTTCGTTGCACTCGGCGACGCCACCGCCGGGATCGAGGACGAGCACCGGATCCTCGAGGCCGCCGAGGGCCCGACGAAGCCTCGAGGCCTGCTCCTCCGCCACGCGGCGGGCGAGTCCCTGCTCGCGTCGCACCGACTCGACCGAGCGATCGCGCGCCCGGACGAGATCGGCGATCACCGCTTCAAAGCCGGCCGACGAGGAGACGTCCGCGCCGTTCTCCAGCGCGTCGCAGAACCTGTCCAGTCGGTGCCGGACGAACCACCGCATCGCGGTCGCGCCGACGACGAGACCTCCGAGCGCCCAGGCCATCGGCTCGATTCCGATCATGGACTCCGCCTCCGAATCCCCCGGGGCTCAATCGTCGAGTCGATCGCCCACGCCGGCGACGAGGCCCCTCATGCCGGGGTCCCCAGGTCGGTTCCCGGCACCCCGGGCGTACGCCCGGTAGGCGGCCGCCTCGTCCCCGCGCACCTCGTGGCAGAGACCGAGCGCCAGGAAGGGCTCCACGCGACCGGGAGCGAGCTCGCACGCCTTCGCGAAGAGCTTCACCGCCGAGTCGAGATCGTTGTTCCGCATCGCGGCCTGGCCGAGGAGGAAGTACCCCTCGAATCGGGAGGGGTCGAGCACGGCGATCCGCTGTCCGGACCGCAGCACGTAGCGGAAGTCCTCGACCTCGAGGCACACCAGCCCGAGCTCGATCCACCCCTGGACATCCTCCGGGTGGAGGTTGACGAGATCCCGCAGCGCCGCGCGAGCCTCCATCATCCTGCCCGCTTCCGTCAGGCAGCGGGTCTGCAGCCGAAGGAGCTCCACGTCGCGATTCCCGTCGTCCGAGGTCTCGACGATCCGCTCGATCGTGCCGAGGCAGGCCTGGTAGCGGCCCGCCGCGAGCTGCGCCCGGGCGAGATCCTGGAACGAC
>JAYZBK010000225.1:0-46518 GCA_036339295.1 Planctomycetota bacterium
GGCCGCCGCGATCTCCGCGGCGGTCGTCGAGGCATCGGGCGCCGTCGGCGTCGGGGGCGGGGCGGCGCCGGCCAGCATCGAGCCGCCGACCACGAGGATGGCGACGAGGCCGTTCGTCGATCGTGCATGGCGAGGGGCGGGCGTCATGTCGTCGGCTCCGTGCGTGATCCGTCCCCCGGTCCCCGGACCACCTTCCGGCGGTTGGAGATCGTAGCCTCGACGACGAGCAGGACCAGCGCCGCGATCGCGAACCACTGGAAACGGGGGATGCGCTGCCGGCTCTCGATGCTCGTCCCGTCGCGGAGGTCGATGGTGCTGATCCAGTCGTCGAAGAACTCCCCGAGATCGACGAGGCTGGTGCCCGCCGGGACGAAGACCCCGCCACCGGCTTCCGCGACCCGGGCCAGCAGCGTCGGGTCCATGCGGGTCCAGACCTCCTCGCCTTCGAAGCGGAGCCAGGTCCGCTGGCCGCGGTCGACGATCGGGATCCGCGCCCCTTCGCCGTCGTCGCCCAGCCCGACCGTGTAGACGCGGGCCCCGTGCTCCCGCCACGCGGTCGTGGCGGCCTCGACGGGAAAGCTGCCCATGTCCTCGCCGTCGGAGAGGACGACGATCGCCTTGCCGCCGGGCTGGTCGTCGGGGAACGAATCGGCCGCCTTCCGGATCGCGTCGCCGAGCATCGAGCCGCCACGACTCGCGCTGCGCGGGGTGAGTTCCGCGAGGCTCGTCTTCAAGGCGTCGTAGTTGAGGGTGAGCGGGCTTCGGATCACCGCGTCACCGGCGAAGTCGACGAGTCCGACCCGGTCGCCGGCCATCGAGTCGACCGCGTCCTCGACGAAGAGCTTCGCCCGGTCCAGTCTCGACGGCGTCGCGTCGCCCGCCAGCATGCTCCGGCTGACGTCGATGACGAACATCACGTCCATGCCTCGTCGGTTCGCCTCGACGTAGCGAACACCCCAGCGAGGATCGGCCAGCGCGATCACGAGGAGGGCGAGGGCGGCGATGGAGAGGACGCCGCGGACGAGCGGCCGGAACACGCTCGCCTCCGGTGCCAGTCGCCGAAGCAGGGGATGGTCGGCGAAGCGATCGAGCTGGCGTCGCCTCGCCGCGAGCGACCACGCGACGACCAGGCCGACGATCGGAACCAGCCAGAGCCAGGCGAGCGCTCCAGGATGTTCGAAGTCGAGGTTCATGGCAGCGTCCGGAACCTTGTGTTGGAGAGCAGGAGCTCGAGGGCGAGGAGCAGGACGGCCGGCAGGAGGAGGGGGGGCAGGCGAAGGCCTCCGACGGAGGTGCCGGAGACCGCGAGATCCCGGTAGAGGCGGTATCGACGCTGCTCGGTGGTCGTCTTCTCCAGTCGATCGATCTCCGCGTAGATGTCGCGGAGTGAATCGGTGTCGGTGGCCCGGAAGTACCGGCCGCCGGTCGACTCGGAGATCCTCTGGAGCGTCTCCTCGTCGATCGAGACGCGTTGCGGGATCATCCGCACGTTCCCGAAGAGGTCGCGGGCGGGGATCATCGCGACCCCGTTCGAGCCGACGCCGATCGCGTAGATCTTGACGTCGAACGCCTCCGCGATCGCGGCCGCGGTGTCGGGATCGATGTCGCCGGCGTTGTTCTCGCCGTCGGTGAGGAGCACGATGACCCGGCTCTTGATCCGCCGGCCTTCCGAGTCCGACCGATCATCGAGTTCCCGGAGGCGTTCCACCGCCAGGGCGATGGAGTCGCCGATCGCGGTCCCGTCCTCCGACTGGATGCGTGCGATGTCCACGGCGTCGATCGCCCCGACCACGTGGGCATGGTCGAGGGTCAGCGGGCTCGCGGTGTCCGCGTGGCGGGCGAAGGTGATGAGGCCGACGAGATCGTCCGGACGACCGGAGAGCTCGTCGTCCCCCACGATGAACTCGGTGAGGACCTTCTTCACCGCGGTCAGTCGACTCACCCGACCGGCGTCGAGCTCGAAGTCGACCGCCTCCATCGAACCGGATCGGTCGACGACCGACTGGATCGCGACGCCCTCGACGAAGACGCGGCTCCGTTCGTTGGCCGTGATCGGTCGAGCGATCGAGACCACCACGAGGGCGATGGCGAGGCACCGGAGCAACGGTGGCAGCCAGCGGAAGCGCGACACCCAGGACCGACCGATCCCGACCAGCAGGCCGACGCGGGAATGGGCGAGGGTGGGGCGCCGCCGCCGCCACGCCGGCAGCCAGGCGAGGGCCGCGAGCGGCAGGAGGACGAGCCACCAGGCGGATCCGGGATGGAACCCGAACTGACCGCCGGTCCAGTCGTCGAACCAGCCACTCACGACTCGTCCTCCAGTCGATCGAGTCCTTCGACCGCACCGGCGACCCGACGGTGGCGAGCTTCGCCGTCGGGGGACTCGGGATCCCCCGACCCGGCATCGCGAACGAAGTCCCGCACGACGGCGAGGTGTCTCGTCGCCTCGGGGGTCGACGGGCGGTCACCCGCGAACTTCACCATGTCGGCGGCGCGGAGCAGCCGGCCGAGCAGGGCGGCCTGGTCCTCGCGGATCCCCGGGTGTCGACCGGCCTCCCGGATGAACTCCGGCGTCGTCCGTTCGGGGGCCGCGAGGCCGAATCGTCGTTCGATGAATCGACGGGTGATGTCGGTGAGCTCGATGTAGAAGGCATGGAGCCCGGCCGGGGTCACCGGGCCGCGCGCCTCGAGTTCGTCGAGGCGGGCCAGGGCCCACTCGTCGGCGGGGATCGGCGGAGGCGTCGGTCGGGGTCGACGGAGCCACCATGCGATCAGCGCGACCACGCCCGCGACGGCGAGGATGCCGAGGATGATCCCGGTCGTCCAACCACCCTCCCCGGAGGGCATCGGCACCGCGTCGGCGATGTCGCGATGTGCCGCCGGATCGGTCTCGAGTCCCGCGATCGACTCGACCTCGATCGTCCGAGCCGGCACCGCCAGGTCGGCGTCCCCGACGCGAACGGTGAAGTCGGGAAGCACGGTCGACCCGCTCGCGAAGGTCCGGAGGGAGATCGTCGCCACGAGATCGCTCGCGATCGGATCCTCGCCGGCGACACCGAGCAGGACGAAGGGGCCGTCGTCGTCGAATCCCTCGACCGCCACGCGAGCGTCCGCCTTGTCCGGCACCACGAGCCGGAGCCTGATCGGGAGCCCGGTCGCGGGCGCCGGCTCGAGCAGCTCCAGCGTGGCGGAGACGTCGTCGTCCCGCAGGCCGATCGTCTCGCCGGGAGACCATGCCGGTGGCGGCGGGGTGTCGGCCTCCTCGAGGGACTGGGCGGCCGCGAGCCCGCTCGCGGCGATCGTCGCCGCGACGGCGAGGCGCCGGGCCATCATCCGCCACCGGCTCATCGGGCCCGCCTCCGCTCCCGTCGCCGGAAGTAGGCGGTGAGGGGTTCGATGAAGTCGGCCCCGGTCTCCAGTCTCAGCGGATCGAGTCTCATCCGTCGGAGGGCGTGATCCCGGTGTTCGGCCGCGGCCCGTGCCGCCTCCGCGAATCGACGTCGGCTTCGAGATCGCCCGGTGTCGAAGAGGATCCGCTCGCCGGTCTCGGGGTCGGTGAACTCGACCAGGCCCATGGACGGGAGTTCCTCCTCCCTCGGGTCGCCCACGACGACGGGGACGACGTCGTGTCTCCGTCTCGCGGCGAGGAGCGACCGTTCCCAGCCGTCGTCGAGGAAGTCGCTCACGACGAAGACCACGGCTCGCTGCCTCAGCACCCGATCGAGTTCCTCGACCGCGCCGCCGATGTCCGTTCCGCGGGCTTCGCCCCGGAAGGCGAGCAGGTCCCGGATGATCCGCATGACGTGGTTCGTCCCCTTGCGCGGGGGGACGAAGCCCTCCACCCGATCGGTGAACGAGAGGAGTCCGATCTTGTCGTTGTTCATCGCCGCGCTGAACGCGACGGTGGCCGCGAACTCGGCGACCAGGTCCCGCTTGAATCGCCCGGTCGTGCCGAACGACTGCGAGCCCGAGACGTCGACCGCGAGGAACACCGTGAGCTCGCGTTCCTCGCGGAAGAGCTTCACGTGCGGATCGCCCAGTCGCGCGCTCACGTTCCAGTCGATCGAGCGCACGTCGTCGCCGACCTGGTAGGGGCGGACCTCCTCGAACTCCATCCCGCGTCCCTTGAAGGCGGCGTGGTACTGGCCCGCCAGCGCATCGTTGACGACCTGCCGCGTCCGGAGCCGGATGCGACGAACGCGACGCAGCAGCTCCCTCGCCTCCTCGGAGGACGGATCCGCTTCCACTTCGCTGGGCGGTGACGGGCGTCGCACGGGATCAGGGGACCGGAACGTGTTCGAGCAGGGCGTTCACGATGTCGTCGGCGGTCTTCTCCTCGGCCTCGGCCTCGTAGCTCAGGCCGATCCGATGCCGGAGGACGTCCGGCGCGGCATCCTTGACGTCCTGCGGGACGACGTAGCCGCGTCCGTCGAGGAAGGCCCTTGCCTTCGCGACGAGGATCAGGGCGATCGATGCTCGAGGGGACGCCCCGAAGTCGATCAGCTCCCCGAACGACAGTCCGGCGGAGGAGGGATCGCGGGTCGCCACCACGAGGTCCACGACGTAGTCGCGGAGTCGGTCGTCGACGTGGATGCGATCCACCACGTCGCGGGCGGCGACGATCTGGTCCGCACCGAGCACCGCATCGACCGCGAGCTCGGTGCTGGTGCGCCCCATGCGATCGAGGATGCGGCGTTCGTCGCGTCGATCCGGATAGTCGACCACGAGCTTCATCAGGAACCGATCGACCTGCGCCTCGGGCAGCGGGTACGTGCCCTCCTGCTCGATGGGGTTCTGGGTCGCGAGGACCATGAACGGCGAGGGAAGCGGGTGGGTCTCGTCCCCGATGGTCACCTGCCGCTCCTGCATCGCCTCGAGGAGGGCCGACTGGACCTTGGCCGGGGCGCGGTTGATCTCGTCGGCGAGGACCAGGTTCGAGAACACCGGCCCCTTCTTGACGACGAACTCCCCGTCGTTCGGTCGGTAGACCAGCGTGCCGACCAGGTCCGCGGGCAGGAGATCCGGCGTGAACTGGATCCGCTTGAACTCGGTGTGGATGCCGCGTGCGAGGGCCGCGATCGCGGTGGTCTTCGCCAGTCCCGGGACCCCCTCGATCAGGAGGTGTCCGTTGGTGAGGAGGCCGATCACGAGGCCGTCGAGCAGCGGTTGCTGGCCGACCACCACGCGTCGCATCTGGTCCTGCAGGTGGCGGAACGGCCGGCTCGCCTCCTCGACCTCCCGCTCGAGGGCGGAGGTCTCCTCCCGGCTGGAGGTCGTGGCGTTCTGGGCTTCGGATTCTGTCATGACGTTGGTCCGGCGAGTTCGTCGAAGGCTTCGAGACCCGCCTGGCGGGTCGAGCCGACCGTGCGGGCCCGTGTTCGGTCCCGAAGGACCTGAGGGTAGCTCAACCTCGTGGGGAGAGGGGAACGACCCGGTCGCTACGATGCCGTCGCAGGCCGGGTTCGACCACCCGGCATCGGATCGATGGGGATGCGCCCCGGGAGGCAGTCGTGGCGGAGATCGGTTGGATCGGGACGGGCGTGATGGGCTCGTCGATGGCTTCGAAGCTCCTCGAGGCGGGACACGCCCTCCGAGTCCACACCCGGACGAGGAGCCGGGCGGAGGGCCTGCTCGCGGCCGGGGCCGCATGGGCGGACACGCCGCGAGAGGCCGCGGAGGGGGCGGATGCGGTCTTCTCGATCGTCGGCTATCCCGAGGACGTCGAGGCGGTGCACCTCGGGGAGGAGGGCACCCTGTCCGCGGAGAACGTGCCGGCTCACCTGATCGACATGACGACGAGCGATCCCGGGCTGGCTCGGCGGCTCCACGAGCGGGCGGCCGCGCGGTCGGTGTCGGCCTTCGATGCTCCGGTCTCCGGCGGCGACGTGGGGGCCCGGAACGGGACGTTGTCGATCATGGTCGGAGGCGATGCCGGGGCCTTCGAGTCGATTCGTCCATGGCTGGACCTGATGGGCGGGACCGTGGTCCTGCAGGGAGGGGCCGGAGCAGGCCAGTCCACGAAGCTGGTCAACCAGATCCTGGTCGCCGCCTCGATGGTCGGCACCTGCGAGGCGCTCGTCTTCGCGGAGGCGTCGGGCCTCGACTCGAGGAGGGTGCTCGAGTCGGTGTCGAGCGGCGCGGCGGGCAGCTGGACGCTCTCGAATCTCGCGCCACGCATGCTCGACGGCGATCTCGAGCCCGGTTTCTACGTCGATCACTTCGTGAAGGACCTCGGCATCGCCATCACCGCGGCCCGCGATCTCGGGCTGGATCTTCCCGGCCTCGACCTCGCGGAGCGTCTTTACCGGACCGTCCAGTCCGCCGGGCTGGGCGAGCGGGGGACCCAGGTCCTCCACGCCCATCTCCGGGCCGCGGCGGGAATCGGCTGAGACCTCTCGAAGCGGATCGGCGAGGGGCTGGACTGGATCGTGGCTGCTGGTACAATCTCCGATTCACGCCAGCGGCCGGTACCGCGGGCACCCACAGCAGATCGAACGTCGGACCGCCACCATGGACCTCTCCCCGTCGACCACGATGACCTTCACCATCACCTCGGTTCCCAAGAACGAGCGTGGCGTGAAGACGCTCCGTCGGCTCATGCGCATGCAGCCGCACGTCCAGAAGGCCCTGTCGGCGCTGGCTCGCCGCCGTCGTCAGATCGACAACCGCCCGACGAACCGCGCGGGTCGCATCTGGATCGACCGCAAGAAGCCGACGCAGGTCGTCAAGGTCGAGGTGGGCGAGTCGTTCACCCTGCTGGTCACCCCGCAGATCATGAACGATCTCAAGAGCGTCGAGAAGTACGTCGACGCCAAGGCCGCCTGAGCGGGCCGGGACCGGGTCCCCCGCATCCCTGAACACGATCGCTCCGCCGCGGGACTCCCGACGGCGGAGCGTTCTTCATTCCGGCCTTCCGACGAGCGGAGCGGCCGCGGTCACGACGGACCGTTCGCCGATGATTCCCGTGCGGGATCCGGGTCGGTCGACCGGACGGCCTGTTCGAGCAGGGCGTCGACCTCCGGGTGATCGATCCCCGGAGGATTCGAACGCAGCAGGGCGTCCCGGGCGAGTTCGATCGAGTGCTCCGAGAGCGGGCCCGTGAGGGTCGAGTGGGCATCCGGGTCGTTGAGATGCTCGAGGGTCGAGTCGAGACGCCCCCGCTCGAAGAGGTCGCGGAACACCGCGACCGCTTCGGGTTCGTACCAGGTCCCGACGTGCTGCTCGAGGTCCTCGATCGCCCGGCGGGCGGCCTCCCGCCCGCGGGCGTCGCGGTACGGCCGGAGACTGGTCATCGCGTCGAATCCGTCGATCACCGCGAACCAGCGGGCCGCGAGGGGGATCTCCTCGCCCACGAGCCCGTCGGGGTAGCCCGATCCGTCGATCCGCTCGTGGTGGCTCCGCACGACGTCGAGGATCATGGGTTCGGTGACGCCGAGTCGCCGGAGGCGTTCGTGCCCCATCGTCGTGTGCGACTTGATGATCTCGAACTCCTCGTCGTCGAGCCGCCCGGGCTTGGCGAGGATCCGATCGGGCACGTCGATCTTGCCGAGATCGTGCAGGACGGCGCCGAGCATGAAGTTCATCAGGCGGGGCATCGGCACGTGGGCCGACTCCGCGACCGCCTGGGCGTACATGGTCACCCGCCACGTATGCGCCGCGGTGCTTCGGTCCTTCAGTTCGACGATGCGACCGAGTGCGTTGGCGAGTTCGAAGTCCACGCCCGAAGGGTAGCATCCGCGCGGGACGCCAGGTCGACGACGGTCAACAGGGGCGGGACAGGATCGCCCGTCGGATCGGAACGAGCACCGACGGGATCAACCGCTCCTCGACGAGCCGCTCCGCATGACCGGCGAGCTGCCCGAACAGCGACGGCAGCTCATCGATCGACTTGAGCGGGCCGCTCGCTCGTGCGGTGAGGTAGACGCTGATCGGATCACCACCTTCGAGGCTCGGCATTCCCGATCGGCCGCGTGCGGGACGCGACTTCACCTCGAAGAAGGCCTGCATCTTCGGATCGTCCTCGAGGGCGATGCCGAGCAGGGGCTGCGCCTCGACCAGTCGTTCGCGATCGCGGTCGACCAGGTCGGCCAGGGGCGAATCGGCGAGCAGCGCCTCGAATACGATCTCGTCCCGGTCGCGATCCGCCTCGAAGTCGAATCCGAACACCAGTTCGAGATGGTCGACGTCGAGCGGGCTGACCGAGAGGTAGTACGGCGCGAGGTCGAGGAGGATGCGATGAAGTCGGTACGCCTCCTCGAGGGAGGAGGGGTTGACGAACCCGCTGCGAAGCGTCGTCTGCCTCAGGGCGGCCCAGCCGTAGGAACCGTCCACGTCCTCCGACTCGAGGGCGTACTCGCCGTCGTACCGGCGGAGTCGCTCGAGCCAGGGGAACTCCTTCTTCAGTCGCCCGAAGAGGTCGAGCACCGATTCCCGTCCATCCGGCACGTCGAGGGTCAACGCCAGCTTCTGGTTGACGTAGAAGTCGCTGCAGATGCCGACCAGCTGAGAATCCAAGGAAGAAGGCTCCGGGAGGCGATGGTTGGGGCCGCCGGACGAAGCCTAACTCCGGACCTGCGGGTCAAGGAGACCGCGACACGTTCTCCACGCCGGTCCGCCGGCCCCGGTCGAGTCCCCGGTCGATTCCGAGGTACGACCCTTGTCTCCAGAGCCACTCCATCGGCCCCATCGGCCGGAAGCGACTCCAGAGGGTGCATGCGAGCACGACGAGCACGTAGATGCCGATCGAGAGCAGGAGGATCTGGAACGATCCGAGCCGACCGAACCACCCGAGTCCCCAGTGCTGCACGACGGCGCAGAAGAGGAGGGACTCGAGCAGGTACGCGGAGAGCGACATGCGACCGACCGTCTCGAACGCCTTCGCCAGCGGCATCCGACCGAGCTCGACCAGCCGGGAGATCGCCGACACCATCCCGATGGAGATCAGGGCGGCGGAGATGCCCTGGAGCCACTGGAGGGAGAGCGAGGGGACGCTGAGGGGGCCGGTGTTCCACTCGACGGCGCCGAGGGTGAACGCGAGCACGAGGCCGATGGGGAGGAGGAGTCCCGCGAGGCGGTTCCGCAGCCCCACGGCGGACTTCCCGAAGAAGTCCCGGTCGTGCATCCAGGAGCCGATCAGGATCATGCCCAGGACGTGCCAGCCGTACCCGAGGACGACGGCGATGAGCGAGAACGCCCAGTTCACCATCCGGAAGAGGAGCGACTCGGTCCAGGGTCCTTCGCTGTTCGCCAGCGTCTCCGCCGAGATCCAGATCGGGTTCGTCGGGTCGAACATCGCGGCCGACATCGCCTTGAAGCCTCGAAGAACCTCGCCCGGATCCTCGGCGGCGGGTCCGCCGTCGATCGTCCCGAGGAACGCCAGGCCGGTGACGGCGAGACTGGAGAAGGCGATCGCGCCGAGGCCGAGGCCCAGTCGCACCGGTGCCGGAACCATGAGGAGCGGGATCATCGCGAGACCGATCGCCGCATAGATGAAGAGCACGTCGCCGAACCACAGGAACAGCACGTGCAGGAAGCCGATCGCGCCGAGGATCAGCATGCGTCGGACGCCGAACGGTGCGAAGGAACCGGTCGATTCGAGGCGCCGTGCCCGCTGCATCGCGAGTCCGAAACCGAAGAGCAGGGAGAAGGTCGAGATGAACTTCGCTTCGGCGAGGATCGAGATCAACGCCGCCGTGGCTCGGTCGAGGAGGCCCGCCGGTGCGAACGAGGCATCGAGCATCGCGGCCATCGGCAGGGCGAAGATCGGACCGTTGACCACGATGATGCCGAGGAGGGCGAAGCCCCGGAGGACGTCGACCGAGCGGATCCGCTCGTTGCGTCGTAGGGGGCCGGCGTTCATCGCAGGGATCTCCGGAGGCAGGTCTCGAGGGCCGTGATGAACGCCTCGAGGTCGTCGAGGCCCGGCAGGACGACGTCCGGTTCGTGCGAGGCGAGGTCCTCGACGCCGAAGCGGCCGGTCGCGACCGCCACCACGTGGCATCCCGCGTGCCGGGCGCAGTCGATGTCGGCAGGCGTGTCGCCGACGATCACCGCCTCCCGTGGATCGACCTCGCGACCCACGTGCTCGTTCGCCCGGGCGATCCCGATGGGGGGGAGACCTCGGCGGGTCTCCGCCTCGAAGCCCCAGACCCCGAAGGCGAAGTCGTCCGGATCGATCCCCGCCCCGGCGACCTTCCGCCGGCCGGTCTCGGGGTAGTTCCCCGTCAGGAGGGCCGGAACGAGTTCGGGGTGGTCGCGGACCCAGGCGACCGCGGCGGCGGCGCCGTCGAGGCACACGACCGGTCGTTCCTCCTCGATCATGGCGGCGAGCCGGGATCCGTAGCTTCGGCGAAACGCCTCGTGCCCTTCCTCGGTCGGTTCGATGCCCCGCTGCTCGAGCAGCTCGCGCCAGATGAGGGGGTCGAGCCGGCCTGCGGTGTCGATCGCCTCGACGTCGTGCCGATCACCCTCGTGCCGGGGCGGATGCAGCTCGTGGAGCGCCGCCTGCATCGCCCGCAGGCCCACGCCTCGGCTCCGGAGGAGGGTCCCGTCGATGTCGAAGAGGACCAGCATCGATCAGCCGACGGCGCCGCAGACGGTCCGGGCGGCGTCCGCGAGGTCGGTGGCGGTCTGCATCGTGGGGATCTCGCTCTTCGCCTCCTCGAGCAGGCGTCGCGCCTCGTCGACGTTCGTACCTTCGAGTCGGACGACCAGCGGGACCTCGAATCCCACCTCCTTGGCGGCCTCGATGATCGCGTTGGCGATCGTGTCGCACTTCATGATGCCGCCGAAGATGTTCACCAGGACGCCCTCGACCCGTTCGTCTCCGAGGATGATCCGGAAGGCCTCGGTGACCGACTCGGCGCTGGCGGATCCGCCGACGTCGAGGAAGTTCGCCGGTTCGCCGCCGTGGAGCTTGACGATGTCCATCGTGCTCATCGCGAGCCCGGCGCCGTTGACCAGGCAGCCGATGTTGCCGTCCAGGTCGACGTAGGAGAGGCCGGCGGCCTCCGCCCGCGATTCCGCCGCATTGTCCTCGCTCGGGTCGTGCATCGCCTGGAGCTCGGGGTGCCGGAAGAGGGCGTTGTCGTCGAAGCCGAACTTGGCGTCGATCGCCATCACGCGACCTTCCGGAGCGTCGTCGCTCGGGGGCGTCAGGACGAGCGGGTTGATCTCGACGAGACTCGCGTCGAGCGTGGTGTAGAGCCGGGCGAGGCGCTGCATGATCGCGGCCGCCTGGCCGATCTGCCTTCCGGTGAAGCCGATCCGCTTCGCGACCGACCTCGCCTCGAATCCCTCGAGTCCCGTGAGCGGGTGGATCGGGACCTTGATGATCGCGTCGGGATTCTCCTCGGCGACCGTCTCGATCTCCACGCCGCCCTCGGCGCTGGCGATCAGGGTGTTGACGCCCCGCGATCGATCGAGCGTGACCGCGAGGTAGAACTCCTTCGCGATGTCGACACCCGCCGCGACGAGGAGCCGCCTCACCTCGATGCCCTCGGGACCGGTCTGCACGGAGACCATCCGGTTGCCGAGCATGAACTCGGCCGCTTCCCTCGCCTCGTCGACCGAGCGGACGAGCTTCACGAACCCGGCCTTGCCACGGCCACCGGCGTGGACCTGGGCCTTGACGACGACGAGCGGGCACTCGTCCCGGAGGATCCTCTCGGTCTCGGCGATCGCGTCCTCGACGGTCTCGACCATGCGGCCGCCGGGGACGGGAATGCCCGCGTCCGCGAGGAGCGTTCGGGCCTGGTACTCGTGGATCTTCATGTCGCGGGCAACCGGTGGGGGCGGGGTCGGAAATCGAGGGAGGCATTGTACCGCCCGCGAAGGTGCCCGGCGGGGCGTCAGTCGTGGCTCCCCAGGCCCCGGTACCGGTCGATCAGCCTCTTGATCCCGTCGGGATCGGGGATGTTCGAGATCCGGATGTCCGCCGTCCCGTCGCCCGCGGCCGAGTCGATCTCGACGTCGCCGACCCGCACGATCCGCTGCCAGAAGGTCTGGGTGATCCGGATGTTCCGCACGTGGGCGTGCAGCACTTCCGACGTCCTCCGCATGACGATTCCCCGCTCGTCGATCGTCCGTCGGTCCGTGATCTTCAGTCGGTCCCAGCGATGGCCGAGCACGAAGATCCACGAGGCCCATCCAAGGCCGACCAGGGCGGTCGCGAGCCCGATCCACCAGGTCCAGTGCGGGATGCCGCCGGTGAGGGCGATGATCACCAGCCCGGTGCCGCCCGCCGCGAGGCCGCACGATCCGGCACTGGCCAGGGGGTGCCCACGGACGAGCGCCGGTCGAACGGTCCGGAGAACGGACTCGACCGCCCCGTCCGGATTCGAGGCGTTGGCGGACCGGGAGACGGTCGCCGGCCGAACGTCACCGATTCGATTGATGTCGCCGCAGTAGGGACACGGGACCTTTCCCGCCGCGGGATCGACGGGGAACGAGCGTTCGCATGCGTCGCAGCTCCACTCGATCCTGCCGCCGGACTCGCTCATGGTCACGCTCCCTGTCTCTTCGAGCCGGATCGCGGCGATCAGTCGCCGTCGGGAGCCGGGGACGAGCCGGTCGCGCCCTCCATCCACCGGTCGGCGCATCGTCCGCCCCACTGGGCGCTCAGCTCGGATCCACGTTCCTCGTAGGTCCCCGACCAGCGGCCCGCACGCACGGCCTCGAGCGCCTCGAGGAGGCCGTCGATGTCGGATTCGTCGTTGTAGAGCCCGATCGATGCGCGGACGGCGCCTCGATCGCCCTCGGGACCCAGGAGATGCCGGCTGTGGACGTGCGAGCAGAAGCGACCGTTGCGGACGGCGATCGCGAACTCCTCCCCGAGGACCGCCGCCGTCAGCATGTCGGAGACCCCCTCGACGTTGAATGGGACGATGCCCACTCGATCCGCGATCTCCGGCGGACCGTAGAGCTGGAGTCCGCCGATGTCCCGCATGCCTTCGAGCAGGCGGTCGAAGAGGGCGATCTCGTGTCGGCGGACCGCGTCCATCCCGATCGACTCGAGGACCTCGAGCATCGCCGCCATGCCGATCGCACCCCCGACGTTGGGGGTGCCGAACTGGTGGCGATCCGGGCTCGGAAGCCATGTCGCCCCGTCCTCGTCGACCGACGACGCGACGCCGCCACCCGGCACGACCGGGTCGACCGCATCGAGGATCGAACGCGGGCCGACGAGGAATCCCGATCCGAACGGGGCGTAGGCCTTGTGACCCGCCGCCACGAGGAAGTCGATCGATTCGGGGTCGCCCGGCGTTCCCATGGCCACCGGGGCATGGGCCAGCAGCTGGGCGGCGTCCACGGAGACGAGCGCCCCGGCCTCGTGGGCCAGCCTCGCGATCTCGTGGATCGGGGGCATCCAGCCGGTGACGTTGGCGGCGCCGGTGATCGCCACCAGCTTGATCCGCTCCCGCCGCAGGGCCTCCTTCAAGGTCGCCATGTCCAGCCGTCCGGCATCGTCGAGCCCGATGCGGACGACGCGACCCCGACGGCGGTGGGGGAGATCGCCGCTGTGGTGCTCGAGGTCCGTCACCAGCACCGCGCCGTCCCGATCGGCGACCGCGTGGGCCACGATCTCGCATGCGGCGGTGGTGTTCGAGGTGAAGACGACGCAGTGGTGGTCCAGGTCCGCGCCGACGAATCGCCCGCAGGTGCGGTACGCGTCCTCGAACTGCATCGTCGAGCGGCGGGCGAGCTGGTAGGTCGCCCGGTGGACGTTGGCGTACTCGAATCGCAGGAAGTGCTCGACCCGTCGCACCACGACATCGGGCGGGTGGGTGGTCGCCGCATGGTCGAGGTAGACCAGGGGTCGCTCGGTCCCGTCGAGCACGGTGACTCGACGGCTGGTGATCGCGAAGTTCCGGCGAATCGAACCCCAGTCCGCGGGGTCGATCTCCTCGGTGTCCCGAGGGGCGGCGTAGGTCGGGGCCGGCCCCGCGGCGATGGGATGCGACTCGGCCTGCCAGCGCTCGAAGCCCCCGGCGACGCTCACCACCTCTCGATAGCCCATCTTCTCGATCGAGCGCGCCGCCAGGAGACTTCGCTTGCCCGAGGCGCAGTAGAGGCACACGATCCGGTCGAGATCGCCGGCGGCGTTTCCGATCTCCTTCTCGAGGACGCCTCGGGGGACGAGCGTCGCGTCGGCCACCACGCCATCGGCCCACTCGTCCGGCTCCCGGACGTCGACGACGAGGGCGCCCTCCGCCTGCAGGCGGAGGCACTCGGCGGGATCGATCTCCCGGACGGCACCGCGGGCCGCGTCGCAGAGTTCCTCGTAGCTCGATCCGACCGTCCTGTCAGCCATTCCCGGATTCTACATCACCCGACGGCGATTCCGTCCCCCGGTGGGGAAGGATGCACGTCGGTTCGGCGATCAAACGAGGGTTGTCGGGTTCAGCCCTGCTTCACGAACTCGCACTCGATGTATCGAGCGACGTAGTCGAGGATGCTGGAGGCTTCCGGGATCTCGGGGTTCGACGTGGGGCCCATCGGCTCGAACCGCATGCCGCGGAACCGCTCCACCGCGTCGTGGGCGCTGAGGCCGTGCTGGAGGGCCAGGCTGAAGGCCCGGCAGAAGCCCTGGATCAGGCCGGAGAGCGTCGAGCCCTCCTTGCTCATCTTGATGAAGATCTCACCCGGCTGGCCGTTCTGGAAGAGGCCGATCGTCAGGTAGCCCTCGTGGCCGGAGATCGCGAACTTGTGGGTCACGGACTTCCGGGTCTGCGGCAGCGCTTCGCGGCGAGGGTCGGCGAGGGTCGTCATCGATTCAGTGCTCCGGGCATCGTCGGGGTCGGAGAAGTTCCGCGCAAGGTACCGCGGTCCGGAGGTGAGATCGGCCATTCGACGTTCCTGCCTTCAGATTCGCGGGATGACGGACCGGACGGTCCGGCATGTTTGGAAAATCGCCCCGCGGATCGGGGTGATCCGCGGGGCGATCGATTCGTGTCGTGGCCTCGATCAGCCTTCCGAGGCGGGGGCCTCCGCCTCCGCGGTCTCGGACTCCGCGGACTCGCCCTCTTCCGAGGCCTCGGCCTCGGCCGGGGCGGCCTTGGGCTTCTCGATGAGCTCGCCCTCGTTGTCGAACTCCATCTCCTCTTCCTCGTCGGCGAGGGTTCGGTCCGCGTCGACGCGGATCAGGATCTCGACCCGCATCTCCTTCTCGAACTGGATGACGACCGGGTACTCGCCCACTCGTCGGATCGGATTGGCGAGACGGACGGCACGCTCGTCGACCCGGTGTCCGAGCTCGACGAGACCGTCGGCGATGTCCCGCTGGGTGACCGAGCCGTAGAGGATGCCGCGGTCGTTGCAGGATCGCACCAGGGTGATCGCGAGATCGTCGAGGGCCTCGATGATGCCTCGACGCTCGGCGCGGAGCTGCTCGAGTTCCGCCTTCGCGGTCTCTCGGGCGGCCTTGAGGGCCTCGATGCGCTCCTCGGTGGGCACCTCGGCGATGCCGAGCGGGAGAAGGTAGTTGCGGGCGTAGCCCGGGCGAACCTTCACCACGTCGCCGACGATGCCGAGGCTCTCGACGTTGCGGTTGAGGAGAAGGGTGACGTGACGAATGGTCTTGGCTGGCATGGAATGCTCGCTGTCCTCGGCGGGCCGGACGGCCCTGGGGTGGAGTTAGGAGCAACGGTTCGACCGCCGCCCCAGCGACCTGCGAATGCAGGGTGAGTCGGGCAGTATGACAGATTCCGCGACGCCTTGGAAGCGGATCGACGGTGAAACCGGGGTCGGGCGTTCCCGTGCCGGGTTCAGAAGGGGATGTCGTCCTCGGGGACGGCCGTGTGGCCGCCGCCACCACCACCGCCGCCGTTGCCGGCGGACGGCTGGAACTCGCGACGGCCACCGCCGCCGCCATCGTTCCCGGACGCTCCGCCGCCGTCCCGGCCGCCGACGAACTGGAAGTTCTCGACGACGACCTTCAGCTTGCTGCGGTTCTGGCCCTGCTGGTCCTGCCAGGTGTCCAGCTTGAGCCGGCCCTGGATGAAGACCGGGCGGCCCTTCGAGAGGTACTGGGCCATGACTTCGGCCTGCCGTCCCCACGCCTCGCAGTCGACGAAGGTGGTCTCCTCCCGCCGCTCGCCGTCCCGGGTCTGGTACTGCCGGTTCATGGCGAGGCCGATGTTGGCGACCGCCTGGTTCGACGGGGTGTGCTTGAGCTCGACGTCCCGCGTGAGGTTGCCGAGAAGGATGACCTGGTTGAAGCTTGCCATGACCGAACTCCTGGTTTCTTGGTGACCCCAAGTCTACGCAGGCGGTCGGGGGTCCTGTCCAAGCAGGGCGCAAAAGCGACGAACCGTCCACAGGTGGCCTGGGACGGTTCGTCGATCGATCCTGGTGGGCACCGCGGCTCCCGATGTCGGCCGTCGGGACCCCGGGAAGGCCGGATCAGTCCGCGGCCTTCTCCTCGCCACCGGCCTCGGCGGTCGCCGTCTCCTCGGAGTCGGCCTCCGCCGGAGCCTCGTCCTTCGCGGCTTCGGCGGCCTCGGCGGCCTCGGCGGCCTTGGCGGCGGTCGCCTCCGCCTTGAGGGCCTCGCGGGAGGTCGCGGTCACCTTCGGACGGACCTCCTCGTCGCCCTGCTCGGCTCGGAGCTTGATCTCGTCCGCGATCGCCTCGCGGCCGTCCGCGCCCTCGATCTCCTCGGCCGGGACCTGGTCCGCACGGACCACCATCGCCCGGAGGAGCTGCTCGCTGAGGTTGCAGTCGCGCTCGATGCCGGCGATCCGCGAACGATCCGCCTTGAAGTAGGTGAGGAAGTAGAGGCCGCGCTTGTTGCCCTTGATGTCGTAGGCCAGTCGTCGCTCGTCCCACTTGCAGAGCGAGATGATCTCGGCTTCGGCCCGCTCGAGGATCGACTCGATGTGGGCGACGGCGGCCCCCATGTCGGCGGTCGCGGTCTGCGGGAAGAGGAACATGCCTTCGTACGTGCTGATTCGGGTCTCGGTCATCGGAAATCCTTTCGGGTTCGACGCCGTCGCTCTGCGGCGCCTGGAGGGCGACCTTTCGGTCGCCGGGTTCGTCGGGGCGCCGCGGTCAGGCGGTGGCCTTCCGGTTGAATCGATTCATGGTCGCTTCGAGCCCTTCGCCGACCCAGGTGGAGACGGCATCGACCGCGAGGTCGAGGGCGGTGTCCACGAGGGGCTTCTGGTCGGGACTGAAACGACCGAGGACGTAGTTGTGCAGGGGGATCGGCCCCGGCTTGTCGATGCCGATCCGAAGTCGGGGCCAGGCATCGGTGCCCAGCAGCCTCGAGACGTCGCCGAGGCCGTTGTGGCCACCGGCGCCGCCGCCCGGCTTGACCTTGAGTGCGCCGCACTCGACCGCGGTGTCGTCCACCACGACCATGAGGTCCTCCTTCGGATCCATCTTGTAGAAGCGGATCGCCTCCGCCACGGACTTGCCGGAGAGGTTCATGAAGGTGAGCGGCTTGAGCAGCAGCACCTTCTCCCCGTCGATCGAAGCCTCGAGCACGAGACCGGAGAACCGGTTCCTCGCCACGTCGCTGGACGGATCCCCGAACCGCCGCGCCAGGCGGTCGACGACCTCGAACCCGACGTTGTGTCGGGTCCGGTCGTACTCGGGTCCGGGGTTTCCTAGTCCTACGACGAGCTTCATGGCGTCCCTGGTGGTTGGAGGAGGCTGGTCAGCCCTCGGATCCGGCCTCTGCCTCTGCCTCGGCCTCGCCCGCGTCGTCCTCGTCACCCCCGGTGGTGCCACCGCCGCTCTTGGGCGTCTGGACGTGGAGGACGAGCGTCTCGGCCGGCGTGATCGCCGTGACGCCCTCGGGGAGCGAGAGGTCGGAGACGTGGACGATCTCGTCGAACGCGTCGAGGTCGATGCGGAGCGACTCGGGCATGTCCCGGACGGCGCACTCGATCTCGAGTTCCGCGAGGTCGTGGACCACGATGGTGCCACCCTTCTTCGCGGCGGCGGGGGTCCCGTGGAAGTCGAGGGTCATGTTGACCCGGACCTTCTCGTCGAGGTTCACGCGGGCGAAGTCGATGTGGATCACGTTGTCGCCGAGGTAGCCGAACTGGAGGTCCTTGACGAGGCAGGTCTCGCCTGCACCGTCGATCTCGACGTTGAACACGTGCGTGCCGCCGTGGAGGTGGGCGAGCGCCTCCTTCTCCGAGACGCTGATCGAGACCGGGTCGGAACCGTGGCCGTAGACGACGGCGGGCAGCCGACCGGCCTTGCGAAGTCGCTGTGCGTAGCGGCTTCCGTGTCGTTCGCGCCGTTCGGCGGCGAGGGTGGGGGTTTCGTGACTCATGTTGAACTTGCTCCAGGCAGATGGAAAAGCCGGGTTCGACCGGATGGGCCGGATCCGACGGACTTGATGGAATCAGCGCTTCGTCCCGGCTCCGGTCCTGAACATGGCGGAGACGGACTGGTCGTGATGGATCCGGTGGACGGCCTCCCCGAGGAGTCGGGCGATGCTCAGGGTGTTGACCTTCCCCGCGAGCGGATCCAGGCGACTCCCGCCGGGGATGGTGTCGGTGATGTTGACGGTGGAGATCGGTCCGTCGGCGAGTCGCTGCATCGCGAGCCCGACCAGGACGGGATGCGTGGCCGAGACGATCACGTCGGTGGCGCCTCGCTCGGTGACGAGCTTCGCGGCCTCGCAGACCGTGCCGGCGGTCGAGATCATGTCGTCGAACATCAGGACGGTCCGGCCCTCGACGTCGCCGATCAGGTTGCGGACGGCGACCTCGGAGCCGGACTGGCGTCGCTTGTCGACGATCGCGAGGTCGCAGCCGAGCACGTCCGCGTACATGTTCGCGACCTTGACGTTGCCGACGTCGGGCGAGACCACCACGATCTCGCCGAGCGAGTCCCGGAGGCCGAGGAAGTGCTCGACGAAGACCGGGGACGCGCTCAGGTGGTCGACCGGGATGTCGAAGAAGCCCTGGATCTGGGCGGCGTGGAGGTCCATGCAGAGGACCCGGTCCGCGCCGGCGGCGGTGATCAGGTTCGCCACCATCTTCGCGGTGATCGGGACGCGGCCCTCGTCCTTGCGATCCTGGCGGGCGTATCCGAAGTAGGGGATCACCGCGGTGATCCGCTTCGCGGACGCCCGACGCAGGCAGTCGATCTGGACGAGGAGTTCGAGCAGGTTGTCGTTGACCGGCTGGCACGTCGACTGGACCACGTAGCAGTCCCGGCCGCGAACGTCCTCCTCCACCTTCACGATGATCTCGCCGTCCGGGAAGGTCGACGAGTTCGCCTGCCCGAGCGGAAGCGCGAGATGTTCGCACATCGCCTCGGCGAGATGTCGGCCGGAGCTTCCGGCGAAGATCTTGAGGTGCTCGCGATCGCTTGCGGTCATCCCTTGTCCTCCAAGTCGGCGAGACGGCCGCGGAGGATGCGGTCGACCTCGGCCAGCTGGTCCGGGGTGTTGATGCTCAGGATGTCCTCGGGCGGCACCGCATCGACCACCGCGACCCGGTCGCCGTCGTTCCGCGAGAGTCCGAAGACGTCGGTCACGTAGTACTCGCCGTTGGCGTTCTCGTTGGTCGTCCGGGAGAGCCGGTCGAAGAGCGGCCCGCAGCGGAAGCAGTAGTACGAGGGGTTGACCTCGCGGATCCCGAGCTCCGACTCGGAGGCGTCCTTCTGCTCGACGATCCGCGCGAAGTCGCCGTGCTCGTCCCGCACGATCCTTCCGTACCCGCCGGGATCCTCGATCACCGCGGTGGCGAGGGTGGCCGCGGCCCCGGTGGAACGGTGGCGATCGAGGAGCAGTTCGAGCGTCTCGCTCCGAATGAGCGGGCCGTCGCCGCAGAGCACGAGGAGGTCGTTGTCGGGGGAGGAGGCGAGGGCCTCCCGGGCCTGGTCGACGGCATGGCCGGTTCCGAGCTGTTCGGACTGCGTGACGAACTCGACGTCCGGCTCGCCTCCGAGGCTCTCCCGCACGAGCTCGGCTCGATGCCCGACCACCACGATGATCCGGCCGGCGCCCGCGGCTCGGCAGGCGTCGACGACCCAGTGCACCATCGGCCGGTCGGCCACCTCGTGCATGACCTTCGGAAGGTCGCTCTGCATCCGCGTGCCCTTGCCGGCGGCGAGGATGATCGCGTCGATCTTCGGATGGTCGTCGTTGGGGGACATCGGGGTTCCGTCGGGGAAGGGGCTCGCTCGAGGGAAGCTGGCCCACCTAGATTCGAACTAGGACTGCTTGGACCAAAACCAAGAGTGCTACCGTTACACCATGGGCCAGTGATTCGCGATCGTTCCGGAGGGGAACGTCGAACGAGCCTGATTGTCCGGAAAGGGACCGGACCGAGAGACGCGACGGAGTCGCGGGACCGACGACGTCGAGCGGGACCATCCCGATCGACGGGGCGCGGTCGGTGCCTCGCGTTCGTCCGAGGGACGAGGCGGGCGGATCCGAGTCCGCGGCCGAATGTGGGCGGGAGCACGCGAAGCCGCGAAGGCGTGCCCCATGCGGCGCCAGTCCGGAGACTGTCACCGACGGCCCGAGATCGCGAATGATAGCGATTCCGGTCGCCCGATCAAACCCGTGGGTTGATCGAGCGACCGGATCGCCGGTCTCTCCTTCGTTCGGGGTCTCCGGTGGGCCGCGATGCGGTCGTGTCAGCGACCGCGGCGGCTGCCCCGCCGTCCTTCCTTCGGCCGGTGCCCCCGGCCATCCCGCCGGTCACGGTCGAGGGATCGGCCGTCCACGCCCTGGCGGCGATCCTGCGCAGCTCTTCCCGGACCCTGGCCCCGCCGGGCACCTTCCCGACCGGGCTTCGCGGCCCATCGGGCACCTTCCCTGCCGGGCTTTTCGGCCCGTCGGGCGCCTTCCCGACCGGGCTTTGCAGCCCGTCGGGCACCTTCCCGACCGGGCTTCGCGGCCCGTCGGGCACCTTCCCGGCCGGGCTTCGCGGCCCGTCGGGCGCCGTCCCGGCCGGGCTTCGCAGTCCGTCGGGCGCCGTCCCGGTCGGGGTTGGCAGCCCGTCTTCGACCATCCAGCTGGGGCCGACGGGACGGGACGTCCCGCTCCACCCTTGGCGACCGAGCCCGGTCTCGTCCGGCATCGCGATCGGCCGGTGGGGCCTCGACGGTGTCGACGGCAGGGCTTGGTTCGTCGGCTGCGACGATGCCTCCGGACGAGGTCACCGCAGCGAGGATGAGGACGGGGATCGATCGGAGCATCTTGGAAACCCTTGAAGGCGTCGAGGAACGGGCATTGAAGCCGCACGAAACGACTCGCAGTCACTGGTTGTCGGTTCGATGGAGGCCGGGGACGTGGGATCGTGGAGGAGCCCCGAAAAGGACGGCATTCCGGTCCATCGCCGTGCTAGAGTCGTCGACCCCACGCGATCACGGAGAACCCCCATGTCAGCCACGTCGACCGGCAGCACCCTCAGCCTGACTCCCGAGACCATCGTGTCGATCGATCCGGCCACGGGCGAGGCCGTCGGCGAGGTCGAGGTGACGCCGATCGACCGCCTCCCGCAGATGGTCCGGGATGCCCGCATGGCCCAGCGAAGCTGGGGCGGCATGACCCTCGAGCAACGGGCCGACATCCTCAAGTCGGCGGTCCCGCGACTCACCGAGGAGGCCGCCAGGATCGGCGAGCTGCTCACCCGCGAGATGGGGAAGCCGCTGGCCCAGGGCGTCGGCGAGGCGACCTACTGCGCCAAGGGGATTCCGGAGGAGGTCGACGCCATCGTCGAGGCACTCCGGCCCGAGGTGCTCGAGGACGATCGTCTTCGAACGACGCTCAACTTCGATCCGCACGGGGTGGTCGCGGCGATCACGCCCTGGAACTTCCCGCTCCTCATGGTGTTCCAGTCCGTCATCCCCGCCCTCATGGCGGGCAACACGGTGATCCTGAAGCCGAGCGAGGAGACGCCGCTCGTCGCCCGCGAGTGGGCGGCGGTCCTGAACGAGACCCTCCCGCCGAACGTCCTGCAGGTCGTCCACGGCGACGAGAGGCAGGGGAAGGCCCTCGTGGATTCGCCGATCGACCTCGTCGTCTTCACCGGAAGCCGCGAGGCGGGGAAGCACATCCTTCGCGAGGCGAGCTCGGGCCTGAAGAGGGTCATCCTCGAGCTCGGCGGGAAGGACCCGATGATCGTCCTCGACGGCGCGGACGTCGACGCGGCGGCCGCCTTCGCCGCGCGAAACTCGTTCCGCAACGCCGGGCAGGTGTGCGTGAGCACCGAGCGCATCTACGTGGACGACTCGATCCGCGAGGAGTTCACCTCGAAGCTCGTCGAGAAGGCGAAGGCGATGAAGGTCGGCCCCGGCATGGAGAAGGGCGTCGAGATCGGTCCGATGATCAACGCCCGCCAGAAGCAGCATGTGCTCGACCAGCTCGAGGCCGCGGTTGCGAAGGGCGCGAACGTCCGACTCGGCAGTCATGGACCGGCGGACGGTGGCGAGGGGAACTTCATGCCCCTGACGGTCCTCGACGGCGTGACCCACGACATGGAGATCATGTCGGACGAGACGTTCGGCCCGGTGGCGTGCGTGATGGGCGTCCGCTCGAGCGACGATGCGGTCCGCCTCGCCAACGACACCCGCTTCGGCCTGGCCGCCTGCGTCTGGGGCGAGCCGGAGGCCGCCGAGGAGGTGGCCTCCAAGCTCACCGCCGGCATGATCGGCGTGAACCAGGGATGCGGAGGAGCGGACGGCTGTCCGTGGGTCGGTGCCCTGGAGAGCGGCTACGGCTGGCACGGTGGCCGATACGGTCACCGGCAGTTCTGCCAGGTTCGAACGATCAGCCGCGCGAAGTCGGCCGAGTGAACGTGGAGGGACGCTGACCATGCCGTTGCCCATCGCCGGTGAAGTCGAGGTCGTCGTCGGGTCGGCGAACCCGGTCGCCATCCACGGCGATCCGTACGTGGACCTCGCCGTCTTCGCGGCCGGCGACGAGTCGCCGACGATGGTCCGGGTCCCCGCCGCCAAGTTCCCCGCGGTCGACGGCGAGCCGCCCCGGCTCCCGGGTGGGGGTGACCGACTCGTCCTCACGGTCCTGCTGGGCCAGGTCGATGCGGTTCGGATGCCCGATCCCGCCTGAGATCGCCGACGGCCGGCCATGCGGTCCGCGAGTCAGGCGAGGGCGTCCCGCACCCGTTCGGCGATCGCGTCGTCCCATTCGAGGTCGGGCCCGGCCGCGTTCTCGACGATCTGCTCGGGCCGACTTGCGCCGATGATGCAGCTGGAGATCTCGCGTCGCCGAAGGCACCATCCCAGGGCGAGATGGGACATCGGCACCCCGAGGTCGGAGGCGATGCGACCGAGCTGCCGGACACGGTCGAGGTTCTCCTCGCTGAAGCGACGACGGATGAACTGGCCCTGCGTCTCGTCGGCCGCCCGCGCGTCCGGAGGCGTCCCTTCGGCGTACTTGCCGGTCAGCAGTCCCTCGGCGAGAGGGCTGAAGCACACGTTGCCGAGGCCGAGTCGGTCGGTGACCGGGAACGCATCGTCCTCCCAGTGGCGGTCGAGCATGTTGTAGATCGGCTGGTTGGAGATGGGGCGGTGCCAGCCGGCCTCCTCGCACAGGGAGACCGCCTCCGCGATCTGGGCGCCGGTCCATTCACTCACGCCCCAGTACCTCGCCTTCCCCTGGTCGACGAGGTCGCTCATGGCCCGGCACGTCTCCTCGAGCGGCGTGTCCGGGTCGTATCGGTGGCACTGGTAGAGATCGACGTGATCCGTCCGCAGTCGGGTCAGGCTCTTCTCGATCTCCGAGAAGACGTGCTTCCGGGAGAGTCCGCGATCGTTCGCGCCGGGGAACGGCCAGTCCGGTTCGTACGGCCAGAACACCTTCGTCGCGAGGACGTAGGTCTCCCGTCGAAACGGGGAGAGGGCCGCACCGACCACCGGTTCCGTCCGGCCGAGGCCGTACTGGTTCGCGGTGTCGAAGAAGTTGATCCCGTTCTCGTAGGCGGTCCGGTGGAGGAGGTCGGCGCGGGACTGGTCCTCGTCGTCGAGGGTCAGCCACGACCCGAAGCCGATCTCGCTCACCACGAGCCCGGTCCGTCCCAGTCGTCGATACTTCATGGGTGCTCCATGGGGCGCGATGTCGTTCGCGGTCCGCGGGAGTCTACGGCACGCGAGGATCGCTACGCTCTGCACGACATGGACTCCGACCTGCTCCTCAGAATCTACGCCGCCGGCGCGTTCCCGATGTGGGACGAGGCCCACGACGAGATCCACCTGTTTCGACCGGACCCGAGGGCCGTGCTGGACTTCGATGGACTCCACGTCCCCCGACGACTCGAGCGGACGATCCGGACCCGCCCGTTCGAGCTGTCGACGGATCGGGCGTTCGACGAGGTGCTGGAGCAGTGCCACCGGGAGCGTTCGGACGGTTGCTGGTGTTCACCGCAGATGGCGGTCGCCTACTCCGAGCTCCACGACCGGGGCTTCGCCCACAGCGTCGAGGCCTGGAAGGACGGACGGCTCGTGGGCGGCCTCTACGGAGTCCACATCGGAGGCGCCTTCATGGCGGAGTCGATGTTCAGTCGGCCGGGGCGGGGGGGGACCGATGCGAGCAAGGTCGTGCTCGTGGAGACGATGCGGAGGCTCGAGCAGGCGGGATTCTCGCTCTTCGACGTCCAGTTCCAGAACGATCACATCGCCCGTTTCGGCGTGGAGGAGATCTCGGCGGAGGAGTACCTCGTCCGCTTCGAGTCGGCGTCGAGGCGTCCGATCGACTGGCCGTCGTTCGAGTCGTCGCAACGCTGACCGACGGCGAGCGGCGGGTCGCTCCCGGTTCAACCGGATGCTTCGGGGAAGGCCTCGAGCAGGGGGCCCAGGTGCCGCTCGTAGTTCCGCCACCGATCGACCGCGGCCCGGTTGATCGGGCGGTTCACCTGGTTCCACGATGGCGTCATGACCGTTCGGTCGGACTCGTGGAAGTCCACGGAGGAGCGGTCGAAGCCGAGTCCCGCGAACTCGAGGACCTCCTGGATCCGGGCCTCCGGCGCGTCGACCAGGTCCTCGTAGTCCAGGGGAAGCAGGTCGATCTCGAGCACCTCGAGCCATCGCTCCCTCAGTCGGTCGAAGCGGCGTCGTGCCGCGACCAGCCCCTCGAGGCTGCACGACCACGGCAGGAAGACGGGGTTGATCTCGTGCATGTAGATGGAGAGGAGGTTGTCGAGCGGGTTCCGGCTCAGGATGATCGCCTTCGAACCCGCCACGACCCGCGAGACGAGCGGAAGGAGCGGATCGAGTTCGAGGGCCTTGTTCGTGATCCGACCGCTCCCCGGGACGTTCGCATCCTCCATGGCCCGGTACGTCGTGGCGAACTCGTCGAGCATGGATGGCGTCGCGTCGGCGAGGCAGTCGGGATACGGACGGCCGGTCCGGTGCTCGAGCAGGGCTCGGAACATCCTGAACTCGCCCCGTTCGCCGGCGCCGCCTCCCTGCGGATGGGCCGCGACGATCTGCTCCAGGAGCGAGGTGCCGCTTCGCGGCATCCCGACGATCAGGAGGCTTCGCTCGGACTCGTCGGTGCCCCGGGGCAGCGAGGCGATCCGCTCCCGGGTGCTCCACGCGAGGATCGCCTCGGTCTCGGCCTCGAATCGATCGAGATCGAACGGGGACTCGAGCAGCTCGTTCGCGAGCGTCGCCGCCTCGAAGGCGCCGTCGTGGTCACCCGCGCGATCACGCAGGCGGCCGAGATGGAAGGCGAGCGTCGCCCGGTTCTTCCGGTCCAGCGATTCCCGGGCGACGAGCCCCTCGAGCCGCTTGGCCGCCCGCTCGTCGTCGCGTTCGCCGATCTCGATCTCCGCCATGAGCGACTGGGCCACGAAACTGGTCCCGCCGAGGCTCACGACCTCGCGGACGGCCAGCCGAGCTTCGTCGAATCGCCGGGCGCGGACGAGGTTCTTGGTCCTGACCTGGAGGAGCTGGAGCTTCGCCTTGCCCGAGGCGGCCCGCTCGAGGCCGTCGAGGAGCTCGAGGGACTGCTCGATGAGTCCCTCGTGGTGGCAGAGCCGGGCGAGTTGGATTCGCAACGACGTCCACCGAGGGGTCGACGGCTGCTGGAGATCGATGGCGCGCTGCAGGATCGGCCGGGCGGTCGCGCCGGCGCCCATCCTCCGGATCGAATCGGCCAGGGCCGCGAGGAGGACGGGGTCGTCGGGCGATTCCACGAGGGCCGCGACGGACTCGTCGTGGATCTGCGCGGGCGATCTCCGATCGGCGGTCGATGCGTCGGGGTCGCGATCCGGTTCGGTGGGTGGGGAGCCGCTCATGCCGGGTCGATGGTAGCAGCCCGTGCATCGGGCCCGGGGAGTCGCCGGTCAGGGGCAGTTCGGATCGACGACCCACCATGGATTCCCCTCGGGGTCCTTGAAGGAGCCGAACGAGAACCCGCGGGCGGAATCGGTCAACGGCCCGTCGATCGATCCACCCCGTTCCCGAACCCGGTGGAGCAGGGCGGCGACGTCCGGCGTCTCGATCTGCGGGATCACGGTCGGGTCGATCGCGGCCGCTTCCGCCGGGGCGATGCCGATCCCGACTCGAAGTCCGGCGGTCGATTCGAGGTTGACGTACGGCAGTTCGGGAAACCGCGCGACCTCCGCGAGGCCCAGGGTCGAGGCGTACCACTCGACCAGGCCGTCGAAGTCGCGGGCGAGGATCACGAGTTCGCGGGCGGCGACGGCGGGAGCGGGCTCACTCACCGCGGACCTCCATGGACGTCCCGGACCCCGGGGTCGCCGCATCCTCGAGCGGTTCGACGCTCTGCGTCTTCGAGAAGACCTGGATCACCACGACGCCGGCCACGATGAGGCCCATGCCGGCGAGGGCGGGAGCATCGACGCGTTGCCGATAGAGGAACCAGCCGGCGATCGTGATCAGGACGAGGCCGACGCCCGACCAGATCCCGTAGGCCACGCCGATCGGGATGCGCCGGACGCACAGGGCGAGGAAGTAGAAGCAGACGAGGTAGCCGACCACGACGATCACGCTCGGCCAGAGGCGGGTCATGCCGTCGGAGGCCCGGAGCGCGGCGGTCGCGGCGACCTCGGTGACGATGGCGATGGCGAGATGGACGTACGGCATCGAAGGCTCCGTCGGAGGACTGGGGATCGACCTGGTCGGTGCGGCGCATCCTACGGGCCGTCGAGGGAAGTGGCCACGGTCAGGACCGCGACGGTCTCCGGTCGCTGCCGCGACGCGACCACCCCAGCGCGGCGAGCACGAGGAGCAGCGCCGCCTGGATGATCCAGCGGATGATGTGGCCGCGCGTCGACAGCCGCGTGCCGTTGAACGGCAGGTCGTTCACCCACATGTTGAGGTTCGCCAGCGACATCGCGAGGACGAGCAGGACGAGCAGGCGGGCGGACCATCGACGGGTCGGGGGAAGGACCAGGCCGAGACCGAACGCGATCTCCATCGCACCGCTCGCGAAGTTCCAGAACCTCGGCCAACCGAGGTACGCGGGGACGATCGCCTCGAACGGTTCCGGGTTCCTGAAGTGAAGCAGCCCGATCCAGGCGAACGCGAGTCCCAGCGGGATCGCGACGAGATGGGGAAGCACGCGGATGGCCAGGGGTCTCGGGAGGTCACTCGTCATCGGCACGATCCCGGTCGCCGGCGGCGTTCTCGACGGGGTAGTCGAATCGAAGGGGGCGACGCAGCTGATGGAACCGCGGATCGTCGATCGCGGCCTTGATCCCCGGCCCCAGCGCAGCTTCGAGCTCGTCCCGGGTCTCGGGGAACCCGATCCCGCGCCACCCCGGTTCCATGCCGGCACGGGTCACCACGACCTGGTGGTAGAACTCGACCACGTCGCAGTTCGGATCGGCGCAATCGCCCGGGAACTCCGCCGGTCGCCCGGGACAGTCGTTCTCCGGATGCTGCCAGAAGTCGCATCGGGCCCGCTCGGTCTCCCGCGCGATGACGGAGGTCCAGTCCTCGACGCCGAAGATCTCCGGATGGAGGCGGCTCAGCCCGAACTGGGTGACGAAGTGGTGGACCTCCTCGACGATCACGGCGCGGCCGTGCCGGTCGGGGCCGTCGGGCACCGGTTCGAGCCACCATGCCGGGATGACGATGTCGTACCCGAGGGCCCGCTCGAGCCGGGGGCGCTGTCGACGTTCCCAGTCGTCCTCGTCGACCGGCATCGCCAGCCACGCGGTGCCATGATCGGCGAGGAGTTCGACGAGGGAGGGGTCGTCGGGCCTCCCATCGAGATCCTGGTCGAGCAGTTCGGCGAGGACCGCGGCGGACTGCTCCACGTAGGCGTCCGGCATGCGACGGTCGGCCGCGACCAGGATGCCGAAGGGCATCGCGACCCGGGTCATGTCGGTCTCGAGGAGCGCCGTCCGTTCCCGGTCGTCGAGGGGAAGATCGGGATCCTCGACGTCGAGCACGCGGATGGCGGGGGGGAGGGCGCCCGGTCGGGCGTCGTCGGTCCGGGCTCCCCGTTCGACCGTCGTCGAATAGACGCCCTGGACGCGTCCGAGTTCGAAGCCGGCGGCCGCGCCCCAGAGGACGAGCAGGACCACCACGAGGACGATGGCGATCCGACGGCCGAGGGGGACCTCGCGGGCGAGGCCCGCGACGAGCGTGATTCCGCCGAGCAGGATGAAGATGGCGATCAGGCTCACTCGGGCCTCCCTCGCGGCACGTCCCGTCAGTGCTTCGTGTTGTGTCCCGCGAGCAGTCGCTGGAGGATCGACTTCTTCCGCTCGACGAGGTCCGGGCTCTCCCGTTCCCCCACGATCCCGAACTGGCCGCACCAGCTGTCATCCGGGGAAGCCACGAGGGCGCCCTCGGGATCGATGCCGAACTCCTTCCGGACGTCGGCGAGCGGCCTTTCGAAGTACGGCTCGAAGTCGAAGTCCATCACGAGGCAGTTCGTGGTCGCGATGCCGCCGCGTTCGAACGCTCGCAGGACCGCGTCCGGCTTGAACTGGTTCCGCCAGGCCCGGAGTCCCTTGTCGAACTGGATGCCGACCTGGAACTGGGCGATGTATCCGATCATCGCCTTGCCGAGGTCGAGGTCCATCATCCCGCTGTCGAAGGCGACCACGCACGTCTCCCCGAGAGGAGAGGTCGGGTAGCCGGCGAGCACGTGGTGGAGGTCGTGCGTCGTGAGCGAGTTCGAGAAGAAGGCCCCGGGCGTTCCCGGAAGCGGGAAGTCGTTGTCCTCGTAGTAGGCGATCATCGTCCGGCCGAGCGTTCCCTCGGGCAGGTCCCGGTATCCCCGGTAGCGGGCGAGCACGTCCTTGTCGCCGTCGACGTGGACGATGCTCTCCGCGAGCTTGATCGTTCCCTTCCAGAGCGGCGCCCCGACCTCGAGCGAGAGCGGGCGGTAGAGGCACATCGCGAGGCCCGTCACCGATTCGCGACTCAGCTGGTGCAGTCGCTTGACGAACGTGCCGTCGAGGCCGAAGGCCTCGCCCAGGCGACCGACGGCGTCGATCCGGCGCTGCTCGTTCTCCTCCTCGGCGAAGGGGAGGATCCCCGCCATGTTCATGACCTGCATCGCGAGCTCGTCGTCGCCGTCGACGATCGAACGAGCCTCGGAGAAGGAGCCGCCCCCGCTGCCGGGGGAGAAGCTCGCCTGGAAGAGATGCTCCGCCATCGCCTCGAGCGTCTCGACGTGGATCGGATGGAGTTCGATCGCTCCCTCGTCGGTCGCCACCTTCTCGAGGAGACCGAGGATCCTCCCGGCCTGGGGCTCGCGAATCGTCAGGATCTTCTTCATGGTCGTTCTCCGGCCGTCGGCGGGCGTCGATGGGGCGGGGTGCGTGGTTGGTGGAAGCTAACCCATTCCCGCCCCGCAGCACGGTCGGCGAGGCGATCCGGCGAACGCCGCTCGCCTTCGCCACGTCCCGAGCGCCCGGTCGGCGGCCGACGACGAACGAAAGGCCCCCCGACCGGAATGGTCGGGGGGCCTTCCCATCCTGGCCCGGAAGGGCTCAGCTCCAGTCCGCGATCAACAGTCCCAGGTCCGTGCCGTCCACGATCTGGTCCTGGTTGATGTCGCCGGGGATCCCGACGCCCTGGACCCCGAAGTTCCCGAGGAAGATCCCGAAGTCGGTGCCGTCCACGATGCCGTCGAGGTTGAGGTCGGCGGGCGAGCCCGGTGCGACGTGGGTGGCGGACCTCAGGGCGATGCCGCCGTCGATGCGGTCGACACCGACCCGGATCGCCGCCCCGCCGAAGCGGATGCCCGCCGGCTCGAGCAGCTCGACGCCGACGTCCATGCCCGACTCGAGGAGCCGCTCGACCAGCATGATCTCGAACGTCCGACCGTCGAGTCCGCCGGGCACCACGATCTCCCAGGCCTCGCCGGCGTTGAAGAAGTCGAGCACGAGCTCGCCACCCGTGGTCTCCCCGTGGAAGGAGATGCCGTCCGATTCCACGGTCTCCGCCCGTTCGGCGTCGATGGAGTCGGCCCGGTCCTCCAGCACGGCGAGGCTGTGCATGATCGAGCCCTCGGTGGTGGTCGATTCGGAGAAGAGCTCGACCCGATCGCCGCCCTGCAGCTGCAGCACGCCGTCACCGATGGATCGCTCGTTCGATCCGGTCGTCGCGAAGCCGAGTCGCAGGGCGTCCCCGGCGGGGGTCGCGGAATCGAACGACTCCTGGTCGGCGATCTCGCCTCGCTCGTCGAGCACCAGGGCGGTGTAGGTCCCTGCGGACGGATCGTCGCCGTCGACGATGGCCTCGAGCACCTCGCCGATGACGAAGGTCTCGGACTCGAAGGTCGGCAGGGACGGGCCGGAGCCCTCGATCGCCCCCGTGGCCCAGCCCGGCCGGCCGGTCGAGTCGACGGTCGCGACGAGGATGTCGATGCCGCCGCCGGTCACCACCGGATCGTCGAGGAAGTCGATGCCGAGCTGGAACGGCTCGAGGGTCGCGACGTCGAAGGCCACGTTGTTCCATCCGAGTGCGTAGCCCTCGTGGGTGAACGCGGCGATCCAGGCGGACTGGACGCCATGGGAGGTCGGCACCACGAGGCACTTCGCCGTCATCGAATCGCCGCCGATGACCGTCTCCACGGGGCCGAACTCGGTGTCCTTGTGATCGGTCTCGTAGACCTCGCCGCAGCAGTCCTCCACCGGCACGGCGTTGGCCGGCGGATCGAGGTACTTGCGGTGTTCCTTTCCGCCGGCATCGAAGAGCTGCTTCGACCATGCGTAGGTGTCGTGGAAGAGCTCGGGGCTCAGGGAGAGTCCCGCGTTCAGCTTGGGGGGCGGTCCCGACACGCCGATCTTGAGCGAGGGCTTCACCCGGAGTCGAGTGGGTCCCTCGTAGGTGTGGATGAACTCGCCCATGAAGCTGATGCCCTTGACCCCGCAATCGTCGCCGGGATCCGGGCGGTACTTGAAGAAGAGCTCCATCTCGAGCCTGTCGTCGCCCGTCTCGACGTCGGCCGGCACCGTGACCTGGATGCCGTCGACGGTGCCGTTCCCGAACGGCTGGGCGCTCGCGCCGCCGCCGCTGCCGCCACCGCCGAACATGCTCGATCCCTGGTTGGTCGCGGTCTCGAGGCTCCATCGCTGGCTGCCTTCCCAGTGAAGGATGAACTGGTCGGCGTCGCCGACGTCGTCCTTCGACTCGCCCTGGTTCCAGCGACCGTCGTTCTCCCACTGGATCACGATGTCGACCTTCAGGCCCTTGAGGATGGCCTGCTCGGCCGGCGAAGGGCAGTCCTCGAGAACGAACTCGTGGTCGAACTCCATGCTGAGGTCGCTGCGCTGGGCGGGGTTGAGCCAGTTCCGCTTGTCGAGCGTCTGCTTGCCCGGCGGCGCCGGCTGGTAGGTGGTCTGGGCCGAGGCGAGCGAGACCGGGGCGGCGAGGACCGCCGCGGTGATGATCGTGCCGAGTCGTGCGTGGTTCATGCCTGGTGTCCTCTGGAGTGGATGAAGGGGGTTCCCTCATCCAGAGGCACCGGGACGACGGTCCGTACACGGATCGGTGGAATTTCCTCGATTCGGTCCCGAAGGCACCTCACGAGGGGCTCGCTCCCCGGCCCTCGCCTCAGGGAAGCTCGATCGACTGCAGGATCGAGTCGAAGTTCCAGATCGCGAACCGGAGGGACGCCGGATCGCCGCCGCCTGCCGGGTACAACGAAGGCACCAGCGTCCGGAGTCGATCGAAGTTCGTCATCAGGCCCGCATGGAAGGCGGCGATCTCGTCGAGGTTCCAGCCGTCTGCGCCGAGGAACTCCGGTTCTCCGGAGAAGGTGATGAACACCTCCGATCCCGAGAGGGCGGGCTGGTTGCTGATCGGCGGGTACTGCGTCATGAGGAAGGCCACGTACGCCGCGGCGAGGTCGGGATCGACGCCGGGGGTGCCGGTCGCGGTCGACGTGTACACGTTCGGGGTGTTGTCGGGGCTGAAGCACGGGATCTTCGGCTGCGGGTACGCCCCATTCATGTCGACGTCGACGACCTCGATGTCCGCCGAGCCGGCCGGGAGGCAGGACTGGGCGCTGCCGGCGGGGAAGTACGGATCGGAGCCCTCGACGAGGACGAGGGCGTCCCCGGGAAGCTTCTTGCCGAGGTTGTAGTACTGCGGGTACGCGTAGTCGTAGCCGTCGGGGCCGAGCTGGTCCGCGCCCGGATAGCTCCCGGTCACGTTGCCGAACTTGACCGGAGGGTCCGCGGGGGTGACGCCCGGAAGGGCCGTGCCGTCGCCCTGGAGGCAGGCCTTGATGGCGGCGAGGGAGCCGCCGACGTCCTCGACGTAGCTCTGCTCGATCGAGAAGATGTCGAAGCCGCGACCCTGGACGATCGCGTTCACCGCGTTCATGGTCTCGATGCTCGCGCCGAGCACGCACTGCCACGTCTCGGGGCTGGTCGGGGCGCAGTCGCCCTCGGTGCAGCCCCAGTCGCTGCAGCTCGAATTGGAGTTGTCGGGGTGGAAGCCGATCTCGAGGGTCGCTCCGAACTGTTGCCGGAGCCGGTCGATCAGGGAGGCGATGTCGTGGGGATCCGCGGAATCGCGACCCGCCGCCCACCGGATGTGGATCTGCCCCAGGGACGGCGCGAGCTTCGCGATCCGGGCGACGTAGTCGTCGTACTGGTCCGCCGCCGGCGGTTCGGTCTCGGCGACGAGCACCTCGATCCAGTCGTTCGGCGATCCCACCCCGCAGGTCGCGCCCCACGACTCGAGCACGCGGCCGAGGTCCGTGGCGTCGGTCGTCCCGTCGCCGTCGAGGTCCGCGTCGGGCGATCCCCAGGCGGCCAGGAGCAGGCCGATGTCGGCGGGGCCGACCGTCCCGTCGCGATCGAGGTCCTCGAGGCAGGGAGCCGGTGCGGCCACCGCGGTCGGCGCCAGGTACGCCGCCGGATCGAATCCGGCATCGACGTCCCCACTCCAGTAGATCCCGGCCTTCATCGGGAGGGCGCCCCGGTGGTTCGAGGCGAACGGCGGCACGGCCCCGGGGCAGCCCGGTCCCGGCGGCAGGAAGAGCTGGGCGGGGTTGTCGTGGGCCGACTGGACCGCGTAGGGCAGGTCGGTCGCGTAGAAGGCGGGGGTGTCGTCGGACAGCGAGCCCGGCACGGCCGCGCAGTTCACGTACTGGCAGTTCGACGGGCAGCCGTGGCCGGAGTACTGCTGGGCGAGGATGCCGTCGATCAGCGGTCGGCCCTCGGCCGAGGCCAGGTGCATGAACGAGAAGAGGTCGATCCGGTCGGCCGCGAGCGCCGTGCGGTCCGCCTGCGAGAGCGTCTGGTCGAGGGAGAGGAAGGAGAGGAGCTTGTCTCCTCGTCGCCCGGCCATCACCTGGGAGAGACCCCAGGTGGCGGCATCCACCTTCTGGAGCACGCTCGCGGGCACCGGCACCACCTGCATGTCGATCCCGCCCGCCGTCGGCGTCAACAGCGTCCGACCCGCCCAGTTCACCGCGATGATGGCGGCGGCCATCTCCTGCGGGTCGCCGAGGGGTCCTTCGAAGTCCTGGGTCCAGGCGACGTATCCACCCGCGGCGGTGGGGACGGCCTCCGACGCGGAGGGGAAGGCGTCGGTGCCGACCTGCGCGGCGTCCATGACCTGCCGGGCGAAGTCCGCCCGCGCGGCGGCGGTGCCGAGGTCGGGCGCCCGCCGCTGGTTGAAGAGGGCCTGCAGTTCGTCGGTCCATTCGATGCGACTGTCGCCGTCGGGGCCGAGTCCCGCGGTGCTCCCGACGATCCGTCCCGCGGCGGCGAGCGCCTGTCGCTGCGCCGTCGTGCTGGTGCCGATCACCATCGTCCCGGCGGGAACGGCATCGAGGTTGGCCTGCTCGAAGACGTCGAGGAAGTAGGCGTAGTCGACGGTGCTCGGTGGTGCCGCGACCAGCGAGGTCGCGAGGCTCCCGGCGAAGGCCAGGGAAGCGAGGACGTTGATCCGACGCATGCTCGATCTCCGGACGGGATGTCGACGAGGGGGCGCGACCGCCCCCAGTCTCCTCCGGGGACGATCCCGGGTCCAGCATTCCGTCGGGATTCCGTTTCGAACACCGGGCGGAACGTCCGGATTCGGTGGCTCGGGCCGGGGGAGGCCGGGCCCGGTCCGCCGCGCCGCTCAGACGTTGAAGAGGAAGTGGACGACGTCACCGTCCCGGACGACGTACTCCTTGCCCTCGCTGCGGAGCTTGCCGGCCTCGCGGATCGACTTCTCGTTCTTGTACTGCTCGAGGTCCTCGATGGAGAAGCACTCGGCGCGGATGAAGCCACGCTCGAAGTCGCCGTGGATCACGCCGGCGGCCTTCGGGGCGGTGTCGCCCTTCCGGATCGTCCAGGCGCGGATCTCCTTCTCCCCGGCGGTGAAGTAGCTCTGGAGCCCGAGCAGGTCGTAGGCCCCGCGGGCGACGACCGCGAGGGCGGGTTCCTCCATGCCGAGCGACTGCAGCATCTCGAGCTTGTCGTCGTCGTCGAGTTCGGCGAGCTCGCTCTCGATCTTCGCGCAGACCACGACGACGCCGCCGCCGTGCTCCTCCGCGTACTTCCGCACCGCCTCCACCATCGGGCCGGAGCCGTCGGCGTGGTCCTCGTCGACGTTCGCGACGTAGAGGATCGGCTTGGCGGTGATGAACCCGAACGACCGGACCGCCTTCGACTCCTCGGGGGTGAGATCGAGGGTGCGGAGCGGTTGTTCCGCGTCGAGGCACGCCTTGCACTTCTCGAGCACGGACAGGCGGAACTTCGCGTCCTTGTCGCCCGAGCGGGCCTGCCGCTGCGCCTTGTCGAGGGAACCCTCGACCTGCTCGGCGTCCGCGAGCAGGAGTTCGAGGCCGATGATCTCGATGTCGCGCACCGGGTCGACGGATCCGGAGACGTGCACGATGTCGTCGTTCTCGAAGCAGCGGGTCACCTGCAGGAGGGCATCCACCTCGCGGATGTTGGCGAGGAACTTGTTGCCGAGCCCCTCGCCCTTGCTCGCGCCCTCGACGAGGCCGGCGATGTCCACGAGGCGCAGGGCCGCCGGGATGATCTTCCTGGTCTCGATGTGGGTGTTGATCCGTTCAAGCCGCGGATCGGGCACGCTGACCACCCCGACGTTGGGCTCGATCGTGCAGAACGGGTAGTTCTGCGCCTCGATGCCGGCGGCGGTGAGGGCGTTGAAGAGGGTGCTCTTGCCGACGTTCGGCAGTCCGACGATGCCGCATTCCATGACTGGTTCCGGGGCGGGTTCACCTGGAGTGGATCCGGGATCCTACTCGGCCGCGGGCGGTTTCTCGAATGGCCCGGGACTTCGGTTGACCGGGCCGCCCGCAGCCGGGATCCTGCCGGGGAACCGTCTCGACACCCACTCGGGGACCCACCATGCCCGTCACCATCAGATTCCTCGGTCACGCCGCCTTCTCGATCTCCGACGCGACCCACACGCTCCTGATCGATCCGTTCATCACGGGCAACCCCCAGTCGGAGGCGGCGGGCATCGCCGCGGACGACCTGCAGCCGACCCACATCGCCCTGACCCACGGCCACGAGGACCACGTCGGCGACACCGTCGGGCTCGCCAAGCGGACCGGCGCGACCGTCGTCGCGGGATTCGAACTCGGCAATCTCCTGATGGAGGAGGGGGTCGAATCGGTCGAGCTCGCCAATCCGGGTGGCGGCGTGGCGATGCCGTTCGGTCGCATCGACCTCACCTTCGCCTACCACTCCTCGAGCTTCCAGGGGCGCTACACGGGCCAGCCCGCCGGTCTCGTGATCCGCATGGGCGGGAAGACGATCTACCACGCCGGCGACACCGGGCTCTTCGGCGACATGAGGCTCATCGGCGAGATCCACGAGCCGGACGTCGCGATCCTGCCCATCGGCGATCGCTTCACCATGGGGCCCGCGGACGCCACCCGGGCCGCCGAGATGGTGGGGGCCGGGATCGCCATCCCGTGCCACTGGAACACCTGGCCGCTCATCGAGCAGGATCCCGCCGCCTTCCAGCCGTCCGGCGTCGAGGTCCGAGTACTCGAACCCGGGGGATCGACCGGGATCTGACCGTCGAGCGACTTCGGTCGCGGTCCCGTTCCGGTCGATATGGTTCGAGAGAGCATGCGACCTCCGATCGGCCAATCAGCGCACGGCGTCACGCCCTTCCAGGTCCGCCTGGTCGTGGTGGCCGGCCTGCTCGTGGTCCTCGTGGGGACCCTCGGGTGGCAGTTGCGACGACTGACCGCGGACGACCGCTGGATCGCGATCGCCGAGCAGCCCCTGTCGCGATCGTCCTACGTGCCGACGATCCGGGGGGAGATCCTCGACCGCGACGGTCGCATCCTCGCGATCGAGCAGGCCAGGATGTCCTTCGAGGCGCACTTCGAGACGATCACCGGCGACTGGGCGTTCCGGCAGGCTCGTCGGGACGCCCGTCGGACTCTCGGGAGCGACTGGAGCACGCTCTCCGAGAGCGAGCGACACGGCGCGACGCTCGAGCGCATCGACCGGTGGCAGGATGCGGCCGATGGCGTCTGGGCGGTGGCCGCGAAGGTCGGCGGCGTCGACCAGGCGGAACTCGCGTCGCGTCGAGAGGACGTCAAGGCCGGCGTGGGTCGCCTGCGGGCGAGCGTGTGGGATCGACGATTCGACCGACTCGAGCAGCAGTACGAGGAGGAGGCCGGAAGTCGGTTCACCGAGGAACCCATCGCCGAGGAGAAGGGATTCCACCCGATCGTCGAGCGGATCGCCTACGCCGATTCATTCCCCCTGGTCGAGGCCGTCGCCGCGCTCGACGACATGGTGAGGGAGGCGGGCGGGCGACCCGAGCGGGATCCGGCGTTCCGGATCCGCACCCTCAGCCGGCGCGAGCGGGGCTCGAGCCGCGCCACGGTCCTGCTCGATCGATCGACGCTCCCGACCCCGATCCGGAACGACGAGCCGCTCGAGATCGAGGTCGTCGGCATCGCCGACACGCTCGTCGGCACGACGCGTGACCAGGTCACCAGGGAGGACGTCGAACGCCGCCCGTTCAAGATCGTCGATCCGGACACGGGCGAGATCGTCTCCATCGATCTCTCCGGCTACGACGCGAGGTTCCCGAGCCTCGTGGGATCCTCGGGACTCGAACGGGAGTTCGATCGCCTGCTCCACGGGACGATCGGCTACCGGGAGGAGAACCTCGCGACCGGCGAGATCCAGACCGACGAACGGGCCCGGGAGGGCGGCTCGGTCCGGATCGCGATCGACTCGAACCTGCAGGCCCGCCTGCGGGCGATCCTCGACCCGGCGTTCGGACTGATGCAGTCGCAGCAGTGGCACTACGGCTGGAACCAGCGTGAACGCGTGCCCAGGCCGATGCGACTCGAGCAGGGCACCGAGCTCCACGGGGCCGCGGTCGTGATGGATGTCCGGACGGGCGAGACCCTCGCGCTCGTGTCGACGCCGAACTTCGCCGACCTCGGGCTGACCGATCGCGATCTCCGCCTGCTTCTCATGGACGAGGACAAGGTGGGTGGACTCCCCGAGGACGAACGGGCGCGGCGGGACGAACTCATCGCCCTCGCGCCGTTCCGCAATCGGGCGGTCGCGACCGAGTACGCACCGGGATCGATCGTCAAGCCGCTGATGTACGTCGGTGGCGTCGAGCAGGGGGTCGCGGACGTCGACGAGATCATCGAGTGCCGTGGGTACATCCGGGGCACCGAGGCGGAGAACCTCCGCCCTCGATGCTGGGGCTGGCGGCCCGAGCAGGGATTCTTCACCCGGCATGGTCCGATCGGTCCCGTGGAGGCGATCTCGAGCAGCTGCAACATCTACTTCTACGAGATCGCGAATCGCCTGGGTCCCGAGCGGGTGCACGACTGGTACGTCGAGTGCGGCCTCGAAGCGGATCCCCGGCCCGGGCTCCGGCAGTCGCTCGACGGCACGTTCAACGAGGCGCTGGTCGAGGGCGAGATCGATCGGATGATCATCGGCATCGGGCAGGGCCCGGTGGCCTGGACCCCGTTGCAGGCGGCTACGAGCTACGCCCGGCTCGCGATGGACGGCGCGGCCGTCGAGCCGAAGCTGGTCCTCGATCCCGGTTCGGAGGAATCCCGGACCCGCGGCGACTGGAACCGGCGTGCGGTCGACCTGGCGCTCGAGGGGATGCGCAAGTCGGCCCGAGCGGGCACCGCCTGGTCGATCCGCCGGACCTCCCTCGACGGTCCACGCGAACCACTCCTCGAATTTCCCGAACTCGGGGCCGCCCGGCCCACGGTCTGGGCGAAGACGGGAACCGCCCAGGTGAAGGACCGGGCTTCGCACGCGTGGTACGCGGGCCTCGTCGCACCCGCCGGCGAGTCGATCCCTCGCTACGCCTTCGCGGTGATCGTGGAGCACGGCAACTCCGGCGGTGCCGCCGCCGGACCCGTCGCGGCCCAGCTCGTCCGGGCACTCGCCGCGGAGGGCTACCTGGGGCGGGATGCCCGGGCCGCGAGTCGGGCCACGCCGATCACCTGGCACGACGAGATCCAGGGGCCGTGACGACTCCGGACCGAGAAGAGGGACTCCGCACGTCGTCGACGCTGGTCGACGATCCGTCCCGGCCGCCGCGCGAGTCCTTCACGGCGAAGGGCCTGCACGAGGACGCCCGCGAGCTCCACATCGGAGGGATCCGGTGGTGGAACTTCGGCTGGATCTGCGTGCTCGCGGCCCTGCTGCTCAACCTCCTCGGTCTTGCCGCGATCGCCACGACCGAACCGGACTTCGCCCGCAAGCAGGCGGTGTTCCTCATCCTCGGGCTCGTCGCGGCGACCGCCGTGGCGGTCCCCGACTACCGCTCCTTCCGGCGATGGGTGCCGCTCCTGTGCGTGGTGACGCTGGGGCTCCTCGTGTTCGTCCTCATCCCCCTCGTCCCGGAGGCGATCGTCCGACCCCGGAAGGGGGCCCGCCGCTGGATCAACCTCGGCGTCACCGACTTCCAGCCGTCCGAGTTCGCGAAGGTCGTCTGGATGCTCGCGATGGCCACCTGGTTCCGGCTTCGCTGGAACGTGCGATCGATCCGGGGCTTCGTGCTTCCCTTCGTGATCACCGCGATCCCGGTCGGTCTCATCGTGCTCGAACCCGACCTCGGCACGGCGCTGCTCTTCATTCCGACCCTGCTCGCCCTGCTGATCGTGGCGGGGGCCAGGCTCTGGCACGTGGGGGCGGTGCTGCTCGCGGGCTCGATCGCGATCGGTTCCGTGCTGTTCGTCCCCCAGGTGCAGGGGCTCCTCAAGCCCCACCAGCAGGACCGGGTGAAGGCGCTCGTCGCCCAGGTGCAGCAGGACGACCGCTACATCCGCGACATCGGCTACCAGGGCCACAAGGCGATGACGCTGGTCGGGGCCGGCGGCCTCACGGGTGTCGGCCGGGAGCGGGCGAAGACGCTCATCGACTTCAACCACCTCCCCGAGGAGCACAACGACATGATCTTCGCGGTCGTGTCGTGTCGGTGGGGCCTCGTCGGCGGGCTCGCCACCTGGGCCCTCTTCGGCCTGCTGGCGGTCGGCGGCTTCCTCACCAGCGCCGCCGCCCGGGACGTCTTCGGACGCCTGCTGGCGGCCGGACTGGTCACGATGCTGCTGGTCCAGATGCTGATCAACACGGGCATGACCGTCGGCCTGCTCCCGATCACCGGGATGACCCTGCCGTTCGTCAGCGCGGGCGGGTCGAGCCTCGTCACCGCCTGGCTCACGATCGGCCTGATCCTCAACGTCGGACTTCGTCGACCCCGTCGCATGGAGCAGTGGGAGGTCGCCCGCTGAATCCCGGCAGCGATCGGCCCGTTGTGCGACGATGCCGGACGATGCCGGACGTCCCAGACACCTTCAAGGCGGAGGCCGCCTCGATCGGACTCGAGTTCGAGGACGGCGATCTCGACCGCCTCTCCGACTTCCTCGACCTGCTCTACGACGCGAACGCCCGGATGAACCTCACGGCGATCCGGGACCGCGACGAGGCGTGGCATCGTCACGTCCTCGACGGTCTCACGCTGGTGCCCTGGATCGCCGCGGCCCACGAGAAGGCCGCGGCTCGGGGCGAGTCGCCGAGCCTGATCGATGTCGGGTCGGGGGGTGGGCTTCCGGGTCTCGTGCTGGCCTGCGTCCAGCCCTCGCTCCCGATCACCCTGGTCGAGGCCACGGGCAAGAAGGCCCGATTCCTCGAGGAGGCCGCGAAGAGGCTCGGGCTCGACCGGGTCGAGGTCCTCGCCGAGCGGGCGGAGGTCGTGGGTCGCGATCCCCGCCATCGCGAGCGGCACGACCTCGTGACGAGCCGGGCGGTCGGGCCGATGCCGATCCTCGCGGAGTACCTGGTGCCGCTCGCCCGGACCGACGGCCTCGTCCTCGCCGTCAAGGGGGCCCGGGCGGAGGAGGAGGTCGCGGAGGCGAAGCAGGCGCTCTACCACCTGCACGCCGAGGTGGTCGAGGTCCGGCCCACGAGCACCGGTCGCATCGTGGTGCTCGCGAAGAAGCGGGCGGTCCCCAAGGCCTACCCTCGAGCGGTGGGCGAGCCGAAGCGTCGCCCCCTCGCCTGAGAAGGAACCCGCCACCGATGCTGCCCCCGGTCGCCAACCTGCTGTCCCCCGAGGGCCCGATCGCCCGTCGACTCGACGGCTTCGAGGCGCGGCCGCAGCAGATCGAGATGGCGACCGCGGTCGAGTCGGCGTTGCGGTCCGGCGAGCGTCTCTTCGTCGAGGCGGGCACCGGGACGGGCAAGAGCTTCGCCTACCTCCTGCCCGCGATCGCCAGCCTGCTGGAACGCCGCGAGGAGAAGATCGTCATCTGCACGAACACCATCAGCCTGCAGGAACAGCTGATGGACAAGGACCTCCCGCTGCTCCGGGCGGTGGTGCCGGACGAATTCACCGCGGTCCTCGTCAAGGGGCGCGCGAACTACCTCTCGAAGAGGAGGCTCCGGCTCGCGATCGAGCGGGAGACGCGGCTCCTGGCCGACGACACGGAGCGACACTCGCTCCAGGCGATCGAGAAGTGGGCGTCGCAGACCGACGACGGGACCCTCGCCACGCTGCCGCAGCTCAAGCGGCCCGGGGTGTGGGACCACGTCCAGAGCGAGAGCGGGAACTGTCTCGGGCGGCGATGTCCGACCCACGACGAGTGCTTCTACCAGTCGGCTCGTCGGCGGATGGAGAACGCCGACCTGCTCGTCTGCAACCACGCGCTCTTCTTCAGCGATCTCGCCCTCCGGATGCGGGGTGCCGGATTCCTCCCGCCGTATCGTCACGTGATCCTCGACGAGGCGCACACCGTGGAGGACGTCGCGGCGGAGCACTTCGGGCTCCGGGTCTCCGAGGGCCGGGTGCGGCACCTGCTCCGGATGCTCCTCTCCGACCGCACCAATCGCGGCGTGCTCGCGAGCCTCTCCGCCGACGGCACCAACGACGTCGCCCTCCAGGACGCCCTCTCCGCCCGACAGCGGGCGGAATCCGCGACGAACGCCTTCTTCGACGACCTCCACGCCTGGCGGAGCCTGGGCGCCAACGCGTCCGGACGGATGAAGGAGCCGTCGGCGATCGACAACGCCCTGACCCCCGCCCTCAAGGAGCTCGCCTCGACCCTCAAGGTGCTCCGTGCCGGGACGAGCAACGAGACCGAGGAGATGGAGCTCGGCTCGCTCGCCTCCCGTGCGATCGAGATCGCGGAGTCGGCGTCGATGCTGCTGGACCATGCGATCGAGGGATGCGTCTACTGGGTCGATGCCGCCCCGACCCGTCGGGGACGTCGCGATCGTGGTTTCGTCACGCTCGCCTGTGCCGCGGTGGACGTCGGCCCCATCCTTCGCGAGAACCTGTTCGGCCGGGAGGGCGCGGTCGTCTGCACCAGCGCGACGCTCGCCGCGGGCGCCGACGACTTCTCGCTCGTCACCGATCGGCTGGGAGCGGAGGATCCGATCACGTTGCAGGTCGGTTCGCCGTTCGACTTCGCCCGGCAGATGCGGGTGCTGGTCGATCCGTACATGCCCGATCCCCGGGATGCGAGCTACCACGACCGGGTGTCGGATCGGATCGTCGAACAGGTCCGCGAGACCGACGGTGGCGCCTTCGTGCTCTTCACGAGCAACGCCGCGATGTCCGCCGCGGCCGAGCGTTCGCGGGCCCGGCTCGAGGAGGCCGGCCACCAGGTCCTGGTCCAGAACGAGACCGGTCCCCGATCGCTCGTGCTCGAGCGGTTCCGGCAGGACGACCGGTCCGTCCTCTTCGGCGTCACGAGCTTCTGGCAGGGCGTGGACGTCCGCGGACAGGGGCTTCGGAACGTGATCATCACCCGACTTCCCTTCGACGTGCCCGATCGCCCGATCGTGCAGGCGCGTCACGAGATGATCGAGGAGCGGGGGGGCAGGCCGTTCTTCGAGGACCAGGTGCCGCGAGCGGTGATCCGCTTCAAGCAGGGGGTCGGTCGACTCATCCGCTCGGCGGACGACTCCGGTCGGGTCGTCGTGCTCGACCCACGGATCGTCACCAAGGGCTACGGCCGGAGCTTCCAGGCGGCGCTGCCCGAGGGCGTCGAGGTCGAACCGCTCGAACCGCTGCAGCCGGCGGTCGAGGAGTTCGACACGTTCGACGACTGGGCGCCGGACGACTCGGTGCCGGATGACGGCGGGCACCCGGGCGGCTTCGACGCGATCCCCTGAGGACGCCGTCCGACGAACGATCGGCGACCACGCGGCACCCGGCCGAAGCAAAGGACCCCGGCCGGTGGCCGGGGTCCTCGAGGATCGTGGTCGAGTGGATCTTCGCTCAGCGGGTTCGACGGCGGCCGACGAGACCGATGCCGGCCAGGGCGAAGATGCCTCCGATGCCGGGGACGACCGGCGTGCTCGGAAGGGTGTAGGTCAGGGGCGTGATCGACTGCGAGGTACCCGCGCCCCAGGCGGGCTGGACGGTCGAGGTGCTCGCGAGATCGATCCCGGGATCGCCTCCGTTGCCGCCGGTGGTCGCGACGTCGAACGAGATCGTGTCGCCGGCACCGATGCCGAGGGCGCTCAGGGCCCAGGTGTAGCTGACGGTGGCGGCACCACGATCGACGCCGGGACTCGACTCCGCGGTCAGGTCCCAACCCGATCCATCCCAGTTCCAGTCCTGGACGACATCACCCGAATCGAAGAACGTGCCGTAGAAGGACCCGAAGTCCCAATCGGTGGAGATCGCACGGCCCCAGGGATTGTCGGTTCCGCTCGTCGTGTCGCCGGCGCCTGCATCCATGAAGACCAGGAGCTTCGTCCAGTCCTCCCAGCCGTTCAACGACACCGTCATGTAGAGGTTGTCGTCGTCGTTGGTCACCTCGACCTGGGTGATGTCGAGATTCGCGTTGCCGACCGCGATGTCACCGACCGCGTCGTAGTAGACGTCGGCGAGGGCGGCGGGGGCGCAGGCGATGGCCGCGAGGCAGCCAAGCGTGCGAATGGTCATGACTCTGTCTCCGGGAACTCGGGCCGGGCGGGGCCCATGGGAACGGAACTTCTGGACAGTCGCCGGGAAGCGACCACCCCAATGTGCCGCCAAACCGGCCTCGAGTCAACGATCGGAGCCATTGGTTTCCAAGAATTGATTATCGGGCGTTTGGCGTCGGCCCCCGCCCTGGTCGGGAGCGGCCGACCGACGTGAGGGTCGGGAGGAGGACGACGGTCGAGAGCAGGCAGCACGCACTCCCGATCGCCATCACCAGTCCGAGGCTCTCGAGGCCCCGGTGCTGTGCGAAGACCAGCGATCCGAACCCGATTCCGGTGGTCAGGGCGGTGACGATCACCGCACCCCGTGTCCCCCGGAAGTCGAGGGGCCCATCGCCGCATTCGTCGGCTCGGTGGAGCATGTGGATCGCGCTGTCGATCCCGATTCCGATCAGGATGGGAATGGCGAAGAAGTTCGCCACGTTCAGGTGGACCCCGAGGGCGGAGGCGACGCCGATCGTCCAGAGGAGGCCCACGGCGAGCGAGGTCATCGCGACGAGGACCGGTCGGACGCGGCGGAAGTCGATCGCCACGAGGACGAGGACGAGTCCGGTCGAGAGGATCGCCATCGTCAGGAAGGCGCGTCGCATGTCCCGGAGCGACTCGTACTGCGTGATCGGCACGCCCGTCACGTCGGGATCGATCGCGCGGATCGCCGTGACGAATCGGGCCATGGGTTCGGGCGACCAGACGTCGTTCGCGGGAACGAGCGACACCATGAACCTCCCGGAGGGTGCCACGAGGCGGGCCCGCACGGCCCCGGGCAGGGCCTCGCGAAGACCGGTGGTCGCCCCGTCCCGCATCGCCAGCACGGCGGCACGAGCTCGACGCCGGGCCGCGTCGATCGCGACCGTCACCGCGTCGGCCGATGCCGGCGATTCGTCGAGGCCCCGGGCCAGCGCCGTCAGTCGTGCCTCGATCCCCGCAAGGCGATCCGCCGCGCCGGGGTCGATGTCGCGGGCGAGGCCGGCGAGCGATCGAACCCGGCCGGCCGCGGTCCGGAGCCGTCGAGCGTCGATGGGCGTGCCGGGCGCGAGGTCGCCTGGGTCGGCGTCGACGGCCGCCGCGAGCGCGGCACGGTCGCGATCCCGTTCGGCCGAGGGACGCTGGACGAGGTCGAGCACGCTGCGGACGGCACCGACCTCGGTCGACGCCTCGGCGGCCTCCGTGACGCGCTCGACCTCCGCGATCGAATCGACGATCGAGGCGGCGAACCACGAGGCGCTCGTGGAGTCGGCGAGGACCCGATGCTCCCACTCGACGCTCTCGAGTCCAACGGCCTGGAGCTCGAGGAGGTTCTCCTCGAATCGGGCGAACTTCACCGCGATCCAGCCGAGGCCGGAGGAGACGATCGTCGCGATGATCACGACCACGAGTCCGGTTCGACCGGGTTGCGACCGGACGGCCGGGGACGAGTCGTCGTCCGCCTCGAGCGGGGGGGGCACTCGGCGGTCGAGCAGGACGAGCAGGGCGGGAAGCACGACGACCATGGCGACCATGCAGAGGAGCAGCCCCGTGCCGGCGATCAGTCCGAGCTCCCTCAACCCGCCGAAGTCCGTCGCGAGTCCGAGCAGGAAGACGCCGGCGCTGGTGGCCGCGCCGTAGAGATTGCCGACGCCCGCGGTCGCCAGCACGTCGCGGACGGACGCCTCGACGTCGAGCGTCCGACGGGCGGCGATCCATCGCGACACGACGTGCACGCCGTAGTCGAGGCCGACGCCGACGAGCACCAGCATGAACACGATCGAGAGGAGATTGAGTCGGCCCACCAGCAGCGTCGCCGCCCCGTAGGTCCAGCCGAAGGCGCAGGCGAACGCCAGCACGATCAGCAGGGGGCGGCGCACGCCGCGGAACACCCAGGTGAACATGACCGCGATCACGAGGAACGCCCCGGTGGCGCATCGGGTCATGTCGGCGTCGCTCGTCGCCAGTTCGTCCGCCTGGAGCACGGGCTTGCCCGTGATCCCGATCTCGATCGTGGGGTGGCGGGACTCGACGTCCCGCATCACCCGGCGGATCTGCGCGAGCGGCTCGGCGATGGCGTCGAGTCGTCCGAAGTCCTTGCGTGGAAGCACCTCGATGAAACGAAGCGAGCCGTCGGGGTTGACGAGGAACTCCTCGGTCCGCGGGGAACCGAGCGAATCGGGACCCGGGGCGGCGAGGTCGTCGATCCCCGGGACGGTCGAGGCGGCGATCGACTCGACGAGGAGGATCCCGTTGGTGCCGAGGCTTCGCCGCTCGTCGTCCGAGAGGGAGATCGCCCCGAACCCCGAGAGGCGGTCGAGGTGGTCGAGTCCGCGGTCGAGGACGAGTCCGGCGTCGGCCTCGCTCGCGAGGAGGGCGAGCGCCTCGCCGCCGGCCACCAGCTCGGAGAGATCCTCCGCGGGCATGCCCCGGGGTGCGAGTCGCCATTGCTCCTCGACCGACACCCAGCCGTGCACCTCGGGCACGCCCGGGACCTCCCGCAGGCGTGGGACGAGTTCCCGCACGGCCGCGTCCGCCGCCGCGTCGTCCCCCTTCGGGTCCACGACCACGAACAGGTACTCGAGGTCCCCGAACTCGTCGAGCCATCCCAGGAACGGCTCCATGAAGGGCCGATCCTCGGCGATCAGGTGGTTGGTGTCGGCGTCGAGATGAAGCCGGTTCGCCGCGAGCACTCCACCCGCGACGGCCAGC
>JAYZBK010000226.1:0-6411 GCA_036339295.1 Planctomycetota bacterium
TTTGTTCGGTTTTTCGTCGCTACCTGAAGACCCAGGGCCTCAAGTACACCGTGGGGCGGGCGGAGATCCTCCAGGGGATCATCGAGCAGGAAGGTCCATTCGAGGCGGAGGAGCTCCTCCTCGATCTGCGGCGACAGGGACAGAAGGTCTCGAAGGCGACGGTGTATCGAACCCTGAAGCTCCTCCAGGAGGCGGGGATCATCACGCAGGCCCTCTTCGACAGCAAGCAGTCGCACTTCCAGCTGATCTACGGCAAGGAACCGCGCGACGTCATGATCTGCATGCGCACCGGGCGCACGATCGACTTCAAGAGCCCGGAGCTCGAGGCGCTGCGCAACCGGATCTGCGAGGAGCTGGGCTGGGAGCCCGTCGGTCACCGCTTCCAGGTCTTCGCGGTCAGTCCGGAGTCGGAGACGACGCCGGTCGATCCGATGGAGGACGAGGACTGACCGGCGCCTCCGCGTCGGGGAACGACGCGTCGTAGATGCTCGCGGTCTTCGGTCGGCGTTCGAGGATCCCCCGGTAGCGTTCGTCGCCCTCGAGGTACACCTTGAGCCAGGCGAGGGTCCACGCCCCGACGTCGCCTCCATGGTTGCCAGGATCGCTCGGGAGCATGTGGTTGCCTCCCTCGATCTCGTAGAGCAGCTTCGGCACGTCGTCGTCGACGCCCTCGAAGTGCGGCCGGGCATTCGCCCGGGTCGACGCGGTCGAATCGCGCGAGCCGCCGAGGATCAGCACGGGGACCTCGTGATCGAATCGGTATCCCGGTTGCCAGGGAACGAAGGCGACCGCGGCCTTGAGCGTCGGGTCCTTCACGGCGGCGTGCTGCGCACCGCCTCCGCCCATCGACCAGCCGGCGACCGCGCCGCGATCGACCGCGATCCGGCCCTTCAGGGGCGAGCCCTCGCGGGTGTTCTCCGCGCGGGCCGTTTCGAGGCCGTCCAGCAGGGCACGCCCGCGGTCGAACGGCCGATCCCGCGGCGAGTTCGTGCCGATGGTCATCGCGACGATCCCGTGCGAGGCGAGGAACGGGCCCCAGGACCGGACCGATCCTTCGGAGGCCATGAAGCCGGGGCAGATCACGACGATCGGAAGCGGCCCCTCCAGCGACGTCGGATAGTGGATCGTGCCCCCGCGATAGTCGGGACCGTTGCGCAGGCCGTCCCGTGACCGGAGTCGCGCGACCTCGTGGGGCCCGTCCTCCCGCGCGAGGGCGAGCAGCGCGTCGGTGTCGACGGCCTGCGGCGTCGCGACCGGATCGACCGTCTTCGAAGGAGGCTCGGCCGCCGCCACGGGGATGGCGAGGAGCGAGAGGACGATCGGGAGGAGCCTGGCGGATCGGAGTCTCGTGGTGTTCATGGCATGGCTCCGCATGGGATCAGTCGTCGAGGAGGTCGCTGGCGTCGAGGGGGCGACTGATGGTGTACTGGCCGCCGAACCAGCCTTCGAGGTCGACGAGTCGGCATCGCTTCGAGCAGAACGGGCGATGGTCGGTCTCCTCGATGGTCGTCTCGCAGGTCGGGCACGTTCGCGCATCGTCGATCTTCATGCAGAAGGTCTCCGCCCTCGCCTCGAAGGCGTCGCGGAGGCGGGCTCTCTGTGCCTCGTCGGAGCGGCCGTCGAGCACGGTCACGGCCCGGACGTCTGCGCCGCGAATGTCGATCCGGAGGTCGATGCGACCCTCGGGAAGCGTCGTCGCGATGCGACTCGCCCATTCGACGGCGACCAGCCGATCCTCGTCCGCCACCAGCTCCTCGAAGCCGATCGACTCGAGTTCCTCGAGGTCGGCGAGTCGGTAGGCGTCGAGATGGCTCAATGCGGTCCCCGAGCCTCCGACGGGCAGGTGCTCGACGTGCATGACGAACGTCGGGCTGGAGACGGCCCGGTCGTCGAGGCCCAGGCCGCGGGCGAGGCCGCGGACAAGGCAGGTCTTCCCGGCCCCGAGGTCCCCTTCGAGGGCGATCACGCACGGAGGCACGACCGTCTCTCCGAGGATCTCGCCGAGGCGTTCGGTCGCATCGGCATCCTGGCAGTGCACTCGGACGAGATGGGAGGGCGTGGCCATCACCCGAGTCTACGGCCCCCATCCGCCTTCGAGGCATCGTCGCCCCGGTGTTCCCAGCCCAGGTGGTCGACCCTCGGGGCGTCGGTCCCCTCCCCCACCACCACCGCCCCGGGCGAGAGGGTCGGGGAGGGCTCCTCGAGTCGGCCGACGACGGTGAGGGGGACGTCCATCACGCGTTCCGGGGGCGGGCATCCGATCGCGGCCAGCAGTTCGTAGTCCTCCCCGTCGCCGATCGCCCGCCGCCAGTCGCAGCCGGGATTGGTGGGGATCGCGGCGGGATCGAGCCGGGCGACCAGTCCGCCGGCGGCCGCGAGTCTCGAGGCGTCCCGGGCGAGTCCGTCGCTCAGGTCGATCATGGCCCGGAGCTCGCGGTCGAGTCCGTCGAGGAGCGCCGAGGCCTCGCGGATTCGAGGAGGGAAGTCGAGGTGTCGACCGCCGCCATCCTCGGCGAGCGAGCCGCCGAGGGCGCCGGTGACCACGAGGAGGTCGCCGGGGCGGCCGCCATCCCGGGTGACCACGCGCCCGGTCGCCTGGTGCGGCGAGGCGAGCACGGTGACCGAGACCACGGTGGGGCCTTCGTGGATGCCGTGGGTCGCGAGGTCCCCGCCGACGAGCGGCGTCTTCCACTGGAGCCCGGTCTCGTGCAGGCCGCGATGAAGCTCCGTCGCCCACCGTTCGTCGTGACCCGGTCCGAGGGTCGCGGTCGCCACCATCGCGACCGGCGTGGCCGCCATCGCCGCGACGTCGCTCAGGTTTCGCAGCACCGCCTTCCGCCCGACGGCGAACCCCTGCTCGTCCGGGCGCACGTGTCGGCCGAGGACGACCTGGTCGGCCGCGACCAGCAGCGGTCCCGAATGGTCGACCAGGCCCATGTCGTCCCCGGGCCCGATGAGCACGCTTGCCGGCAGTTCGGCGCCGCTGGCGCGGAACCGGGCGTGGAGTCGGTCCTCGGCGATGGGACCGCCGCCGGCCTCTGGGTCCGGGGTGGTCACGCGGAGGTTCCCGCGGCGGTCGTGGCATCGGCGCGAGCGGCGAGCGATCGAAGGAGATCGCCGAGGGCGGCGGTCGCGCCCTGTCGGGCGCGGATCAGCGGGCGGCCCGGGGTCGCAAGCCCGGCGGGGGCTTCCGGAGCGGCGTGCAGCGACCGGATCGCGTCGCCCAGTTCGTCGGGTTCGCAACGCCGGAGCCCGCCCGCCTCCTCGAGGTCGCCGGCGATCACCTGGAAGTGCGTCGTGTCCGGTCCGATGAGCGTGGGCCGCCCGAGTGCGACCGGTTCGATCATGTCGCTGCCGCCGAGATCGACGAACGTCCGCCCGACGACCACCAGGTCGGCCAGTCCGTAGGCCGCCCGAAGCTCGCCGATCGTGTCGAGGAGGAACCGGTCGGTCCTCGACCCTCGGTCGCCTCGGCTCCGGCGGGCGCAGCCCTCGAGATCCCGGGCGGCTTCGTCGAACCACTCGGGCTTCCGGGGGGCGCAGAGGAGTTGGACGCCTTCGGGGATCGCGTCCCGGATGAGTCGGTGCTCCCCGGGGGCGGTGCTCCCCGCGACGACCAGTGGTCGCGTCCGGTCGATGCCCATCGCCTCGGCGAGGGCGTCCGCCCCGTCGACCGAGTCGGCGATCCGCGCGGTGTCCCACTTCATGCTGCCGGTCACCGTGATTCGATCGGGATCCACCCCCACGGCGCGGAACCGACCGGCGTAGGTCTCGTCCTGGGCCGCGACCGCGGCGAGCGGTCGGAAGAGCGGCCGGGCGATCGGCCCGAGCCGACGGTATCGACCGAAGCTCCGTTCGCTCAGGCGGCCGTTGACCACGGCGACTGGAATGTCGCGTCGCCGGCACTCCGCGAGGAAGTTCGGCCAGACCTCGAGCTCGACGAGCCCGACCGCGTCGGGCCGGACGCGATCGAGCAGCCGCCGGACGGCGCCGCTGGAGTCGAAGGGGAACCGGACCACCGGGCACCGATCGGCGAAGAGCCGTTCGGCCCGTTCGAATCCCGTGTCGGTCATGGTCGCGATCACGGGCTCGATCGCGGGGTCGCCTCGTCGGAGGTCGTCGACCAGCAGGTCGGTCGCGTTGACCTCCCCGACCGACACGGCGTGGAGAAGCACCCGGGGCCGCTCCGTCTCGGGAAGGCGATCGCCTCGTCCGAAGCGGCCCGGCCAGTCGGTGCGATGCTTGCCGGTCCGGATCATCCTGGTGATCCAGATCGGGCTCGTCGCGAGGGCGGCGGTGAGGTAGGCGAGGTCGAGGGGGCGGGGCACGCGTCAACCCGCGTCGGCGGCGCCGAGGTTGCGAAGAAGGCCGGTCATGAAGTCGGCGGAGCTCACCCCGTAGGAGAGGTTCGCGATCCGTCCGTCCGGCCCGACGTAGATCAGCTTCGGGATCGTGTTCTGGCGATCGAGCGGGGCGATCGCCGCGCGGAACTCGGGGGTCACCATGAATTCGTGCATCCCGGGGCTCGGCGACTTCGCGAGGTAGCCCTTGACCGTGGAGGCACCGCCCTGGTCGACGCTCACGCCGACGAGCGTGGCGACCGACTCGAGCTCGGCCTGGTGTTCCCTGATGACGGATCGGACCCGTCGGCACGGGCCGCACCACGTCGCCCACACCTCGATGAGCATCGGGCGTCCGGCGAACGCGGCGAGGGTGGTCGTGTCGCCGTCGAGATCCACCACGGGGATGGCGAACATCCCGCCGGCCTCGGGCCGGACGTCGTCGGTCGTGGCGGGTTGCTCCGCGACGATCTCCGTGGAACTCGCCGGAGTCCCTGCCCCGGTGACGGTCGAGACGATCGCCTCGCACGTCGGGCACGCGCCGGTCGTCCCCATGACGGTGACGTAGCCCGCGATGGCGAGCGGGACGGCGGCGAGGGTGAACACGGACTTGGAGATCGGCATGACGGGCTCCGCGGCGGATCGACTGTCTAGGGTAGCCGGTCGTCGACCCCCGTATCCTCCATCGGTCATGGAGTCGTCGGATGCACTCAATTCCCCCGCGGAACACCGCTGGAAGGTCCGCATAGACACGGGTGGGACCTTCACGGACGCCCTCGCGATCGATCCGAGCGGCGTCGCGAGTCGACGGAAGGTTCTCTCGAGTGGTCGGGTTCGTGGCCGGGTTCGAGACGGGCTCGTCGTCCTGGCCGACGGGTCGGCGGCGCCGTCGCTGCTGTCCGGGGCCGAGGTCCGCGGACTTCCCGGCGACGCCCCCCTCGGGCGTCTCGGCGAGGGGGGCAGGTTGGAGCCCGGCGTCGGGCTTGCGGCCGACGGCGACCTCGTCGAGGTCGACCCGGCGATGGACGCTCCGAGGCTCGCCATGCACCTGCTCTGCGGCGTTCCGATCGGATCGCCGCTTCCCCCGATCGAGCTCCGGGTCGCGACGACGCGGGGAACCAACGCCCTGCTCACCCGCTCGACCGGACGAGTGCTGCTGGTCACGACCAACGGGTTCGAGGACCTGCCGGTGATCGGCGACCAGTCGCGGCCGGACCTCTTCGATCTCGACGTCCGACCGCCTCGTCTCCTGCCCGCGGCCACGCTCGGCATGCCCCGGCACGTGGACGCGAGCGGTGAAGGGCTCGACGACGTCGACCTCGACCGGCTCCTCGATCGCATCGAGGAGTCGGCGGTCGCGCACGGCGTGGACGGCGTGGCGGTGTGCCTGCTCCACTCGTGGCGGGATCCGTCTCTGGAACTCGAGCTCGCGGATCGGCTGGCGGCCCGGCTGCCGGGGCTGCGGATCTCCGCGGGCGCCGCGGTCTCGCCGGAGATCCGACTCGTTCCCCGGATGCGGACCACCATCGCGGATGCGGCCCTCGCCCCGGTCATTCGCCGGTTCCTCGAGGATCTCGGGCTGGGCGGGGTCGCCTCCCGGTCCCGCGACGTCGTGCTCGCGATGAGCAGCGGAGGCGGACTCGTCGACGCGTCGGAGCTTCGGCCGGCGGAGACGCTGCTCAGTGGCCCGGCGGCCGGCGTCGTCGGGGCGTTCGAGGCGGCGCGGTCGATCGGCGCCGCACGATTCGTCGGATTCGACATGGGCGGGACGAGCACGGACGTCGCTCGCGCGGATGGTCGCGTCGACCTCAAGGACGGTGGCCGCGTGGGTGACGCGGAGGTGAGGATCCCGAGCGTCGATCTGCACACGGTCGCGGCCGGAGGTGGATCGATCTGCCGGGTCGTGGAGGGGCGACTGGAAGTCGGCCCCGAATCCGCCGGCGCCGATCCGGGGCCCGCGTGCTACGGCGCGGGCGGCCCCCTCACGGTGACCGACGTGAACCTCCTGCTCGATCGAGCCGATCCGACGAGGTTCGGGGTGCCGCTCGACGTGCCGGCTGCGCGTCGGGCC